>NZ_CP014544.1:2637500-2937500 GCF_001586255.1 Zhongshania aliphaticivorans
CGCAGCCCCTTTTTAAGTAATTTCCCGGTAAGCAGTGAAGGCAAAAACATCGCAACAATATGCGACTGAATAACAATCGTTGCGTGATTAAAACTGTGGCCGCTCATTTCAACCATGCTGAGCGGCGTTGCGGTCATCACCAGCGTCATAACCGCATAGCCTGTGGCAGCAGTGCCCGCCGCCAAAATAAAGCTAGGTTGCTTAATAATACTCAGCAGTGAGCGCTCAGCCGACACCTTTTCGGCCTCAGCCACGCCCCGCTCTTCATAAATACACATAATAACGAAGGCAATTACCAGCAGGATTGCCAGCAACAAAAACGACCCTGCATAGCCCTGCGGCGAGGCGATAAGGTCGCGCCCCAAGGCGCCAAATTGCGGGCCAACAAAACCGCCCAGCAAACTCGCCAATAGCGCTAAGGTCAGGCCGTCTGCCTGTTGTTTTGGATTCTGCGCATTTTCAATAATGATAAAGCGGCCCTGCTGGGTAAACGCTAGATTAAAGCCAAAGCAGAGGGTGGCAAAAATAAACAATAAAAAATTCGCCTGCACCGTTGCTAGCAGCGCACAAAGCGCCCCGCAAAAGGCGATAAAGATACTGAGCAGAAAGCCGCTTTTGCGGCCAACTTTACGCATAATTATTGCCGCTGGAACCGTAGACACCGCCGTAGCAATAATAAAGCTCGCCATCGGCAAAGTTGCCAGTGAGGCGCTCGGCGCCAAACTGCTACCCAGCAAACCACTAACCAACACCATTAACGACGAGGTCGCCATACACAGGGAGCTAACAATCGCCATTAAGTAAATGTTTTTGGGTAGCTCAAACATGCCGCGCGCCTTGATCGAAACCTTTAAGAGGAAATGAATAATATCGGCGATAAGCCCGTCCGTCTCTGGGTTTATTAGGATTATTTGCCCATTAGCGCTATCGCTTGCCCCACCGCACCCGTATTCCCAATAGCCGTCATTCTGCACTTGATTCAGAATCCAACACATCTGCAAAAAAGCCCGCTCATCTCACCAACTGAACCCCTCCGCCCCAAACCTGTCTGAATGCAGGTCCTATCGCGCAAGGGAATGGAATGCATCAGTTACATAAACATCTGCTCGCCACGAGTTTAGCCTTAGCAGGCTCGGTATCTCTGGCAGTCTATAGTCCAGTGGCCAGCGCTGAAACCGACAGTAAAGCGCAGAGTACCAACACATCTAAACACCGTTACAGCGACGCCCATCTACATATTGTTGATTTTTTCCAAGAGGGTGAGCCACTCTCTAAACTGATTACCGCCATGGACAAGGGCAAGATTGACCACGCGATGATTAGCGGTATTCCGCTGATGAAAAAATGGCATGAAGACGAGCCTAAGCGGCCCCGCTACTACGCTGGTGATGACGCGGGTATGTATTGGTTTAGCGCCACCGACAGCTATGTTGCCGAGGCCTACCGCAAACTTCCTAAACAAGATCGCGAGCGCCTGCATCCGTTTTTATGTGGTTTTAATCCCACCGACAAAAACGCCGATAAGCACCTGCGCCAAATGCTAGAGACCTACCCCGATGTTTGGCAGGGTATTGGCGAGGTATTAACCCGTCACGATGATTTAACCGCCCTAACCCAAGACGATACGCCCCGCGCCAATAACGAGGCCATGTATCGAGTTTATCGTGTGGCGGCGGAGTTTATGCTGCCGGTGTTGCTGCACAGCAACATTACCTCGAAGCGCGAGCGCAATCCACTGTATGTTGGCGAAATTGAAGACGCCTTGGCCGCCCACCCCGATGTGAATTTTATCTGGGCCCACGCAGGCACCAGCGCCACATTACACCGCTACCAAGACAAGCTCGATTTCTTATTACCCGCGCTGAGCAAGCTACTTGCCGCCCACGACAATTTATATATCGATCTGTCATGGGCAGTGCTAACCCCCTATTTGCTCGACAAAAACCAAGAGGCGGCCGACGGCTGGGTGGCCTTAATCAATAAATACCCCAAGCGCTTTATGATTGGCTCCGACGGCTTGGGTAGCTACGACAAAATCGCCGCGAACCTAAACGAATATGTACCGTTTTTAGACGCGCTAAACAAAGAAGCCGCCCAAGGAGTAGCGCGGAATAATTTTATCGCCCTGCTACCTAAAAAATCGGTTCGCAAAATATTGGCTAACGCCCACCAAGATACAGATTCACTTTAGAAAACTCGTCAGATTCCGCCAAATCCGGCACGGTGGTGGCGCGCTGATACGCCAACCAGCCGTAACCCTCAAACTGAAAATTCCGGACCCGCGAGTCGGCAATAAGCACTTGGGGCGCCCGCGCTAGAAATGCCGGTAATAGCGGAAAATTGCTTTTATCGTATAAAACATCGGCCACCAAGATCAGATCGTATTGTTCACTGCTGGCAAAGAAATCATCGCTGTATTCTAGCTCCACGCCATTCAAATTGGCGTTGGCGCGACTGGCCAAAATAGCATCGGGGTCGAGGTCGCAGGCAATCACCGAGGCCGCGCCCGCCAATTTGGCGGCGATACCCGCCACTCCCGAGCCACTGCCAAAATCCAATATGCGCTTGCCCTGCACAAGGTGGGGATTATCAAATATATAACGCGCCAGCACTTGGCCGCTGGCCCAGCAAAACACCCAATAGGCTGGGTAATTCATAATGCGCTGGGTTTGCTCGGGGCTCAGGTCTTGCTGGGGGTAATCGGCACTGAGCAGCCACAACTTCATCTCTGGCACCTCGGGCAAAGCGGTGCTCGCCAGCAGCGCATTGGGGATGTATTCCTGTAATCGTAGCGCGAGGATCTCGCAATCCGTCGCCGAAGATGCTTGCCGCAAAGCGCATTTCCTTCTATGTTAGAGGTGTGTGTGATGGCGATATTTTAGCGGAGTGTGCTATGAGTGGCCTACCAATAAAGCAATTAGTTCACGATGTTCTGCTGCAGGTTTACGAGGCAGACCAACAGCAGCTGATTTACTGTCAGGACTGCCAGCGGCCGGTCACCGCCGAGAATTATCGGGTACAGGTACAAGGCGAACACCAACATCATTTTGTAAATCCCGACGGCGTGGTATTTGAGCTAAGCTGCTTTCAGGCAGCGCCAGGCTTGATTATTGCCGGTAAAGCCACCGACCACTATTGCTGGTTTCAGGGCTTTGAATGGCAGTACGCCCACTGCGAGTACTGCACCACCCAGCTGGGCTGGTATTACGAGAACGCCTTGAGCGAATCCTTTTTTGCCTTGATCTCTGGCTATTTACGCGCCGGAAAATAGCCAGCGTTTTCCGGTATACTGGCCGCCAATTCTTTGCAACCAGCCAGTCTAATGAGCGCCAGCCCAGAAAACCCCAATGCCGATTTTATTGTGCCCTACTGCGACGAGCCTATCGGCTATTTGCATTGCGACGATGACCTGCTCATTATCAACAAGCCCGCTGGCCTGCTATCGGTGCCTGGCCGCCACCCCGACAACAAAGACTGCTTAATTAGCCGTGTTGCCGAGGTCTACCCCGACGCCACGATTGTTCACCGCCTAGATATGTCCACCTCGGGCCTAATGATTATTGCGCTACATAAAGACAGCCACCGCGCCCTGAGCCGCTTATTCCAAGACCGGAAAATCGAAAAAGAATACCAAGCCGTAGTCTACGGCGAGCTTGCCAGTATTGAGGGTTTTATCGACTTACCGCTGGCCTGCGACTGGCCCAATCGCCCCCGCCAAGAACTGAATTTTGATTACGGCAAAAAAGCCCAAACCCATTACCTGCGCCAAGGCGTTACCGACGACGGCCACAGCCAAATACTGCTAACGCCAATTACCGGCCGCTCCCACCAATTGCGGGTACACACCGCCAGCATTGGCCACCCCATATTAGGCTGCGAGTTTTACGCCCACCCTGCCGCCAAGGCCGCCGCAGATCGGCTGTTACTGCACGCCTCGCGCCTGCGCTTTACGCACCCCTACACTGGCGAAATACTGGATATTCAGCACAGCGCCGAATTTATCGATTAAAGCCTACAATGAGCGTTTTGCCGTGCTTATGGTAGAAATCAGGCAGGACACTTTATGGCATGGAAGTTTTCAAGCGCAAAAACTGGCAGGTACCGGATAAAAACCGGACTTCGAAAGCCGAAGTGGATGGAGGTTGCTAGGTTTTTCTACAGCCCCAGCGCCGCCAGCAGGCGCGTAAAAACAGGGGCCGAGGTATTTACGTCGTGCTGCCTGATCTTGTTAGCGCCTTGACGAATTTTGTATATTATGAAAATATACAAAAATGCTCAACTTAAACAAAATAACCGGCTTTGACTGGGATGCTGGAAACTCCAGAAAAAGCGAGGAAAAACATGGCGTTAGTCAGGCCGAAGCCGAGCAGGTGTTCTTTAACGATCCACTTCTGCTGTTGCTTGACGACAAGCATAGCCGAAAGGAAACTAGATACCACGCCTACGGTAAAACCAATGATGGCAGAAAGCTGCACATCACCTTTACCCTCAGGGAAACCGACACGCGTATACGTGTAATTTCCGCCCGGGATATGCACCGGAAGGAGAAAATGATTTATGACAAAGCTTAAGAAAATACCGGACTTTAAATCAGAGCAGAAAGAACGCGAGTTTTGGGAAAACCATGACTCAAGCGAATACTTGGATTTGAGCAAAGCTAAGCGAGCGATCCTTCCAAACCTGAAGCCCTCAACGAAAACCATTTCTTTGCGGCTACCCGAAGGCTTACTGGATAGCATCAAGGTTGAGGCCAATAAAAGGGACATGCCGTATCAATCTCTCATCAAGGCTTGGCTCGCCAAAGAAGTTCAAGAAAACCGCCGGTAACGATTTGCGCTAACGAGGCCGTAGGAACCCCCTGAAATTGATGATTTTTGAAATTTTGCGCTTCCGGCCATTTCCCCTGCCCTCATAAATGGATGCTAACGGAGGCACTTCTAGTCGACTGTTAGCAATCCCGACAACATCAACATCCATTTTATTTAACTTTTTCGATTTCGGCGCTCATATCGCTTTATTTTTTTCTTCGGCACGAATTAAGGGTTTCCCTAAAACCTCAGCGCCGCCATAAAAGGCCGACTGGAGCGCAACGTAAGGAGGTCCAGCGGAACGAAGTGGAACAATTTTGGATGGTCTTGTTATGAAAACACTACATATAGCGATATACACACATTATCAACAGCTTATACACAGAAAAAGCACAATATATTGTGCTTGATTAAAACTATACACAACTGTACTCTTAACCAGTGGTTTAATTTTGAAATTCTAACGCCAAAATTGAAAAACCCCCAAAGGCAAGCCTTTGGGGGCTATAAAACCTCCGACCAGAGAGATTTAGGTGGCTAGTGTATGTTTCACGACACTCTAGCGCAAGAATTCTGAAGTTATTTGCCGCACAACTTTCAATTAACTTTTAGAGATTTATATTATGAGCCTTAAACGTAAGCGCTCAATTAACCACGCCCTATACGAGGGACACATTCCAGGGTAGCAATGCCTGCAATTCGTCATCACTGGATATGCTTGGCAGTCTTGCAAACACCTCACGCAAATACGCGTAAGGTTCAAGGCCATTCGCTTTCGCGGTTTCGATCAAGCTATAAATAGCGGCGCTGGCGTGGGCACCTCTGGGCGTCGCGCTGAACAGCCAATTTTTGCGGCCAATAACGAAGGGGCGGATGGCGTTCTCCGCAAGGTTATTGTCGATGTTGACGTCGCCGTCTTCTGTGTAGGCTACGAGCTTTTCCCAGTTCTTATTGAGATAACCCAGCGCCGTACCGAGTAGGCCTTTGGGCAAGGTGCTGTGTAGTGTTTTGTCCAGCCACTCCCTAAGGGCGCTGAAGATCGGAACACTTTTCTCTTGGCGTAGCTGGCGGCGAGTTTCGCTGCTCGCGTCTTTCGCCTGCTTTTCGATGGCGTACAGCTTGGCAATATAACTGATCGCCACATCGGCTTTGCCGATGCGGGTAGTCTTTTTGTCTTTAGATGTCCCTGCCTTTTGAGCATCAACGAATTTACGGCGTGCGTGTGCCCAGCACCCCACATGGCTAATGTCGTCTTTGCGTCCAACGGCATGGTAGCCCGCATAGTCATCGGTTTGCAGGTAACCACTAAAGTCCTTTAGTAATTTTTCCGCCACGCTGCCAGCGCGGCTCGGCGCATAATCATATAACACGATGGAGTGATCGGGGGCGCCACTGCGCCTGACCCACATATACGATTGGCTACTTGCGGGCCTGTCCGGTTCGTTTAGCACCTGAAGCGGCGTTTCGTCGCACTGGATGATTTTGCCGCTGCGAAGTTCGCTATCAAGCTGGGCGATAAGTGGCGCGATCAATTCACCGCTGCGCATCATCCAATTGGCGAGGGTGTTGCGGGGGATATCAATCTCCATCCGTTTGAAGATGGCTTCTTGGCGGTGCAGTGGCAGCGCATCATGGTATTTCGCGGTAGCGATATACGCCAGTAGGCCTGCACTCGCATTGCTTTTTGGAATGGGCTGCGCCGGTAATGCGGCGGTACGTACCGTCGATTCACACGCTTTGCAGGCGTATTTCAGGCGGGCGTGTACTAAGACGTGGACGGTTGCAGGAATGATATCCAGCTGCTCGCTGGTGTCTTCGCCAATATGCGTTAACGCACAACCGCATTCACAGACTTTGTCGGCATCAGCCAGATCATGTTCGATACGAACGTGCGGCAAGTCAGCGGGTAACGATTTACGACCACGGGATTTGCGACGCTCATACTGGATTGTTTCGGTTTCGGCGTCATCCGTGTTTTCGTCAAGGTCGTCTTCGGGAACAGGCTCAGCGGCTTCGGCTTCATTAAACAGCTCGGCCTGCCCATCCGACTTCTCGCTGCTGGCCGCAAAGCGTTTATGCCTGAGTAAACGCACTTGTGCTTCGAGTAACGAGATGCGTTTATCCTTCTCCAAAAGCAAAGCTTTGAGGCTGTGGATATCGTCAGAAGAAGGGGTTGATGGTCGCGTCGTCATGACGCGTATTATACCAAAAGACCGTTAGCTAACCGAGTCAAAATACAAGGTTTCATGCGGTTTATTGCGCCAAATATCCAAGCCATCGAGCAAGAGGTTTAAGTCGCGGCCATCGCGTAATTCATAGCCTGACTCGCACTGGCGAGGCCATTTAAAGCGCTGCTTTTCTAGGCGCTTATACCAGACCACAAAACCATTTCGCTCCCAATACAGGAGTTTGATTTTATCTCGGCCACGATTGCAAAACACAAACAAGACTTCCATCATCGGCGAGAGCGCCAGCTCGTTTTCAACCAGCGCGGCCAAGCCATTGATGGACTTGCGCATATCTACCGGGGCCATGTACAAATAGACCTCAATATTGGATGTCGGCCGCAGCATCAGTTCGATTCCCGAAGGAGTTGCAGCACGGCGGGCAACACGACAGGCAAATCGCTGGCGGATAATTCCAATCGAACGCCGAGCGGTAAATTCATTATCATACGAGATGAGGCTGGCATGCCGCCCAGTTTTAATAATTTTGCTGAGGGCGCTTTTGCGGGGCTCAATCGATTGCGCCAATACGCGAAGTTATGAAATTTGATCTCATGCTGCTTGCAATACGCGGCTTGGGATAGTCCGCTGCCTTGCCAGGCGGTGACATGGTCTTGCCAGAATTGGGCTTTGTTGATGGTGGTCATGAATAGCTCCTCAGTTAAAAATTGAAGAGTAAAGCCGTAGTGGGAAGATTATTAGATGTGGTTTATTGAGCGCTTACCCTTAAACCAGGTCCAAAACCGATAGCAAAATCAACTGGAAAGCCCGATCAACGCCGACGTGACAACAAAAGCACACCGGGAAATAATCCGGCTTTAAAACCAAGTAAATCATCAAAAAAATAGGACGAATTGCTGAAAGGCTACCTGAGTTGTAGCCTTTCAGTATAACTCTTCTAATAATTTGCACACTGTGCATAACGCCGCCAGCACGCGCGGCTTTGTAGTGGAGGCGAAGCCGCAACGGAAAAGCCGTCGCTGTGACTGGCCTTGTTAGCGCCTAGGCCCACGATTACCCCTGTTTATTCTTGCCCTGATAGTATCAGTGTTATTTCTTAAAAAACTTGTTTTACGAGCAATAAAATCATATTCACTGGAAACCTCAGCGCTGCCCGCTTTTAAATTTACCACCTTGTAATGCCCTGCATGAGAGCCGGTTGAGAAAACCACGACATCTCCATTCTTGGTTGTAAATAACTTGACATCGTTTTTGTGCAAGAGATCTCTTATTTCTTGCTTCGGATGTTTAAATTGATTTGCATAATCTGCACTAGCAATTGCAATAGTAGGCCGGACAGTTTTTACGAAAGCTGACGTTGTAAATCCGTTACTAGCGCCATGATGCGCAAGAATCATAATATCTGTCTCTTGATTAATGGTTCTCTGACGACGAAGCCCTGATGCAATATTGTTGCATTCAACATCACCCAAACTTAAAACATTGAAAGATCCTGACCTAAAATGCTTTACCGTTGAGTTGTTGTTGGAACTTTCATCGTCTATTACCTTGGGGTGATGTAATGTATCTTTATACCCATAATTTTCCGCCTTATCTAAGCTATCAATATATTCTGGCGTTACACTAATAATCTTGTTGCTGCCTTTCCCTCGCAATTCATAAGCTTTTATGATTTTCAGGCTCTCTTTTCCTGCCTCTGAGTGAGGAATATATCCCGGATATTCGATCTTGTTCGGCTTGAATTCTGCAAGAATTTTCTCAAGCTGAGATGGCGAACAATGATCTCTATCCCAAGAGGTAATGTGTAGATTATTAATCTTTGTCACATCGCATAACTTCAACTCTTGCTTAATACTTTCTTCATTGGTTTCGTTATAGCGAGCTTCAATGAGGGTAAAGAAACCCCCGTTAAAATAAGAAAAAGAAGAGCCAGCATTTCCCAACTGATAAGCCCGAAATCGAGTTTTTTTACTTTTGACTGTCATCTATAGCCTTCTTAATCTGAGCTTTCGTTATTAGAATTGATCCTTTTTACAATATATTCTGACTGCTTTCTGTACGAAAACACAAAGAGGATTAGCAGCGCAGGCAGCAACGCGTACTTATAATATGAAGATAAGCTTTCATATTCATGAATTATTTTTTCGCCTGCAACTAATAAACACAAAATTACTAGAGCCGAAATAAGGGAGCGGTACATATTGTTCGCTTCCGACAAAACTTCAACTTTTTGGTCATTTTTTACAGCTTTTAAAAAATCCGAATAGGCAGCGAATTTTACTATTTTTAATTTCTTTAAAATTGGCTCCAAGACGATTGATCCAAACCTGCTTGTGATCAAGCCGACAAAGTAATAAAAAAATAGTCCGGTAATAATTGAGTCCTGTAAGAGAGGTATATCGAAATACCTATCTGAAACAACGCATAAAATGACGCCCGGTAGCAAATAATTAAACAAATTGTAGGATGAAAGTTTATCTAAAATACTTTCCACAGATACTCCCTTTTGGTGCGAAGCTGGATTAAACGCTAACAGTGAATTCAACTGCGTTGCGCTTTATAACTCGTGTACATAGCGAGCCTAAGCCTTGAGGTGATTAAGCAGGATAATTCTATTTGAATCAGGGCGATAGTAAGTCTGAAATGATTTTTTCATTTGCGTGCATCCTGCATTTGATGTGGAATCCCTTGGCTCTGATCATAATCACTTCTAAATAAAAATCAATTGCTTAAGTGAATTGCATCGGAATTAGTGAGCGCAATGCTGCTGAATACGAGCTTGACCACTAACGTGCACTACACCCTACGACATTTATTGTTTAAGGCCGCTTTTTATTTAGCCAGCAATATGCGCTCCAATCGCTGAAGCTGATAATCATATTTATCGCCGTTACGCTCTTTCAACGTAGAGAGATTCTGAAGCTTCCAGCGCAAAGCTGGGAAATCACCCCAAGGGTACTCTGACCAATCTGGCTCCAAACGATTAAAAGCCAACAAAAACGCTTTTTCACCGGCGGTAAGGTCAGCGCGAATGGTACTAATCAGCCTCGTACGAGTTAGCTCAAAAGCCTCGTAACTAAAGGGCACTGCACTCATCCCCTCAAACTGATTTTGATATGCCGCACGTTGGTCTAATAAGTTAGGATCAAGCAATTCGTACGTCGGCTGATTACTCGCCACCAAACTAAACAGGAGGCCCTGACGAATATCATCTGTGAGCCCCTCGTTATCGAACAATAATTTCACATCGAATAAATCCCTAGGATGCTGACGATCCAGTGCGGCGCACAGCTTGCCACCATAAAGCTGCGCAAGCGGGACAATGGGCACCACACAAAACACATCAAACTCGCTCTGAGCGAAGTCACACAGCGGCCGCAGACTAGACTCGCCCAACAAACCACGCCCTACGGTATTCACCTCAATTTTAATCAGAACACCATCTGCATCGAGCTGGAGCTTACAAATATTTGGTTTGTGCTCAACTCTTATTGTCCGGCGCAATGCCTCTATGCGCGCTTTAATATTTAATAAAGCGTCATTTATCGCCGCCAATGATTCAGATCTGTCTGTAATCTCGATATACGTTAGATCAATATCCACCGACAACCTTGGCATATCCCGCACAAATAGATTAATCGCGGTGCCGCCATGCATGGCAAAACAAGCTTCTTTTGCCACTTCGGGTAAGACGTCAAGAAGAAGCCTAACCTGAGGTTTATATAATTCATTCACTCGGCCACCTCTAGCTCTTTCGGTACCGTTATCTGGTATTTCGAAACATAGCTGCCGCCTTTTACGATCGCACGCTTGCCACTGCCAAGGTCGATACGATCAAGATCCAAATAATTTAGCCACTGATGACCTGCCTTTTCTGCTAAATAAAGGAATAGGCGTTTCACTTTGATGGAAGTGCAGGCTTCCAACAACTGCTGAACCGAAGTCGGTCGTAAATTATTCAATCCGTCCATCAGCTCATAGACTTCCAATAGCGGTTGCGTGTTTGGAGCCAAGTAAAGGCATTCCATTATTGCCCTAGCAGGGCTCGATACTTTAACGCTGAAGTTTTTATGATTGATATCAACCAACCCCAGCGCCGCTGGTAAAAAAGATGTCAGCTGGGTGCTTACCTTGACGCCCCAATCCCTTTTTTTAAACCACAGTGGCGGCGCATCGCCTGCAGCCGCAAAGAGCTGTACGGACTTAGCGGAAAGCGAAAGATAGTGCGACTTACCCTGAAGCGCTAAGGCCGTTTTAGCCGCCGGATGTACCGACAAGCCTAATTGAGTTTGAAGCGCGTAAACGCCACCCAAGTAATCCACCTCGTTGCCATGGCGAGCTAACGCGCCAGTCCCGATAGAATCAAACCAGCCACTTTTTTTGTACTGCTTTAGTAGCTCTGGACTGTAGCCCTCCTGCGTTAGCCACGCGACCGCCAAAGCCGTACCTGCAGGCTGACGACTGAGCAATCGGTTTATTTTTGATATCTTTTGGGTATTCATAAAACCAATATATGTAAAATTATAAACTTGGTCAATAAAGATGGTTTGTAATTTTTTCTATTCAGGTGGAAAAAATACCTAAATCGTATTAAATTTAAACCGACAATAGGCATAACTCTGGAACTGAAAATTGACTAAGCAGATACGAAACGCACATAGAACGTCCGCTAAATCGACCTTCCAGCCGCCTTATCGCTAAACATCTAGACATGCTATGCGTAAAACGCCCGACTAAAATGAAAACTCAGGGCATAATCCAAATTTTTGGCCAATATCGGTTTCACATGCTTGGCCAATTTAGGGGTGAACCAACAAACTCCACTTGGCGTAATCAGCCAACAATGCAGGCGAAGCCTTGACTCCCCACCCCCAGCGCGTATCCTTGGCGCCGATGTTTCAGGTGCTTGCGTCGCATAATCACTGCGCGCAGCTTAAACGGGAAACAGGTGCGCTGGGTTCAACTAATTTGACCAGCAAAGCCTGTACTGCCCCCGCAACGGTAAACAGAGAACACTATTCCGTCAGGCCAGTGAGGCGCTGACAGCCACTGCGTAAACCGTGGGAAGGCGAATAGTTGCTATAAATAGCACTGCGTAATTCATACGCACTCTGTGAGTCCGGAGACCGGCCCGAAACCCAAGAATAGAACGTGGCGGGGTGTCACACCAGATTCGCTTTTTGGCGCATAGCCAAAGCTCAAACCATAGTCTGCCAAGCCCCCTGCCCGCGTTTTATTCCCACCTTGTTCAATAGCCGTATGCGGGCGAGCTACGGCGGGGAAATACTATGTTTGGCCGTATTCAAAATCTAGTCCGAAATCTATTTGCCTTACTACTGCTGCTTAACGCCGCCAGTGCTATGGCGATGAATATCACCGCAATTGTTTCAGACCGCTCGGCACCGACCCTGATAGCAGGCGCTCACCAGCTGTTAGAGCAGCGCCAAGATTTAACGATTCAAATTCGCACCGTGCAGCAAATAAGCAAGTTGAGCGACGAGGAGCTGCAAGCCCTGATCAGCCACAGCGACCGGCTTTTATTAGTGGCGATATTTGGCGAAGACGTGCCGCGTTTATTGGCCATGAATTACCCCGCCCAACAGCTGCGCACGGTTTTGCACAGCGACCGCGCCCTAATGCCCCTGCAACGCGATCGTCACGGTGAGATATTTAGTCAGGGTCTGCCAGAGGATATTCTTGGCGACAAAGTCGGCGTGCAAACCGCCGCTACGCTGGCAGACAGCCAAAAGCAAGCGCCCCGCTACGCCGACTGGTTACAAGCCCGCGCCTATTGGCTAAACCGCTCGGTAAATAATGCCGCCAGCCTTTTACAATTGCTGACCAACAGCAGCGCAGAATATCCCCGCCTAGAAGAGGTCGCGCCCCTGCGCTTTGCCCTGCACCACGGCGCTGACGCCGCCTGGCTCAGTGCCGCCGAGTTAAATACCCAACTCAAGCCCGCGCAGCGCACCGTGTGGATTATCGACCACGACACCGCCGACTTAAGCGGCGACTGGGCCTTGCACCAGCAGCTTTGCGCAGCGCAAACATGGCAGTGTATTTCGGTGTTGGCGGCTTGGGGCGAGGCCAGTGTCGCGGCTTTAGAAACCATTCAAACCGCCATGCGTGGCCCGCTTAAAAATAGCCCTGCGGCCATTATCGCCCTGCAAGATTTTGTGATTGGCGGCGGCGAGGGTCGCGAAGCGGTAACCGCGATTTTAGAAGAACTCAAGTTGCCAATATTAAAAGGCATTCGCATCAGCGAGTGGTCTAGCGCCCAGTGGCAGCTCTCTGCCGAGGGTATTCCCCGCGACTCAGTACACTACCGCGTGGCCATGCCCGAGCTGCAAGGCGTGTCCCAACCCCAAGTACTAGCGCTGGCCGCCACCGCCAAAATCGACCCGCTCACCGGCGCCAGTGTTTACCGCAGCGAACCCCTTGCCGATGAAATCCTGCGCCAAACACGTCGGCTAGCCCGCTGGCTAAACCTGCAAGAAAAACCCAATTCCGACAAACGCGTCGCCGTGGTGTATTACAACCACCCGCCGGGCCGTCACAATATTGGCGCCGACAATTTAAACGTGCCAGAGAGCCTGCTCGAAATACTCCGCGCCCTGCGCGCCGCTGGCTATAACACCGGCGAACTGCCCGCCGATGCCGACGCGCTACTCGACGTACTCCAAGCCAAAGGCGTGAATTTACCAGAAGACGCCGCAGCGCTAGAAGCCATGGCTGGGCAAATTAATTCCGTCTCCAGCCAAGCCTACCAGCAGTGGTTTAACAGCCTGCCCCCAGCGGTGCGCGCAGAAATGGTCAACGGCCCACTCGGCGAATTACAGCAAAGCTTACAGACCCAGTTGGCCGCACTGGCCGAACTCAGCTCAGTTACCGAACGCCAAGATCAGTTAGCGCTAATTCGCGCCCGCATGGAAAACACCCTAACAGATTTACACCACGCCTTAGATGGTGTGCGCCACACTGGCCGCAGCCGCGCCTTAGATTTACTCGCCCAGCTGGGCGGCGAATATCAGAATTTATTAGCACAGGCGGCCAGCGGCCAAAGCCTAGACTGGCAAGCCAGCCAAGAACTCAACCGCGCCTTAATCGACATGGGGGTTGAAGGTATTCGCGGCTGGGGCAAAGCGCCCGGCAAGGTAATGGTCTGGAATAACAAGGTGCTGATTCCCGGCGTGCAGTTTGGCAATGTTTTTCTTGGCCCCCAGCCACCGCGCGGTTGGGAGTTAAACGAAGAACTGCTGCACGCCAATATGTCCTTTCCGCCGCCCCACCAGTATTTGGCTTTTTACCATTATTTGCAGGACGTGTTTAAAGCCGACGCCCTAGTCCACCTTGGTCGTCACTCTACCTATGAATTTTTGCCCAAACGCAGCGTGGGGCTTTCGGCCAGTGACTACCCCAGTATTGCGGCGGGGGATTTACCCGGCATTTACCCCTATATTGTCGACGGCGTTGGCGAAGGCATTCAGGCTAAGCGCCGGGGCTTAGCGGTAATGGTCGATCACCTTACGCCGCCGCTTGCTGCCACCGAGCTATACGACAAGCTGCTAGAACTGCGGCAATTAATTGAAAGCGCCGAAGCGGCTAGCGATGGCAGCACCAAAGCCCGCGCCATAGAAACCCTGCGCCGCAAGGTAGATGAGTTTAATTTACGCGACGAACTTATCGCCAGCATGGACGAAGAGCTGCAAGTGCGCGGCGTTGGCTTTGATGAGATTGACGACGATTTCTTACTCCACGAAATTGGTCACTATCTCACCAAGCTCCAAGAGCAATTTATGCCCTTGGGCCTGCATGTGTTTGGCCGCGACTGGCAGCCCAAGGCCATCGACACCATGCTCAATTCAATGTTGCAGGGCGAAACCGCCGACAGCAGCAAACGCAGCGACTGGCTGAGTAAACTCAGCGCCTCACCCGCCGCCGAAATGCGCGCCCTGCTCAACGGCCTTAACGGCCAGTTTGTGGCGCCAGGTAAAGGCAATGACCCCATTCGCACCCCAGAGGCCCTGCCCACCGGCCGCAATTTTTATGCACTGGACGGCAGCCTCTTACCCACCCGCGTTGGGGTTGAGGTAGGCACGGCACTGGCCGCCAAAGTACTGGCTGGCGAGTCTGGGGTCGCCCTTGCCAATACCGATATCGCCAATAATAAGCAGGGTATTATTTTATGGGCCTCCGACGCCGTGCGCGACGAGGGCGCGATGATTGCCTTTGGCATGAAGCTGCTCGGCGTGCGCCCCATTTGGAATAGTCGCGGCATTATTAAAGGATTAGAACGCCTGCCCCTTGGCCCCGAGCAGCCCCGCCGTTTCGATGTGGTCTTTACCACCTCGGGCTTGTTCCGCGATCTCTACGGCCAGCATTTATTGCTGCTTGACAAGGCCGGATTACTCGCACTGGATGCCAGCAGCGACTTAATTCGTCGCGACTACCCCGCATTGAGTTTGGCCCTAAACGCTGCGCTAGCGTCCCTAGACGAGCCTCACGAAAGCGGCAGCGAACCGCTGGACAAAAACCAAGTTGCCAATAACTGGGTGAACGAGGCGCGGGAATTACTCGCTGCCAGCCCCGCAATCTCGGCCGCCGACCTAGGCCGTCAAACCAGTGTGCGGGTATTTGGTATTGCGCCAGGTGCCTACGGCGCAGGGGTTAACCGCATGGTTGAACGCAGCGGCTCTTGGCAGGACCGCAGTGAATTGGCCGAGGT
Source organism: Zhongshania aliphaticivorans (assembly GCF_001586255.1). NCBI lineage: Bacteria > Pseudomonadati > Pseudomonadota > Gammaproteobacteria > Cellvibrionales > Spongiibacteraceae > Zhongshania > Zhongshania aliphaticivorans. The sequence goes on from NZ_CP014544.1 coordinate 2,653,220, forward strand.
TTTTGTTAAGCGCATGGGCCACGCCTACGGAGTGGGTTTGCAGGGCGAATCTGCGCAAACCCTGTTTCGTCGCCAGCTCACGGGGGTGTCGCAAACCTATTTGGGCCGCGCCAGCCACCTTTACGGTTTAATCGACAATAACGACGCCTTCGACTACCTCGGCGGTTTTAATTTGGCGGTCGAAACCGTGAGTGGAAAAATACCGGCCAGCGCGGTGATCAACCATGCCGACAACCGCAATCTGCATATCGACGCCCTACCCGAGGCCCTACTGTCGGAATTGCGCGGTCGCTTTTTTAATCCCCAGTGGATTAAGCCCCTTATGGCCGAGGGCTATTCCGGCGCCCGCACCATGGGCAGCGAATTTATTGAATACCTCTGGGGCTGGCAGGTGACTAGCCCCGACATTATCAATGACCGCGTGTGGGAAGAAGTAAAAGCCATTTATGTAGACGATGCCATGCAGCTCGGGCTGGCGGAGTTTTTATCTCAAGACAATAACCGCTATGTGCAGAGCAATATTCTGGCGGTGATGCTGGTCGCCATCGACAAAGGCTTTTGGCAAGCCGACGCCGCCACCGTTAAACAATTGGCCGCGCAATTTAGCGACAATATTATTGACCACGGCAACCCTGGCAGTGGCCACACCCACGCCAATCACCCCATGTATGCGCTGGTGAAAAAGCAGCTCAGCCCCGAGCGCGCGCAGCAACTAGAGGCGGTGTTGGCAAAAAGCCGACTGACACCGGAAGCGCAAGCAAGCAGCTCGCCAAGCCATATTCAGGAAGTGCAGCTAGACGCGAATACTACTGCGCAAATTAGCCAGCAGGCGACCGCGTCTAAGCAGCAGTCAAAAGCAGCGTCAGCTGAACAACAAACATCAGCCAGCGCCATTAGTCCCTATCTGCCATGGCTATTTGCAGCGGCAATATTACTGCTCGTCAGCGGCCTGTGGCGCGGTCGTCAGCTTAAATTCTAATTGGAGTTCACTATGGTTTCAGGATTATCTCAAGGGCTTATGCACCAGATCACTTCGCTACTCTTAGAGCCGGTGATTTGGGCATTATTATTTTTTGTCGCACTGGCGATTTACGAAGTGGGCATTAGCATTGGCGAGCGCTGGGGTGGCATTAAAAAGCTCCGCGACCTTGGCAACCGCGATGCCTTGGTACTCGCCGGTAAACGCCGCATCGAGCGCGCTGACTTTATTACCCGCCTCGCCCCAATGCTGGGTTTGATGGGCACCTTAATTCCGCTCGGGCCAGGTTTAGCGGCGCTTGGCGAAGGCGAGTTGCGCATTCTCACCACCGCCATGACCGTGGCCTTCGATACTACCGTGATTGGCCTGCTCGCGGGTATGATCGGCTTTGTTCTCGCCCGCCTGCGCCGCCGCTGGTACGACCAAGCCCTTCATCAACTTGCCGATATACAAAGCGCGCCCACGTCGAATACAGTAACGGGAGCCAGCCAACATGGATAAATGGCGCGACAGCGAATTTCTCGACAATAACGACGACCCCCTCGGCCCCATGGCCAACCTGGTCGATATTATTTTGGTATTTGCCTGCGGGCTTATCGCCGCACTGGTGTCACTCAGCCCCGACCTGCAACAGCATTTTAAGGCTGAGCCCCAGAAACAGGATATTTCACTGGGCAAAGAACTGCCAAGTGTACCAACGACTGTTCAACAACAAATTCAAAACGGTGACGGCTTCGAGGCGCTGGGGCAGGTTTACCGCGACCCCAAAACCGGAAAATTGATTTTGATTGGCGGCAGTTAAAACTGGGCTTTCGTCCGGCTTTAACTGCCAAGCATATTAATAGTCGAAGATATGCTCCAGCTCAATTTGCTGTTCGATTGCCTTGCTGGCAAGGGCTTCAAGCAAGCGTGTTAAATCTGCGACGCCAACGAGTACAAAAATCCGCTCGCGCTCGTCATCAGACACCAATACTGACCTGAATAACTCGCTACCCGCCAGGCCCGACACATCGGCACCCGCTGAGCTGAGCAGTGACACGACAATTTGGTGGTTGCCAGAAATATCTCTGATTGCCCACTCATCGCTCGCAAAGCGTGGCATTGTTTTGGTAAAACCACCCCAGCGGGGTACAGACATTAAAAAGTCGTCGCCACCCCCGGCAAGCATCTCGACGCCATCAGGTTCTTTCGGCAATCGAATACTATTGCTGATCACACGTTGAGCCGTAAGGTAAATCCGTTTATCTGTTTCGCCATAAGTGGATTGGGCGGCGTATTTAATGGCTTTGGCGTACAGTGATTTCAAACCAAACTCAGCACTAAAGAATAACTTGCGCTCCCATTTACGCAGGGGATGATCGCCCCACCAACTGGTTTCCGCCCAGAGCCGATCCCGCCAGCCTGCAAAATCAAACTCATACCACGGCTCGTCATAAATAAGTTCACTGTATGCGCGGTGGGCCTGCTGGATAAGCTTATCTTCCTGGGTGTCTTCACCACTCGCGGTCCAGCGGGTGAAGCGGCCGATGCTGCCCTCATACGCGCCCTTGGCTAAATATTCTAATGTTGTGCTAATACCAATAACCCGCAACATGGTGCGGTATTCCGTATTCGCTGGGTAATTCTGCCGACTAATGGCAATGGCCCTATCGTAAAGTACCCAATACTCCTCAATGCTTTCGTAAAAAGGGAAATTGCTAGGGTCGCGGCCCTGCGCTAAATAATCGGCATATTCTTTGGGCTGGAATACTAAATACCATTCTGGGATCGTCAGAAAAGTTTGTTCTTCGTTGCGATAATAATTACCTAAATCTATTTTACTTTGCGCCAGTAAATCCCGGTTTTTAGGGTAATATTTTGCCCAAAGTAAATTCACAAAGCGGTTGTTTGGGTCTAAGCGACGCTTGAGTGCAAAATAGTCTGGCGCCTTGGGGTAGGCAGCCAGAAATTGTTCCGGGCTAGCCTGCAGCTGATACGGCAAATAATAGGCGCCGCCCAAACTAATCGCCGCGTCGATCATCTCGCTGCTCCACACACTCACCGCTTCCTTTGCGGCGGCGTCAGTGCCTTGGCGGTAATACACAACAAACGCAAAAACCTCGGTTTTAGCCCAGTTGAGTATGGTATTGGGATCAGCCTTGGCATGACGAACGCTGACGTTGATAATATTGGCTTTATTGCGCTGAAAAATATCCCGCATCTGTACGTGAAATTCCTCAAAACGCTCTACCGGTACAAAATATTCGCGCAGGCCATAACTGTATTCCGAACGATCTTTGGGCTCCAATTCAGCGACGTCGTAACTGGCCTCGTAATTTCGCCACTCAACCCGCTCGGGGTAATACCAAACTGGGTCAATGATGTGTTCGCGTGTCCATTTCCCAAAGTTGGAGCTAGCAACAAACTCCGCCGCTTTAACCTGCCAGTAATAGTCTTTATCTTCGGGGATTAATCGCTCGGCAACCGTAGGCGATTTATCCGTCGCAAGCCAGCTCACGTCGCGCAGACGATTGTAGTGCGGAGGGTAAATATCGGCGTTGTGAAAAACCACATCGCTGTTGTCGCGCACATTGTCGCGAAAGTACTGGGCATAGTCTTCGGTAGCCATTACTCGCACGCGACGCTCTACAGCAATATTGTCTTCGAGCTGTAGCGTCGCCTCGACAATCACGCCTAAACCGCCGTACCCGCCTATGGCGCCGTAAAAAATATCTGCATTGGTATCCGGCGAAGCATCTATTACGCTGCCATCGGCGAGCAGTAATTTTAATCCCAACACTGAACCCACCAGCGGCCCCTCACCAATATAGCGGCCGTGAACATTGACACTTAGCGAGCCACCCACCGTGAAATTGGCGTAGGTTTGCATGATTTTAATGGCCAAATTATGCGGATCAATCGCGGCTTGCAGGTCCCGCCAACGGATACCCGGCTGAACAGTAACTGTTTTAGCGGCAGTGTCTATATTCAGCACCTTATTAAAGCTGCGCATATCTAGGTGAACACTGTCTGGATATGCGGTTTGACCGCCTTGGCTAAAGCGACCACCACCAATGGAAACACGGCCCGTTGTTGACGCCAGCGCGGCCTGCACATCCGCAATTGACTCGGGGCGAATCACCTGCCCTACCCGCACTGCATTTAATTTACTAACGTCGTTAACGGTAAGCGGTAATACCGGCGGCACAAAATTATCGTCACCGCTGCGTAATACCGTCACCGCAGTGCTTACAGCCAAAACGACGATCAACAGGATAAGAATACTTGCCAGAACGCGGAATACCCGCCAAAGTAATTGTACTGGATTAACGCGATTGAACCTGGATCCTTTTAGCTTGTACAAGGCCTAAACTCCAAATTTGTAAATGAGTTGAGCGTAATGAAAAAAACAACAATAAAACCCGTATCGCGACGCCAATTTATCCAATTTTTGGGTTTGCTCGGCACGGTTGTCGCTACCCCCGCATTGGGTCAAGCGCCGGTCATCAGCATTTCGCCAGCGGCCCCCGCACCGTCCAATAATGATGTTGGCGCTGGCAACTTTGCTTATATTTACCGCAACCCCCAACTTCGCGAAGAATTTTTTGCCTTCCTGGTCAATGTCTTCCATCTATACCCAGAACAGCAGCTTCATCAATTAATTCAGGCCGCCGCCGAAGTTTATAACTCCGACGAAAATGTGTATTGCCAGCTGCAAAACAAGTTGACAGATATTAAGCCGTTTCTTGGCGAATTAACATTTGCGCTACCGGCTTTAAACAAACAAAAAATAACAATGGCCGCACAAACGCTGCAATTATTGGATAACAGTCGTCGCTACGAAGGCTATTTAGAGATTGGTTCAACCGGCCGCTATATTGACGCACTCGAAGAAGACTTCAATATTGTTGGCGAACGCTATTTTCTTGCCGAAAAAGCGCCGAGCTATTCCTTGAGCGACATGGTTGATCGCAATCAAATATGGCAAGCCGGCCCTTATATTCCCTTGGCAGATTACCGCCCAGATATTGGCAAACACATCGCCAATGACTCCCTAGATTTAGTCACCGTGTTTATCGGCCTACATCATTGCCCAATTCCACTGCGGGAGGAATTTTTAAGTTCGATTCGCGATGCAATGAAATCCGGCGCCTATTTAGTGATTCGCGACCACGACGCCCGCAACACCAAAATGCGGGCGGTGGTTGGCCTCGCTCACGATGTATTCAATATGGGCACCAATGAAAGCTGGGCCTACAACGCCGCTGAATTGCGCCATTTTTACAGTTTAAATTTCTTGGACAAGTGGCTGAGTAATGCTGGCTTTTTGGGGGATGGCCGTCGACTTTATCAAAGTGGCGATCCTACCCATAATGCCTTAATGGTATACCGCAAAGCCTAATTCGCATTCCGTAACGACGCCGGATTCTACGATTTGCGGTTTTTCCCAAATCTGCTGCTAAACTCAAGATAGCAAGGGAGACTTCGCTATGATTGATATCCGCAATAAAGAGCAGGGTTCAGAGATTATCCTACGCCCCAATTGCTCGGCAGACTGGTCGGAAAACCGGCGTATCATTCAGACCGTCATGCTGTTTAATGCTGCACTTGGCATATGCTTTGCCGCCAGTGGCGCTTGGTTGGTACTACCGTTTATCGGGCTAGAAATGCTGCTATTGTGGCTGGTACTGGCTGCGGTGTTCCGCAAGCTGCAAGTCCGGGAAATTGTCAGTCTTGACCCGCAAAACCTGTGCATTGACGTTGGCCATCACCGCTGCGAGCATCATTGGCAGTGGCCAAGACAGACCAGCTTTGTCTTAGTCACCGTTCTCCCCCACCCATGGGATCCTTTGCAAATCAGTATTAGCCATTGCGGCGAGTGCGTGAGTATTGGTGACTTTTTAAATAAAGACGATAGCCGAGAGTTGCTGAGCGCATTGCGCAATAACGGTCTGCCGGTTAGGCATTATTGTGGCTCAAGCACCTTGGAGGCCTAAGCGCCGCTATAAACAACCTTTATCCAAAGCGAGGGCGATAGCTTATTTAAGGCAGAACGTTGATTGCCAAGCTACCTAAGCCGGTAATTTCACCTTCGCAGCGCCCCGCCTGCAGCGGCAACATTTGACCAATAGCACCGGTCAATAGCCACTGATCTGGATAAATAACCCAGCCCTGCGCCACTCGGTCGTTAATTAAAGCCAGTAAATTCTGCCACTGACCGCCCAGTATATCGCCACTGACCGCAGACAATATCACGTCATTATTGCAACTCAGCTTAACGGCGAAGGTGTCGATATCAAAGCTCTTAGTGGACGCCAAGCTCTGTAGCGCTTTTGCCTCGCCAACGACAAAACTGTGTGCTGCCGCATTTGCGCGCACAATACCTAAAGCCCCCTCGGCGGGACTGCGCAATAGCCCCAGATCCGGCAATTCAAATGCAGGCGCAACGTCGGCAATCAGTGCTTTTAAATTCGCAATATCAGCAATTTCATTGTTCACGGTTTGCTTTAAGCGGAAAGCCATTTCCAGCTCAATCATACCTTGGCCAAAATCCGACAGTTCTACGGGCTTTTCACTCGCAATTTTCGTGTACGGCGGTAAAACCCCAAACACCGGGCGGTCACTATTAAATCTTTTCTGGCCAGCGCTAGAGGTTAATCCTGCTTTAAAGCCCGCAGGACTTAGACCGTTTAAGCGAACAAGCATGACATCGTGCTGCTCTGCATAGGCACGCCGCCACGCATCGTCACTAAAAGACTGCTTCTCTGCACTCGATTCTGGTGTTAATGCACCCTCCTGTGCCAAGGCATCGGCGCGCACCATTAGCGATGCGCCGCCAACGAATAAAAGCATTCCCATGAATGCAATTTTCGTTAAGCTCAAAGCCGGTTTTCCTAAAACACACAAGCCCTGCATTCCATCACCTCTTCACTTTTATAGCTACATACTCAGTCAGACAAATAATACTCCACCGTAGAGACTACCCGCACTTTTTTAACATGCGGATTATTTTTGTCGCGATCTTCAATGGTGAACTGCCCCTGTGAGGCGCGTTTAATCTTACCCAAAACACTATCAGAATCGGCGGCAAATTTCTCAGCCACTACCCGCGCTTCACGGGTCGCCTCTTCAATCATCGCGGGCTTAATCTCGTTTAAACGGGTAAATAAATACTCGGTTTGCGCTTGATAATGATTGCCGGTAAAGGCAATACCCTGCTTACCCAGTGCTGATAGCTGCTTGCTCACCGCGCGCACTCGCTCAATATCGCTAGAATAAACCGTTACCGTCTGCTCGGCGGTATAACGGAACTCCGCATTAACATTGCCGCCGTATTGCTGGGCTGACTTATCAGTGATTGCCGGGGTCGACACGGTAATTTCCTCAGGTTTAAAGCCTTTCTCCAGCAAAAAATCTTGAATCGTCGCAATGCGCTGGTCTAGTAAGGTATAAAGTTTGGGAAGATCGTTATTGGCTTCGGTGAACAGAATTGGCCAAATCACCACGTCGGCTGGGTATTCCCGCTCAGACAAGCCCTTTACCGCCACACTCCGCTCAAATTGGCGGTAATCGACGGCTGCCTTACCCATTAATAAGCCAAAGGCAGACAAGCCCAATACCAATGCCAGCCCCAAAATCACTGCACTTTTACTATTTTCATTATTGCTATTCACAACCAACTCCTTGCTATTACAGATTAATCTAACTGCGCTATAGGCGCCAACAGACCGCTGGTCAAACCCAATAGATCCTGTGTTGCTAATTCGATCTCCAGCCCCCGCCGTCCGGCACTCACAAAAATCGTCGTCAACCCCGCCGCTGACTCGTCGACTACCGTCGGCAATTGCCGTTTTTGCCCCAGCGGGCTCACCCCACCCAGCACATAGCCGCTGGAGCGCTCAACATCCGTCGGCGCCGCCATCGCGACCTTCTTCACCTTTAAGGCTTTAGCCATGGCCTTTAAGTTTAACTGCCCCGCCACCGGCACCACCGCAACCGCCAAACCTTTAGGCTCTTGAGTCACAACCAAGGTTTTAAACACCTGCGCCGGATTCAAGCCCAGTTTCTCAACCGCCTCAAGACCATAGGAATGACTGGCCGGGTCATGACTATACTCGTGCACGGTGTGGGCAATTTTATGCTTTTTGGCGAGGTTAATGGCTGGTGTCATGTGGGTGCTCCGTGCTGTGTAAGATTGACTGTGGTGCTATTTATGAGTTCCCTGCTTTCTCGGGAGACGCTGGACGGGAGACGCTGGAATAGGGCGGGCCAGTGTCTGATGTGGGGCGTCGGACCTCTGTCGTACGCAAAAACCCAAAACTAGGCCACCTGTCTGTCTTAGCGTTTACCGTCTCCCGTCCAGCGTCTCCCGAGTAATGCGAATCCCAACTAAGCATAGGCGCCAGCCCCCCAATCCGGTAAAATGCGCCGCTTAAAGCATTTCAGAGGTTTCTATGACCAATCCCAAAGTCGGTTTCGTGAGTTTAGGCTGCCCCAAAGCGCTAGTGGACTCCGAGCGTATTCTCACCCAACTGCGCATGGAGGGCTACGATATTGTGCCCAGCTATGACGATGCCGACGTGGTGGTGGTCAATACCTGTGGTTTTATCGACAGCGCTAAACAAGAATCACTCGACGCCATTGGTGAAGCCCTGAAGGCAAACGGCAAGGTAATTGTCACCGGTTGCATGGGCGACGACGCCAAAATTCGCGCCGTACACCCCAATGTCTTGGCGGTTAGCGGCCCTGCCGCTTACGAAGAAGTGGTTGGCGCGGTACACGAATGGGCACCGCCAGTGCAAAACCACGACCCCTTTGTCGATTTAGTACCGCCCCAGGGCATTAAACTCACACCTCGCCACTACGCCTATTTAAAAATCTCCGAAGGCTGTAACCATCGTTGCAGCTTCTGCATTATTCCGTCGATGCGCGGCGATCTGGTTAGCCGCCCTATTGGCAGCGTGCTCGAAGAAGCCAAGCGCCTGGTTGATGCCGGTGTGCGCGAGATTCTGGTGGTTTCCCAAGACACCAGCGCTTACGGCCTAGACACCAAGTACAAACTCGATTTCTGGAATGGTCAGCCGATTAAAACCCGCATGCTAGAGCTGTGCGAGGCACTGGGCGAAATGGGCGTGTGGGTACGCTTGCACTATGTTTACCCCTACCCCCATGTCGATAATGTCATTCCGCTAATGGCCGAGGGCAAAATTCTGCCCTATCTGGACATTCCCTTTCAGCACGCCAGCCCCAAAGTGCTAAAGGCCATGAAACGCCCCGCGCATCAGGAAAAGACTCTCGATCGCATTAAAAAATGGCGGGAAATCTGTCCTGATCTAGTAATTCGCTCAACCTTTATTGTCGGCTTCCCCGGCGAGACCGAGGAAGACTTCCAAATTTTGCTGGATTGGTTAAAAGAAGCCCAACTCGACCGCGTGGGCTGCTTTGAATACTCGCCAGTTGAAGGCGCCACCGCCAACGACTTAGAAGACCACGTTCCCGACGATGTTAAAAAAGACCGCTGGCAGCGCTTTATGGTGGTCGCCCAAGAGATTTCCGCCGAGCGCCTACGCGCCAAAATTGGCACTCAGCAGGAAATTCTTATCGACACCGTCGATGAAGAAGGCGCTATTGGCCGCAGCGTGGCCGACGCCCCCGAGATCGACGGCAAGGTTTACCTAGACGGCTTCACCGACGTCAAACCCGGCGACGCCTTGGTGGTAAACATCATCGACTCCGACGACTACGATCTGTGGGCTGAACCCGCTTAATGAATCTGCTGCTACTGCAGCCTGAGGACTTAGGCGCCGATCCCAATCACGTAACGCTAAACGATGCCCGCGCAGCACATATTCGCACTGTGCTGCGCGCCGCAATTGGCGACAGCCTCAAAATCGGTTTACTAAACGGCCTCACTGGCAACGCCACCATCACTGCGTTGAGTGACAATGGGCTTAGCCTTGAATTTGAACTGCACACCCCGCCACCGGCAAAACTGCCGCTAACACTGCTTCTCGCTTTACCCCGCCCCAAGATGGCCAGGCGAATCATCCGCGCCGCCACCGAATTAGGCGTAGCCGAAATCATTCTGTTAAACAGCTATCGCGTGGAAAAAAGCTATTGGCAGAGCCCCCTCGTTAGCGACGAAACTCTGCACAGTGCGATGCTGGAAGGGTTAGAACAGGCGGGTGATACGGTGTTGCCAAGTTTGCGCCGAGCAACCCGCTTCAAGCCCTTTGTCGAAGACGAACTGCCAAGCCTGCTTAGTGATAAATTAGGCTTACTCGCCCACCCCTATGCGGAGCAAGGCCCGCCGCAGGCCGTTAAACAGAACTGCCTACTCGCCATTGGCCCCGAAGGCGGCTTTATTCCCTACGAGTGTGAAAAACTTATCGCAGCCGGTATGCAGAGCTTTAGCCTTGGCCCGCGTATTTTGAAAACAGAGACCGCGGTATCAACACTTATAGGGCGTCTGTTCTTATAACATGCAGACTCGTCGATAGGCTGACAACTTTTAGACAAAGTCGTCATGCCAAATTAACCAGCTGCCGCTGGGGCTGGGGCTCTTTCAGCGTAAATTTAATGACCGAGGCAAAAAAAATGCCGGGAATAACTACAGCCATTAAGGCGATGCGCCAGCCGAAATATTCCTGAATCCAACCGCCCATTAAGAAGCCGACCAGCATGCCGCTATTGTAGGTCGCGATGGCGGTTGCCAGCTCTTTCATGGGGAAGATATCTGAGATCATTGAATGGCTTGGCGGACTTCTACCTGCCTCGCCCACACCTACACCAATTCTCGCCAGCATCAATTGCCAGTAATTTTGCGCCAGCCCGCGGGCGGCGGTCATCATGCTCCACAGGCCAACGGAATACGTAACGATGTTTCTGCGGTTGCTTCTATCTGCACAGCGCGCAATAGGCAGGCCCACCACAATATAAAAAACCGCAAAGGCAAAGCCCGTCAACAAACCGAGCTGGGTATCTGATCAGCCTAAGTCGGCTCTTGCAAAATCGACAGTATTTGCCTATCGACAAAGTTAAACATATAGGACGTTGTTAGCAGCGCTAAGGCGTAATAGCGGTAGCGACTATTAATATAGCCGTCAGATCTTATATTAGCGCTTTCATGAATCATCACAACTCCACATATTATCTTTATTAATAGTTATCTACGGTTTTTACTATTGCGCAATGTGGTAGCAGGCCGTGGTGCGAACCACGATGCGATCATCTACTTTCATTACGGCGTGGGAATACAAGGTACCCTTGGTTTCCCTGACTAAATCTGCCTCAATTTCTAGCCAAGCGCCGCGAGGCACTGGCGCAATAAAATCAATATCCAAATTTTTAGTCGGAAAATGGAAGTTATTGCTGCTTATTTGATCTTGCACCGCAACGAGCTGCATATCGGCAAGATAAGTAAGTACGCCGCCGTGGCAGGTGCCGGCCTTATTGAGATGGTAATCTTGGACCCGGAACCCCAGCACCTTCTTTTCACCAGCTTCTTTTATATAAATATTGCCCATGTGCACATCAAAGCCTGGGGCTGCTTCAACCAAGTGAAAGCCAGCTGGAATTTTGTCATCGCTTGTCATTTCTACATTCCTTCTATTTCAAGTATCGTTTGCATTAGAATAATTTGGCACCAATACAATACCGCTTTAAACGCCTCATAAAAACGACACTATCATTTATTTATCCATACAATTCCTAACAAAGGATTTAAGAGGCAACGCTACTAAGTTCCGCATTCAAAAATCTTTCCACTAATCCGGTTTGCTGATAATAGTCATCGCCACCGAGACGCCGAGAGTATTCGTACAATATTGCCAGTTTCCAATCGACGAATACTTGATACCATTTTAAATTCGATACATCACGGCCACTGCCCGCCACATAGCGCGCGATTAAATCAGCGGGCTCTAAGTAACCGTCTTCCAATACTGCGGCGGCCAAGTCTTGGGTTGGGGTGCGGGCTACGTCATGGCGGGGATAGCAGTTAATAAAATAGGCAAGGTCGAATAGCGGATCGCCAAGGGTTGCCAACTCCCAGTCTAATACGGCGAGGAGCTGAGTCGGCGCCGTCGCCTTCCACATCACATTACCAATACGGAAATCGTTGTGCACAATGCAAGCATCGGACTCCATTGGAATATTAGCCGCAAGCCACTGGGACAACTCAGCGAATGCGGGAGACAGATTTGCATCATCGGGGATCAACGACTTGATTCGCTTAAAATGCCGAGCATTAAAGCCGTCGGGTTTACCAAACCCCTCTAAACCTCGGGCGCGCCAATCTACTTTGTGCAGCGCAACAAGCGTATCGACTAAGGTTTCCGCCATGAATTGACGCTGGGCAGGTATGGCTAAGGCGTCCGGTGTGGAGTCGGTTATCACCTCGCCAGCGAGGTATTCCATAATATGGAACGGAACATCTAAGACCTCTAATGCATCTTCCACAGCCAGTACATTGGCGACGGGATAGCCGCATTTACGGCCTTATTTACCAGTGGCTGGTCACCCCCGACGTTGTCGACATCAAAAAGTCACTAAGCTCGTTAAAGCGCTACTGCGAATTTGTCTTAGTTGACAATGTCGGAGCCTAAACAAGCCCTCTTCTATTCAAAGCCAGCCGTTGTAGCTTGCCCCACTAAATTTCTATTCATTTCCCCGCTCTGCTAAAATGCGCGTCCGTTAATATGCAGCAGGATCACCCCATGGCCTTTACCGATAAAACCGCCGTACCCTACAGCGGCGATGATCTTGTTCGCTATATTGAAAAGGCTTTACAAGTTAAGCCCCCAGCGTCACGCATGGTTAGGCTTGTAGACAAAGTCATTAAGCGGATGTTCGAGCCCACACTTATCGCCACGGACAACATCCCCAAACAACCATGTCTATTTATTGCCAATCACGCCATGTACGCGGTAGACGGCCCAATTATTGGCCTGCCGATGCTAACCGAGCAAAAGCGTTTTTTACGGCCACTCAGCGATAAATTCTTGTGGAACTCGTTCAACGAGAATTTACTACTTAATAACGGCATTGTAATTGGCCACCCAGATGTATGTACGGCGCTAATGGAAAGCGGCAGCGATTTACTGGTGTTTCCCGGCGGCGCCCACGAAGCAACCAAGTCAGCTGAAGATAAATACAAACTCCTCTGGAAAGAGCGTTACGGCTTTATCAAGCTCGCCGCCAAGCACGGCTACACCATAGTGCCCACGGCCATTGTCGGCCCGGAAGAGTTTTACGGTCATTTAATTGAAGGCCAGGATCTTCCCAACACGCTGATTGGTCGCGCATTAAAGCGACTGGGGATTATTACTGAGAATACGCGGAGCGACTTATTCGGGCCCGTGCCTGTAGGCGTATTCGGCACATTGATCCCGAAACCCCAAAAATGCTATATCCAGTTTGCCCCGCCCCTCGACCTAAGCAAATACAAGGGCAAGCGGCTCGCACAAAAAACCACGGTTAGCCTCAGAGAACAGGTCGCCGGTGCGATTAATGAAATGATACCGCCCTTACTAGACCGCCGTGACGAAGAATCTGCAAAAATGGGACGAATTCGCCGCTTGCTTACTCGCTAGTAAAACTGAGTAAAAATGGCACTTTTTTAGCGCCAACTCTCATTCAATTTATCCAAGACTTTGCGACCAGGGCACAGCTCCGCCGCGCCCAAATCCCGCAACGGAGTTTTGCTAGTACCGAGAATCTCGTGTAAGTCTTGAGAGTCTTCATCCATATACAATAAGCCGGTGAGGATTTGATCTTTTGCTTTGTAATCTTTAATCAAGCGCAACGCTGAGCGACGGCTGGTAATATCTAACTCAGGGTCAGCTTTATGCAAGTGCACCACTGAGCCGTCGTGCAAAGTCACTTCTTTAGATTGGCCTTGCTCGTAGTCTGCTGAAATCTCTTCTTTAAAGGGCACAAAATCAACCGTACCCGTCGCGGCTAAGTGCTCGCGCACATGCTCGTAGCCCTTCGTGGATTTAGGGTTGTTATTAAAGGTGACACAGGGAGAAATCACGTCGATAAAAGCAAAGCCCCGATGACTAATTGCCGCCTTAACAAGGGGTACCAATTGCGCGCGATCACCAGAAAAACTCCGTGCGACAAAAGTCGCGCCTAGCTGCAACGCCACACTTGCCAAATCGATGGGTTCAAAGTGATTTGGCTCGCCCTTTTTACTGGCGGAGCCAATGTCGGCAGTGGCAGAATCTTGACCCTTGGTTAGACCATAACAACCGTTATTTTCTACCACGTACATCATATTTAAATTGCGGCGCACCACGTGGGTAAATTGACCCATGCCAATAGATGCCGTGTCGCCGTCGCCAGATACGCCAATATAAATTAACTCTCTATTTGCTAAATTAGCACCGGTTGCCACCGAGGGCATACGGCCATGTACCGAATTAAAGCCGTGGGAATTGCCCAAAAAATAAGTCGGTGTCTTCGAGGAGCAGCCAATACCTGACAATTTAGCGACTTTATGTGGCGGCAGTGCCAATTCAAAGCAAGCTTGCACAATAGCCGCGCTAATCGAGTCGTGACCACAACCAGCACACAGGGTAGAGATAGCACCTTCGTAATCTTTACGGGTAAAGCCCAGTGCATTGCGCGGTAAATCCGGGTGACGAAAGGCGGGACGAATATAAGTCATTACACAGACTCCTTTGCTGCGCGCTGTTTGCGCAAGGGCCGCACATTGTCACTGCGTACAGCCGTCAATATTTCGCCGCGAATTTGCTTCGCGGTAATGGGGGTACCGTTGTAATTTAAAATCGGAATAAGCTGTCGCGGTGAAATCAGGCATTCGTTCACCAGTAAGGTGCGCATTTGGGCGTCACGATTTTGCTCAACTAAGAACACCGTGGCATGCTCTTCAATAAAGGCATCGACGGTTTTGCTAAAAGGAAAGCCTCGCAGGCGCAGGGTGTCAATCGCGACACCTTCTGCCTTTAGGCTATCAATCGCTTCAAGGGTCGCATCACGGCTAGTGCCAAAATGAATAACCCCAATGCTGCTGCCCTGCCCCGCTTTAATTAATTCTGGCGCGGGCACACGCTGCTTGGCGGTATCCCATTTTTTGAGTAGGCGCTGCATATTTTTCTCGTAGGCGTCACCGTCTTCGGTATACACCGCATATTCATCACGAGACGTTCCCCGGGTAAAAAACGCGCCTTTACTAGGGTGTGTTCCAGGATAAGTTCGATAGGGAATGCCGTCGTCGTCGATATCAAGATAACGACCAAAGCGCTCACTCATCGCTTCTAATTGCGCTTCGGTAAACACCTTGCCGCGCTGGTACTCACGCTTATCGTCCCAAATCAGTGGCGGCGACATGGTGTCGTTCATGCCCAAATCCAAATCGGTGAGCATGATGACCGGCGTCTGCAATGACTCGGCCAGATCAAAAGCCTCTGCCGTCATTTCAAAGCATTCGCGGGGTGTGGCAGGAAATAATAATACATGCTTGGTATCGCCGTGAGAGGCGTAGGCGCAGGCCAAAATATCCGATTGCTGGGTGCGGGTTGGCATGCCTGTTGATGGCCCTGCGCGCTGAACATCGATTAGCACAGTGGGAATCTCGGCAAAATAGGCCAAGCCCAAGAACTCGCTCATTAGGGAAATACCGGGGCCGCTGGTAGCGGTAAAGGCCCGTGCGCCATTCCAGCTAGCGCCAATCACCATGCCAATCGCCGCCAGCTCATCCTCTGCCTGCACAATAGCGTAATTTTTATTGCCGCTGCCGGGGTCAATCCGCAGGCGTTTACAGTATTTATCAAAGCCATCGACCACCGAGGTCGATGGCGTAATGGGGTACCACGCCGCCACCGTAGCGCCGCCGTATATTGCGCCAAGTCCGGCCGCCGTATTGCCATCAATGAGAATTTGGTCACCGACGGCATCACGGCGTTCTAGGCGAATACCGAGTGGACAAGAATAATGCTCGCTGGCGTAGTGGTAACCTAGCTCCAAAGCCCGCACATTAGGGGTAATCAGCTTTTCTTTGCCGCGAAACTGATCTGACACTAGATCAGTAAGCACATCAAATTCAATATCTAACAGCGCAGCTAGAGCGCCGACATAAATCACATTGCGAAAGAGTTGTTGCTGGCGAGCATCGCTAAATTCCCGCTGACACAAGTCTTTGAGGGGTACACCAATAAAATGAATGTCGTTGCGCATCATCCGCAAATCGAGGGGCTTGCTGGAGTCATAAAAGAAATAGCCCCCGCTCTCCACTTCTTGAATATCTTTGGCCATGCTCTGGGCATTCATACCCACCATCATGTCGATACCGCCACGGCGGCCGAGGTAGCCCTTTTCGCTAACCCGCACCTCATACCATGTGGGTAGCCCCTGAATATTTGAGGGAAAGATATTCTTGGGGCTTACCGGCAAGCCCATGCGGAATACCGCCTTGGCAAACATATTATTGGCACTGGCAGAGCCGGTGCCGTTTACATTAGCGAATTTAATGACAAAGTCGTTTACTGCTTCGATTCGTTTCATCTCAGACGCCCTGCCCTGCTTTGCTCACTGTGTAATAGAATTTCTGCATATCCCAGGCCGCCGTTGGGCAGCGTTCGGCACACAGCCCGCAGTGCAAACACATATCTTCGTCCTTAATCATGGCGCGGCCAGTGGCTAAATCGGCGGACACATAAATGTCTTGCTCAGTATTTTTAGCTGGCATTTTCAGTTTTTGACGCAGCTCGGCCTCGTCGACATCGTTGACCACAATACTCAGGCAGTCGGTGGGGCAAATGTCGACACAGGCATCACATTCAATACAGAGTTTTTCGGTGAACACCGTTTGCGCGTCACAGTTTAGGCAGCGCTGGGCCTCGTGAAAGGCCGTGGCGGCGTCAAAGCCCAACTCTACTTCAAGCTTGCGATTACTGAGGGATTTTTCTAGCTCGGCTTGCGGCACGTGGTAGCGAACATCCGTCGCCACCTCACTGTCGTAACTCCACTCGTGAATACCCATTTTCTGACTGACTAGGGTGACACCCGGTGGCGGCCGCTTGGCGACCGATTCGCCCTGACAAAACAGGTCTATTGAGATGGCGGCTTGGTGGCCGTGGGCCACGGCGGTAATGACATTCTGCGGGCCAAAGGCGGCATCGCCACCAAAAAAAACTTTGGGATTGCTAGACTGGAAGGTGGTTTCATCAACCACCGGCATATCCCATTTACCAAATTCAATATCAATATTGCGCTCTATCCACGGGAAGGAGTTTTCCTGACCGATAGCAATGAGCACATCATCACAGGGCAAAACCACCGGCTTTTCACCGGTCGACACCAAACTTCGCTTACCGTTGGCGTCGTAAACCGCTTTCACTTTATCGAAAGCCATGGCCACTAAGCGGCCCTCTTCGAGAATAAACTCCTTAGGAACATGGTTATCTAAAATCGGTATGCCTTCGTGCTGGGCGTCTTCTTTCTCCCAAGGCGAGGCCTTCATTTCAGCAAAGGGGCTACGCACCACCACCTTAACCTCGTCACCGCCCACGCGTCGGGCTGTGCGACAGCAATCCATCGCAGTATTACCACCGCCCAAAACGATTACGCGCTTGCCGATCGTATCAATATGTTCAAAGGCAACACTCGACAACCAATCAATACCAATGTGGATATTGGCCGCGGCTTCTTGCCGACCGGGGATATCGAGATCGCGGCCACGGGGGGCACCGCTGCCGACAAACACCGCGTCATAGTCTTTATCTAGTAGCGCTTTTAAGCTGTCGACATAATGATTGAAATGGGTGAGCACCCCCATATCGAGGATGCGATCGACCTCTTCGTTGAGCACTTCTTCCGGGAGGCGAAACGCGGGAATTTGGCTGCGCATAAAGCCGCCGCCAGCGCGCTGATCGTCATATAAATCGATACTATAACCGAGCGGCATTAGGTCCCTAGCCACAGTGAGCGCGGCTGGCCCAGCGCCAATTAAGGCAATGCGTTTACCATTTTTTTTCTTGGGAATGATCGGCATTAACGCACTGATGTCACCCTTATTGTCTGCTGCCACTCGCTTCAAACGGCAAATGGCAACGGGTTCATCTTCAACCCGCCCCCGTCGGCACGCAGGCTCGCAGGGCCGATCACAGGTGCGACCCAGGACACCAGGAAATACATTGGATTCCCAGTTAATCATATAAGCGTCGGTATAACGCTGCGCGGCAATTAAACGAATATATTCTGGCACCGGCGTGTGGGCTGGGCAGGCATACTGGCAATCGACAACCTTGTGAAAATACTCGGCGTCGCTAACATTAGTAACTTTCAATTCGCCCCCTTAATTTATATTTATTGGGTAGCGAGGTGCCGGTCTTAAGCGGGGCCGACACCCCGAGATCGAAACCGATTACAGCACAGCAAGATCAATAATTCACTAGAAAAATGGCGCCATAACACATCAAGTAATATTCCCGCACTACCGAAAACCTGACCTTACCCTGAACAGTTACCGCCACAGACCGCATTCCACCCATTTTTTGCGTTTTGTCGAGGGGAGAAACCTGCTTTTTCAGCTGTCTGTGCTAGGGTAAGCGATGCACATACCACTAAGCTCATAGGAGTTCACCCATGCAGTCCACAAAACACCTGCTCTCGGATCTGATTTGCGGCGAGCAGAGCTACCAATATTACGATTTGCAAAAATTGGGCGACGAACGCTTGGCCCAACTACCCAAATCTCTGAAGATTTTACTTGAAAATCAACTCCGCCATTTCGACGGCAAAACCATTAATGCCGACATTATCGTTGCCTTCTCGCGCTGGCTCGATAACGCCAGCGGTGGCGATGACCTCAATTTTTCACCGGCCCGCGTATTAATGCAGGACTTTACAGGGGTACCTGCCATTGTTGATTTGGCGGCTATGCGAGACGCCGTTGCCAAGCGCGGCGGCGATGTCTCGGCCATCAATCCGCAAATTCCGGTGCACCTCGTGATCGACCACTCGGTAACGGTAGACCAATACGGCTCCCCACAGGCCTTTGGCGAAAACGTAGCGAAAGAAATGGAGCGTAACGAAGAACGCTATCGCTTCCTTAAGTGGGGCCAATCGGCATTTCGTAATTTCAACGTGGTACCGCCGGGCACAGGCATCTGCCACCAGGTGAACTTGGAATATTTAGCCCAAGTGGTCTGGGTTAGCGAAGACGGCACAATGGCCTATCCCGACACCGTCCTTGGCACCGACAGCCACACCCCCATGGTCAATGGCTTAGGCGTACTTGGCTGGGGCGTGGGCGGTATTGAAGCCGAGGCTGCACTGCTGGGACAGCCTTATTCCATGATGCTCCCCGACGTTGTCGGCTTTGAACTCAGCGGCAAACTCCGCGAAGGGGTTACCGCGACCGACCTAGTGCTCAGCGTGGTAGAGATTCTGCGCCGCGAGGGTGTTGTCGGTAAATTCGTTGAGTTCTTTGGCGACGGTCTCGCCGAGCTCAGCGTGGCTGATCGCGCCACTATCGCCAATATGGCGCCAGAATACGGCGCCACCTGCGGCTACTTCCCCGTGGACGAGGCCACCCTTGCCTACTTAAAGCTAACGGGCAGGCCCGAGCAGACCATCGCGCTTACCGAGCAGTATTGCAAAGCCCAAGGACTGTGGCGAAACCCAGGCGACTACCCAGTATTCAGCCACAGCGTAACGCTGAACTTAGACACCGTTGAACCAAGCCTAGCCGGGCCTAGCCGCCCCCAAGATCGAGTCGCCGTCAGCGATCTTGGCAATGCCATGCGCGACTATTTAGCCGACAGCGAGCGTGATTTAAATGAAACCGCCGACATTGAGGACATGAAACTCAAGCTCCACCACGGCGACGTAGTTATTGCCGCCATTACCAGCTGCACCAACACCTCAAACCCCGACGTCATGATTGCGGCAGGCTTAGTCGCCCGCAAAGCCCGCGAGCGCGGTTTACGAGTAAAACCCTGGGTCAAAACCTCCCTTGCCCCCGGCTCTAAAGTCGTCAGTAAATATTTAGCCGACAGCGGCTTACAAGACGACCTCAATTCCCTAGGCTTTGATTTGGTTGGCTACGGCTGTACGACCTGCATTGGCAACTCTGGGCCGCTGCGCGAGCCCATCGCCAAAGCCATCGACAGCAAGAACATGGTGGTTTCCGCCCTATTGTCTGGCAACCGCAACTTTGACGGCCGTATTCACCCCCAGGTCAAAGCGAGCTGGCTAGCCTCGCCGCCACTCGTGGTTGCCTATGCCCTCGCGGGCACGACCCTGCGCAACTTGCAGGAAGAGGCCATCGCAACCGACAGTAAAGGCGTAGAGGTATTTCTCAAAGACCTGTGGCCAAGCACCGCTGAAATTCACGAAATACGCAAAATTGTCAGCGGCGCGATGTATCGCGATGCCTATCAAGACGTCTATCTTGGCACTGCGGAGTGGCAAGCCATCGAGGTTGACAAGAGCGATACTTATCCTTGGCAAGTTGATTCAAGCTATATTCGCTGCCCCAGCTTTTTTGACAAGCCGCAGCTTGCTGGCGAGGAATTCCCCGTTTTGCGGAGCGCCCGCATTCTTGGTGTTTTCGGCGACTCCATTACCACAGACCACATTTCACCGGCAGGCAAAATTGCCACTGACAGCCCCGCGGGCCACTATTTGCAAAGCATTGGTATTGCGCCCAGCGATTTTAACTCCTACGGCTCTCGGCGCGGCAACCACGAAGTGATGAGCCGAGGCACCTTTGCCAACACGCGCCTCAACAACAAACTTGTCGACCGCGAAGGTGGCTATACACTCGCACCTGACGGACAAACTGTGCTGCCAATATTCAATGCTGCCGTGAAATACCTCGAGATCGAAAAGCCCCTCGTCATTATCGCTGGCAAGCAATACGGCACCGGCTCAAGTCGCGACTGGGCCGCCAAGGGCACCTTATTACTTGGCGTTAAAGCCGTGATTGCCGAGAGTTTTGAGCGTATTCATCGCTCTAATCTCGTTGGCATGGGCGTTATGCCGGTGGAATTCGACAAGGAAATTCCCAGAGAAATGCTCGACCTCAAAGGCGACGAGCAAGTCGACATCATTCCCTGTGAAGAACAACTTAGCCCGAAACAAACAGTGCGTATTGTGCTGTCTCGCAGCGACGGCAGCCGCCACGAGGTACTCGGCCGACTTCGCATTGATACCCAAGAAGAACTGGGCTATTTCCGCCACGGCGGTATTCTGCAATATGTGCTAAGCCAACTTAATAACTAAATATTGCCGCCGCTTTTGCCGCTAATGATTGACCCGGCAACTGCGGATGGCATACTCAATGCTTACAATGCGGGGTAGCAGAATATGAAAATACATCTCGAAGTTGAAATAAGCCCAGAGGAAATGCGCCGCTTGGTCGGCCTTCCGGACGCCCAGCCATTATGGGATGCGGTGTACAAACGCATTGGCGAAGGCGACACCGAGATGGTTCAGCAAATGGCTAAAACCGCCTTTACCGAAGGCATGAAAACCCTAGACCTGTCGGCACGGGTGCTTAAATCATTGAGTGGTTTAGCCACTAATCGTAAATCAGCAGACAAAACCACCGCCGACAAACCTAGCAGTGAAACAAACAGTGATAAAAATACCGAAAAAACCGCTGCCGCAAACACTACCTCAAACAAAGCGGAAGGCGTAAAGTCCGGCCCAGTTCGACGCAGCGCCAGCAGTAAAAACAAAGCCTAATTCCCCTAGCCCAATTCAAGAGTTTATATAATGGCCAGAAACACCACGGGTGGTAAAAAAATTGCCTCCACAGGCAAAGTCCTGCGGGTCCGAAATGCAATGATTAAGGATATCCCCGCCATTGCCGCACTGTCTAAGCGGGTTTACGACGGCACCGGAATCGATCCCTACACGCGGGCTGAATTACGCGGCCAGCTCAATAATTTTGGCGAAGGTAAATTTGTTGTCACCCTAGAAGACGACATCGTCGGCTACTGCGCCACGTTTCGAATTAGTGGGGACGTCTGTTTAAAACCCCATAGTTGGGCCGCAATCACCGCAAATGGCTACGGCACCCGCCATGATCCCGAAGGCGAATGGATGTACGGCATGGAAGTCTGCGTAGACAGCAGCGTGCGCGGCTATCGCATTGGCCAACGCCTCTATAACGCCCGTAAAAAGCTCTGCGAATCTTTGGGCCTAAAAGGCATTGTCTTTGTCGGCCGCCTGCCCAGCTTATCTCGACGCATTAAAAAATACGGCAGCGCAGAAAACTATCTGGAAGCGGTTGTCAGCCAAAAAACCCGAGACCCAGTACTGTCATTTCAGCTGCATAACGATTTCGAAGTACTCGATCTCGTACCAAATTACCTCAATGCCGACAAAGACTCACTGGGCTATGGCGTACATTTGGTCTGGCACAACCCCAAGGTCGAAACCGCCGCTGCAGCCGCCCACACCAAGCGTCACGGCGGCCGCCAACCCGACACCGTGCGAGTCGGCACCGTGCAGTATATGCAGCGTCGCGTGCAGTCCTTCACTGAATTCATGTCGTTTATTGAATATTTTGTCGACGTGGTTGCCGACTACAAAGGGGATTTCGTGGTCTTCCCCGAATTAATCACCCTGCAATTACTGTCGATTGAAGACCAGGAATTAACGCCCATTCAATCTATAGAGGCATTGACCAAATACACCCCTCGCTATGTTGAAGCGATGCAAGATTTAGCGGTTCGTTACAATATTAATATTATTGGCGGCTCTCACCCCACGCGGGTGGCCAATGGCCGGGTCGAAAATATCTCTTACGTATTTCATCGCGACGGCCGCGTAGACGAACAAGCCAAAATCCACCCCACCCCCAACGAAGTGTATTGGTGGAATATTGAAGGGGGCAATGAGTTACAAGTGATTGACACCGACTGCGGACCAATCGGTGTGTTAATTTGCTACGACTCAGAGTTTCCCGAACTGTCTCGCCACTTGGTCGACCAGGGTGCAGAAATCCTCTTCGTGCCCTTCTGCACCGACGAGCGCCAGAGCTATTTGCGCGTGCGTTACTGCTGTCAGGCACGCGCAGTCGAGAATCAGGTCTACGTGGTGATGTCCGGCAATGTGGGCAACCTGCCTAATGTCGCCAACATGGACATTCAATACGCCCAGAGCTGTATTCTCACACCCTGCGACTTCCACTTTGCCCGTGACGGCATTGCCGCCGACACCACCCCCAACGTGGAAACCGTGGCCATTGCCGATTTACGCCCAGAGGCATTAAGAGTCGCGCGCAATAGCGGTACGGTGCAGAACTTGCGCGACCGCCGCCATGATCTGTATCAGACGAAATGGCGGGGTAATTAAAGGCTGAATACTAGACGGGAGACGGGAGACGGGAGACGCTAAAAACCAAAGCACCGGTGTTTTTGCGTTTTTCGTCTCCCATCCAGCGTCTCCCACTACTAAAGCGGGCAACTAACCCCAGTACCACCCAAGCCGCAATAGCCGCCTGGGTTCTTGTCTAAATACTGCTGGTGATAGTCTTCGGCATAGTAAAACTCACCAGCCATGACTATTTCAGTGCTAATTTCTGGCAAGCCCGCATTGCTTAAGGCTTGTTGGTATTGCTCGGCAGAGGCATTTGCCAAGGCCAGCTGAGCCTCATTTGAGCAGTAAATTCCCGAGCGATATTGAGTGCCAATATCATTGCCTTGGCGCATGCCTTCGGTGGGGTTGTGACTCTCCCAAAACACCGCCAGCAGCTTTTGCACACTAATGCGTTCAGGATCAAACACCACTAACACCACCTCATTGTGGCCCGTCATCCCCGAACACACTTCCTCGTAGGTCGGGTTGGGCGTGTGCCCACCGCAGTAGCCAACCGCGGTGGTAAACACCCCAGTTTGCTGCCAAAACTTGCGCTCTGCGCCCCAAAAGCACCCAAGGCCAAACACGATCTGCTGATAAGCCTCGGGAAATGGTCCTTGCAGCGAGGTCTTTAATACGGTGTGTTTCGCCGCTACCTGCATTTTTGCACTGCGACCAGGCAGCGCTTGCTCTGCAGTAGGGATAGCGGCGGGTTTGCGGTAGCGATCAAAAATACTCATGGCACAGCTTCCTTTAATATGTTTCCACAAACAGATCGCTACTATGCCTTGATTTACCCCCCTCAGGCCAGCGTCACAAAGTGATAAAACCCCAAGCCCGTCAATGACTTTGGTATAAGGCCAGTCAGGGGATTTTTACAGGATTTTTTATTGCTATTTAAGGGAAAACACGTTTAAATCGCCCGCTCTTTCACCTATGCGGAGGATTTATGCTAAATGAAAAGCCTAGATCATATGCCTTCTTTGGAGGCCGGCGCTGCCACGTGTAATCCGATTACACAGTCCGACGAAAATCTCGACCACCTTATTATTCGTGACGGCGTAGCGTACGCTGGAACCCATTTAATTATCGACTTGTGGGGCGCATCCCACCTCGATGAACTCCCCCGCATGGAAAAAGCTTTTATTGACTGCGTCAATGAATGTGGTGCAACACTGCTGCATATTCATATGCATCATTTCACCCCAAATGGCGGAGTTTCTGGCGTTGCGGTATTAGCTGAGTCACACATAAGTGTGCACACTTGGCCAGAGCGCGATTACGCTGCTTTTGACGTATTCATGTGCGGCGATGCGAAACCAGAATTGGCTGTAGAGATCCTGCGAAAGGCCTTTTCACCCACTCGTATTGAGGTGGGCGAAAACCTGCGCGGGAGAATGGACGATGTCTGAGTGGTTTAACGAAACCCTCCACGGCGACTACCACCAAGGTTTTAGCGTTCGCGAGGTCTTGTTTGAAAGCAAGACCGACCATCAGCATTTAATCATATTTGAATCCGGCAGCTTTGGCCGGGTCATGGCGCTAGACGGTATTATTCAAACGACCGAGCGCGATGAATTCATTTATCATGAAATGCTGGCGCACACCCCGCTATTTGCCCACGGCAATGCCAAAAGCGTGCTTATTATTGGCGGCGGCGACGGCGGTCTGCTTCGCGAAGTGCTTAAACACCCAGAAGTAGAGAATGCCGTGCAGGTCGAAATAGACCAAGCGGTCATCGATATGTGCGTTAAATACCTGCCCAATCACTCTGCCGGGGCCTATGAAAATCCCCGCGCCGAAATTGTGATTGGCGACGGTATCGATTTCGTTAAGCAGTGCGATCGCCAGTTTGATGTAATTTTGTCAGACAGCACCGATCCTATCGGTCCCGGCGAGGTTCTATTCACTTCGCCGTTTTACGAAGGGATCAAGCGCTGCCTGAAGCCTGGCGGAATTTTTGCCGCGCAGAACGGCGTTGCGTTTATGCAACCCGACGAAGTCAGTACCAGCCATAAGCGCTTGTCGCCCTTATTTAGCGACACGGCTTTTTATACAGCTGCAGTACCGACCTATGTCGGCGGCATCATGACCTTTGCGTGGGCTAGCAATGAGCTTAGCGCTCGCACCCAGGAGCTAAGTACTCTGCAAACTCGGTTTAAGGCTAGCGGCATTAAAACCCGCTACTACAATCCAGAATTGCACGTCGGCGCGTTTGCGCTGCCCCAGTATTTGCTCGACAGCATAGCCTGAGGCTTTACCCGCCATGCCAATGGCGGGTAAAGATCCAATTTAACGTTCTAAGCCCCTACCAAAAACTTTCCGTGCGCCCACCTGTCTTATCCGTCAAAATATGCTCGATTTGACTGACAGCCGTCATGGATTATTGTTAGGGTAGGCAGTCAATAAAGTAATATCATTGCCACCGTTAAAAGCGATATTACCAAGCCGCGCGGCAGGCACATGCCGTTAACGCCGCGCGATAGGACCCAGAGCTATCTGGGAAAAGCCAACACCAACAATGGCCGTATAAATGAAATTTCGTTTCCCCGTCGTCATCATTGACGAAGACTTTCGCTCAGAAAACATCTCTGGCTCTGGCATCCGCGACCTCGCCGACGCCATAAGCAAAGAAGGCATGGAAGTGATTGGCCTGACCAGCTACGGCGATCTCACCGCCTTTGCACAACAGGCGAGCCGTGCCTCCTGCTTTATTTTGTCAATCGACGATGAAGAGTTTGGCGACGGCAGCGACGAGACGGTGAGCCAAGCCTTGGAGTCTATTGGCCAATTCATGACCGCTGTGCGTCAGCGCAACACCGACATACCGGTGTTTCTCTATGGTGAAACCCGCACTTCGCGCCATATTCCCAATGAAATCCTGCGCGAACTGCACGGCTTCATTCACATGTTTGAAGACACCCCAGACTTTGTGGCCCGCCATATCATTCGTGAAGCCAACAAATACCTGTCAGCCCTCGCGCCGCCGTTTTTCCATGCGTTGATGAACTATGCCAGCGACAGTTCTTATTCTTGGCACTGCCCAGGTCACTCCGGCGGAGTCGCGTTCTTAAAAAGCCCCGTTGGCCAAATGTTCCACCAGTTCTTTGGCGAGAACCTACTCCGCGCCGACGTGTGTAACGCAGTAGAAGAGCTCGGCCAGCTGCTCGATCACACTGGCCCAGTTAGCGCCAGTGAGAACAATGCCGCACGCATTTTTGGCTGCGACCACCTATTCTTTGTGACCAACGGCACCTCGACCTCCAACAAAGTAGTGTGGCACTCCACCGTCGCCCCCGGCGACATCGTGGTGGTTGACCGCAACTGCCATAAGTCGATTTTGCACAGCATTATTATGACCGGCGCGATTCCCGTGTTTTTAATGCCAACCCGCAACCATTACGGCATTATTGGCCCAATTCCAAAGAGCGAATTCGACCCGGCGGCAATCCGCAAAAAGATCGAAGATCATCCCTTTGCCCGCCATGCCGAAGACAAAAAACCGCGTATTCTAACCATTACCCAGAGTACCTACGACGGTATTGTGTATAACGTTGAAGAAATCAAAGACATTCTAGACTCCACTATCGACACTCTGCATTTTGATGAAGCTTGGCTGCCCCACGCCGCCTTTCACAGCTTCTACCACAATATGCACGCCATCGGCGCCGGTCGCCCGCGCTCCGATGACACCCTAGTCTTTGCCACCCAGTCTACCCATAAGCTCTTGGCGGGCCTGTCCCAAGCTTCGCAGATTCTGGTGCAAGACGGCACCCAACGGAAACTCGATACCCACCGTTTCAATGAATCCTATTTAATGCACTCATCCACCAGCCCGCAGTACGCGATTATCGCCTCGTGCGACGTGGCTGCAGCCATGATGGAAGCGCCTGGCGGCACAGCGTTAGTTGATGAATCGATTATGGAAGCCCTCGACTTCCGTCGCGCTATGCGCAAGGTCGATGCCGATTACGGCGACGATTGGTGGTTCCGTGTTTGGGGACCAGAGGTATTAGCCGAAGAAGGCATCGGCGACCGCGACGACTGGGTTATTCACTCCGACGACCGCTGGCATGGCTTTGGCGATATTGAGTCTGGCTTTAATATGCTCGACCCAATTAAGGCAACTATCATTACCCCAGGCCTTGATGTCGATGGCAACTTCGATGAGATCGGTATCCCCGCGTCTATTGTGAGCAAATACCTCGCAGAACATGGCATTATCATCGAAAAAACCGGCATGTACTCCTTCTTCATCATGTTCACTATCGGTATCACCAAGGGCCGCTGGAACTCGATGGTGACAGAATTACAGCAGTTTAAAGACGACTACGATCAGAACCTGCCGCTATGGCGGGTAATGCCCCAGTTCGCCGCCAAATTCCCGAAATACGAGAAAGTCGGCCTGCGCGATCTGTGTAGCGATATTCACAACGTTTACAAAGAGTACGATCTGGCGCGCATTACCACCGAGATGTATCTCTCCGAAATGGAAGCAGCAATGATCCCCGCGGATGCCTGGGCTAGAATGTCTCACCGCAAGGTTGAGCGCGTCCCCATCGACGAGCTGGAAGGCCGAATTACTGCTATGTTGGTAACCCCCTACCCACCAGGTATTCCACTACTTATTCCAGGCGAGCGTTTCAATAATATTATTGTGCGCTACCTGCAATTTGTACGTGACTTTAACTCCCGTTTCCCCGGCTTCGAAACCGATTGCCACGGCTTGGTTAAAGAAAAGGTGAACGGCGTTGATCATTACTTTGTCGACGCGGTAATTGACGAATAAATTCGTATCGATGGCACGTTATCGTGTCCGGATAATTTAACCGCAGCTACGTAATTATGCCCAGACTTACATTGAGCCTGGGCATTTTTCTTATTCGCTCATCGTTTACGAACCTTGAAGAAAAGGCCGCATTTTACTAACCGTAACTGCGGCACTTACACCGACCTAATACAAAGAAACGCCAAAGCCCCCCTTTAGCACATATACCAATAAATTCCAACAAACAAAGCCCACACCAAGAACAAATACACAAATAAGAGCGAAAGTTACGTTGCTACTGGATCGCATATTTGTAGATTTGTTAGGCTTTAGCCATAAGCAATATGTACTCAATTTTTTCTGGGAAATCGTCTCCATGATCCAGCACCGCAAACACAAACTGACCGCAGCGATATTGCTCACCAGCCAACTGAGTTACGCACAATCTATTATTGCCATCCCCAACCTTTCCGATGGCGGAAGCGGGAATATTTTATCGCCTGTTACTGCGCCAATTGGCCAGTCTTTAATGCCGACAATAAACACTTTAGATATTACCCTAGACCCTCTCACCAACCCCATCGACGCACAAATTGGAGTGCCACTAATTGATGTCGCATCCCCCGTCACCACACCGGTACTAAAAGGCCTAGAGCCGATAGTTAGCCCGGTCGATGGGATTCTCCACGACATCAGCGGAGGGAGTCTTTCTGATGCACTAACAAATTCCGACCAAAATACAGACGATGGTAACGGCATCGCCAATGACTTACTTGGCGGCGGAAAAAACCGTGACAAAACCCAAAGTTCTGCAACAGCACTACGTACAGGCAACCCTGCAGAGGGCAATAATGGCAACGACAAGCCCGTTGGCAATGCTCAAGGCAAGAAGCCCAAAAACAAATCGCCTATCGAATCCGTCAGCGCCCCACTCGGGCGCAGCCTAACGCCACTGATTGACACCGTCGACGAAAGCCTTGATCCCATTACCAATGTGATCGACAAGCAAGCTGCAGAACCTATATTAAGCGCGGCCGCTCCCGCTATTGACCCACTACTTGACGCACTTACCCCCATCACCCATCCGGTAGACGGTATTGTATCCGACCTGAGCGGCGGTAGCCTTGAGGACGCCTTAACGACGCAAGATTACAACGACGAAGACGGCCAGGGGCCCATAAACGATTTACTGGGTAATGGACGAACCCAAAATAGTGGCCGCGAGGCAGGTGAAAGCTCGCCCCTCCCTATCGTCACACGTCCACTTGGAGAAGCTCTCGATACACCTATAACGGATCTCGACAAAAGCCTAGACCCGCTGACTGATCAGATAGACGGCCAATTAATTGCCCCAATATTGGACGCTGTAGCGCCAGTCACTACACCAATTTTATCCGCAATTGAACCGGCTACTGACCCTGTCGATGGAAGCTTGGCCGATATTACTGGTGGCAGCGTTGAAGACGCATTAACAAACACTGATGACAATACGACCGACGGCGACGGCCTCGTGAATGATTTACTCGGCGGTGGCAGCAGTGCGCCAGCACCGCAGCCCACCCCCGGTGACAGCAGCGGCTCACCCTTAGCGGCTGTCACTGTGCCCCTTGGCGAAGCCCTTGCACCAGTTATTGATGCGGTGGATACCGGTCTTGATCCGGTTACCGACACCGTCGACAGCCAAGTTGGCGTGCCTTTACTCGACGCTCTGGCCCCGGTCACTGAGCCCGTGGTTGACAGCGCTGAACCCATCATCACCCCAGTCGATGCGATTGTCGGCGAGCTTACTGGCGGCAGCGTGTCTGATGCCCTGAGCAATTCCGACGCCAATACTGCCGACGGCGATGGCTTAGTGAATGACTTACTCGGTGGTGGCAGCAGCGCACCAGCACCCCAGCCCGCCCCCGGTGACAGCAGCGGCTCGCCCTTAGCGCCCGTGACTGTGCCCCTTGGCGAAGCCCTTGCACCAGTTATTGATGCGGTGGATACCGGTCTTGATCCGGTTACCGACACCGTCGATAGCCAAGTTGGCGTGCCTTTACTCGACGCTCTGACCCCGGTCACTGAGCCCATGGTTGACGGCGCTGAACCCATCATCACCCCAGTCGATGCGATTGTGGGCGAACTCACTGGCGGCAGCGTGTCTGACGCTCTCACTAACTCCGACGCCAATACTGCCGACGGCGATGGCTTAGTGAATGACTTACTCGGTGGTGGCAGCAGCGCACCAGCACCCCAGCCCGCCCCCGGTGACAGCAGCGGCTCGCCCTTAGCGCCCGTGACTGTGCCCCTTGGCGAAGCCCTTGCACCAGTTATTGATGCGGTGGATACCGGTCTTGATCCGGTTACCGACACCGTCGATAGCCAAGTTGGCGTGCCTTTACTCGACGCTCTGACCCCGGTCACTGAGCCCATGGTTGACGGCGCTGAACCCATCATCACCCCAGTCGATGCGATTGTGGGCGAACTCACTGGCGGCAGCGTGTCTGACGCTCTCACTAACTCCGACGCCAATACGACGGATGGCGATGGCTTAGTGAATGATTTACTCGGTGGTAGCAGCGCTGCCCCAGCTCCGGCCCCTAGCGATGGCTCACCACTAGCGCCCGTCACCGTGCCCCTTGGCGAAGCGCTTGCGCCGGTCATTGACGCGGTCGATACCGGATTAGATCCGGTTACCGACACCGTCGACAGCCAAGTTGGCGTGCCTTTACTCGACGCTCTGGCCCCGGTCACTGAGCCCGTGGTTGACGGCGCTGAACCGATCATTACCCCGGTCGACGCCATTGTTAACGAACTCACTGGCGGCAGTGTGTCTGATGCCCTCACGAATTCCGACGCCAATACGGCGGATGGCGATGGCTTGGTGAATGACCTACTCGGCGGTGGCAGTGCCGCTCCGGCCCCTGCCCCTAGCGATGGCTCACCATTAGCGCCCATCACCGTGCCGCTAGGCGAAGCCCTCGCACCTGTCATTGATGCGGTAGATACAGGTCTCGACCCAGTCACCGACGTCGTTGACAGCCAAGTTGGCGTGCCTTTACTCGACGCTCTGGCCCCGGTCACTGAGCCCGTGGTTGACGGCGCTGAACCGATCATTACCCCGGTCGACGCCATTGTTAACGAACTCACTGGCGGCAGTGTGTCTGATGCCCTCACGAATTCCGACGCCAATACGGCGGATGGCGATGGCTTGGTGAATGACCTACTCGGCGGTGGCAGTGCCGCTCCGGCCCCTGCCCCTAGCGATGGCTCACCATTAGCGCCCGTCACCGTGCCGCTAGGCGAAGCCCTTGCGCCAGTTATTGACGCGCTTGATACCGGTTTAGATCCGGTTACTGACACCGTCGACAGCGAAGTTGGCGTGCCTTTACTCGACGCTCTCGCTCCAGTCACCGAGCCCGTCATCGCAGGCGCTGAGCCCATCATTACTCCGGTCGATGCCGTCTTCGGCGAACTCACGGGCGGCAGTGTGTCAGATGCCCTCACTAATTCCGATGCAAATACGGCGGATGGCGATGGCTTGGTGAATGACCTACTCGGTGGTGGCAGCGCCGCCCCGGCCCCAGCCCCCAGCGATGGTTCACCATTAGCGCCCGTCACCGTGCCGCTAGGCGAAGCCCTTGCGCCAGTTATTGACGCGCTTGATACCGGTTTAGATCCGGTTACTGACACCGTCGACAGCGAAGTTGGCGTGCCTTTACTCGACGCTCTCGCTCCAGTCACCGAGCCCGTCATCGCAGGCGCTGAGCCCATCATTACTCCGGTCGATGCCGTCTTCGGCGAACTCACTGGCGGCAGTGTGTCTGATGCCCTCACTAATTCCGATGCAAATACGGCGGATGGCGATGGCTTGGTGAATGACCTACTCGGCGGTGGCAGTGCCGCTCCGGCCCCTGCCCCTAGCGATGGCTCACCATTAGCGCCCGTCACCGTGCCGCTAGGCGAAGCCCTTGCGCCAGTTATTGACGCGCTTGATACCGGTTTAGATCCGGTTACTGACACCGTCGACAGCGAAGTTGGCGTGCCTTTACTCGACGCTCTCGCTCCAGTCACCGAGCCCGTCATCGCAGGCGCTGAGCCCATCATTACTCCGGTCGATGCCGTCTTCGGCGAACTCACTGGCGGCAGTGTGTCTGATGCCCTCACTAATTCCGATGCAAATACGGCGGATGGCGATGGCTTGGTGAATGACCTACTCGGCGGTGGCAGTGCCGCTCCGGCCCCTGCCTCTAGCGATGGCTCACCATTAGCGCCCGTCACCGTGCCGCTAGGCGAAGCCCTTGCGCCAGTTATTGACGCGCTTGATGCCGGTTTAGATCCGGTTACTGACACCGTCGACAGCGAAGTTGGCGTGCCCTTACTCGACGCTCTCGCTCCAGTCACCGAGCCCGTCATCACAGGCGCTGAGCCCATCATTACTCCGGTTGACGCCATAGTTCGCGAACTCACTGGCGGCAGCGTATCTGACGCCCTCACTAACTCCGACGCCAATACTGACGACGGTGACGGTGTGGTCAATGATTTACTCGGCAACCGCAATGCAAATTCAGGGAGCAGTAATCCAAATCCAAACGACTCAGACAACGACGGTATTGACGATGGCGCCTCGGGTGAATTCACTGTAGTTGCTCGTCAAGACCAAGCAGGACTTACTCAAAGCGCGCTGGACTTAGCCATCGCGACCGCAGCGACCAGCGAGCAATGTGTCGACCAGGATGCAGATGGTGTATGCGACCAAAAAGACCGCTGTGAAAATACGCCCAAGACGAGTCTTGTTCTAGAAGATGGTTGCGATCTCGGCAACATCGAGCCTGCTCGCCTCAAAGGCGTTAACTTTAGCTTTGACGATGACAGCCTTAGCCCAAAGGCAAAGGCGACGCTTGACGAAGCCATATCCTTGTTACAACGATCCGGATATAAAACAATCGAAATTAATGGCCACACTGACCACTTTGGCAAGCAAGATTACAATCTGCGCTTATCCCAGCGACGTGCGAGTAATGTAAAGGATTACCTTATTGAGCATGGCATAGACGCTAATCGCATAAAAATAGTTGGCCGTGGCGACCAGTCTTTAATTGCAAAGATTGAAGACAAGGATCAAGCCGAACTAAATCGTCGCGTTGACTTCACAATAATCAAATAATTTTTTACACAATTATCTTTCGGGGAGATACACAATGGCGATAGATTTGCCACCAACATTACCACCGGTACAAGCAACGGAAGTACAAGTAAAAAATTACGCTAGCAGCCCAGCGAGTGCAATCACAGCAAATATAAACGACATTCAACTGAAAGTATTCGGCGATACTTACCTCGGTAACGACGAAATCGTCCAATTGATCGAATCATCCAAAACGCCATCGGATGCGATTATTCGGCTGTCTAATCGCTATTACGAAGCAGGCCACCTGCTAATGAAAATTCGCTACTACCGCAGCTTGGACGCCATATATGTCTATGTCGATCAGCTGCGTTTAGCCGAACTACGCGGCGCAAGCCAAGTCACCGACCACTTTACTAATTTAGTGGGCGACAGCGATCTTACAATGGAAGAGTTTTACAGCGCTCGGGTTATCGCCGACTTACAGGCCAAACGCGCGGGTTACCACTATAGCGTGTCCTACGAAGAGCAAAGTAACAACGATCTCGTCATGGTGTTTAATCAAAAAGCGGTCGAGAATTACGATGCCACTGATTACATTTTAGAAGCCAACAACAAAGGCAATCGCTTCCTTGGCCGGTATTTTGGTTTGGCGGGAATTAACCACCGTTTTCAAACCGGTACGCAATTGTCTGTAGCCTACCAGACGGCTTTCGCGGATTTGGGCGAATCTAGAGACGGCGAAAACCTTGATCAATTCAGCCTCGGCATAGACCACCCGTTTGTTAGCGGACTTTATGGTGTTGAGCTCAGCTATGTAGAGTATGAGCGCAGCCCAAGTACAGAGCAGAACAGCAGCGCCTCCTGCCTACTCGGGGCGCTCTGCCTATTGCCCGGCACAAGTACAAGCACCACCAGCAAAATTGATATCGATGCGGAAATATTACAAGCCAGTATTCACGGACAGCAAATACTCTATAGCACCACGAGAAACCAATTTGTTCTGAAAGAAAGGCTGCAGCACATCGACTCCAAGGTCCAGCGCACAGGTCAGAACGAAAAATTACTGGAAGAAAAATACCAAACACTAGAAATTAGCGGGGAATACTCAAGAACCCAATACGACTCACAAATTACAACCGCATCCCAGCTTAATTTAGCACTCAGCGCACGAGCAGGTTTAGGGGGTAGCGGCACACTTGAGGACTACGAATCATTTAAAGCGCGGTATATCGCCGAAAATCCAAACTCAGTTGTGCCTGAAGTCGCCCCCGCGGCACGCAGTGCTGATTTCTTTACCTTGCTGCCAAGCGCAAGCTACCAAACTCGGTTATTCAGTGACACGTCGTTGCAACTCAATGCCAGCGGCCAATTCACCAACGAGCAATTGCCGCAGCAGCAGCAATTTGTACTGGGTGGCATGGGCAGCCTCAGCGCCTACCTGCCAGGCGTATTAGTTGGTGATGAGGGTTATCTACTCACTGCAAAAATCGAGCGCAGATACAAATTTGATCAATTTGAATTAACACCCGGAATCTTTAGCGAATACGCCGGTAGCTGGTACAAAAACACCTCGTCTGCGCAAAAAAATGACGACAGCATAGCCGATGCGGGCCTCAGCCTCAGCCTCAGCTACGGTGAAAGCCTCTATACAGAGCTTGTCGCTGCGGTACCGGTTTACGACGATGTTATGGACGAACAGCGCTTAAACGCCCTAGAAGCCGATTTCTACTGGCGCATCCGTCTTACTTTTTAAATCACAAACCACTGACAATGGGCACCTGCCAGCGTGCCCATTGTGTTTTGGCCCTAGAAAAGCATCACCGTACTTAAACTCCCTGCCGAAAAATACGCGCTAGCAAGGTAACCGCTGGGAAACATCAGTGCATATTTCGACATTAACCGCACCTTCTACTTATTAATCCCCGAACCGGTAAACCAGAATTGACATTAACAGGCCATTTTCACAACGCGGCACGATTCAGGAGCGTGCACCAATTTGATACAGCACTGAGTGCCACAGAGACTCAATATTACTCAGTAAAAGCAGCCTGCTTACATATTGCCAATTAAGACCAAAATCCTCGCAAAGCCCCAATTCAAGAGGGTTTTGAGCCCGCCACATCACAATTAGACGATATATCACTAGGATACACATTTAATATTTGCTTACTGGCGTGAACTTTGCTAGCTTCAAGGTGTCCGATCAATAGTTGAGATTAGTCGTATCAGGATTAGCTTTTACCGCGTAGTAAACACCCACGTACGGAAAAGCAGTTAGCAGCAAAACACCTCGCTGCATACTGAGAACAAATCAATGGCCAGCGTGTATTTGGCCAAATCGGCAAGACCCGACATTGTTTTTACCGAAAATAATACGCCATGTAATTTGGTGTCGCTTAAATTCTAAGCGTCAAAATTTTACGACGGCATAAATCGCAAAAATAGTGTCGAAAACTGAATGCTGTCATACATTTGTCATCGCAAGCAGCGATAGTGACCGACAGCAAAACAATAAATGAAACAACATTTGGCAATGGAAGAAGGCGCAGAAGCGCAATGGAGAAAGACAATGAACAAACAGAATCAAGAAGTGAATGTTAAAAATCTGTGTAGCCGCAAATTGTGGGAATTATTAAAGAACGCCGAATGGCAGGACAAATCTGAGCGTTTTGCAATTGAGCGAGAATTATCCGGTCGTCGTCACTACATAAAGGAACTCGAGCAACTTACTGCCCGAGAAACCATGCATTAAGCACGACTATAAACGGTAACATGCCCAGCAACAGCCAGGGCAACCATCCCGCCCAAAACAACAATTGTTCCTCACACGCTCGATGAATCGCCAGGCCCAATAGGGCCGGCACTTGTTTTGCATCTCGCATTTCTGACACTGGAGGCATAGCCACACCCTCCAGAATCCCGCTGCTTAGCAAAGCACTCGAAAATCGCCCCCCGGCCTCAACTTCACTCGCCAACTTAAAATAGCGGCTATTCACTGGCGCCTCGGGTAAACGCCGTGCGGCTTGCTTTAAAGCCTGGGGTAGTGAAAAGTCAGCGCTGATACAATCAGCCAAATGATTCATATAATGGTAATTTTGGTATTGCGTTAGCGCGGAACCTAATCCCGGCAAACGATAGGCCACACCGAGACAGACGCGCCTAAACCACGCTGAATACTGCGCCACTTGCCAAAGTCCATAGGCTGCGCCTAACGGCAATAAGCCGGCCATCGCCAGCCCGACCGCCTGCGGCATGCTTATAAAGCCCCCGCTCAGCACCATCAACGGCAGGCCCAAGGCACAAGCCACCAACACCAAAACCGGCCCCCACAAATGACGTCGCAGGTTACGCCTAAACTCGCTTTGCAAGCGATAGTGTTCAGCAAGGCGCAAATAGATTTTTGCTAAATTGCCCACCGCCAAACCCAGTCGCATAAATTGCAGCTCCCACGGGGTGAACATGCCGCCCTCGCGGAGTTCGTCCAAGACAATGCGTTGCCCACTGGCAAACTGATCAGCAAGTTCATCTAATTGTGCCCGCTGAGCAGCGCGCTGCCCCTTGCTCAATAAGGCGACAACCTGATCCCAATTGTTTTCGCCAGATTGGCTGGCTTGATAGAGTGCTTGAAATAAGACAAAACGTTGCGCGGGGCTAGATCCTGAAACCATGAACAAATCCATTGAATACTATTGGTGGGTCTATCGCCCACAAGGCTTTATACTTTAACACAGCTTAATTCACGGGTAGCGCCTGCACAGGCAATTACACCCCTCAAGGACTTAGCATGATCATTCGTTTACTTTTTGCAGTGCTTGTTCTCTACGGCCTGTATCGTTTTGTAAAAACCGTACAAGCCAAACCTGCCAATGAGCGCCGAGGCTACTATACCAGCCTAATTATTGGCTTAGGCGCGGCTGCGCTGGTACTGCTGTCAGTAACCGGCAGAGTTCATTGGATTGCGGGCCTCGTTGGCGGCGCCCTGCCCTTTGTCCGCCAGTATATTCTTAAGCACATATACCATCGCATCAGCGGCAAAACCAAGGGCAGCGCGCAAGATGAACAGGCACCCCCGCAACGCCCCAGCAGCAATATGAATCAGCAGCAGGCCCTCAATGTACTCGGCCTTAAACCCGGGGCCAGTGACGAAGAAATCATTACCGCGCATCGTCAATTAATGCAGAAATTCCATCCTGATCGCGGCGGCAATGACTTTCTCGCCAGTCAAATAAACGATGCTAAAGATGTGCTGCTGGGCAAACGCGGCAGCTGAAACCCAATTCAATTGCTCGCTCAAACGCGCTAAAATTCGCCCCGTTTCGACAACCGCTTATCCAAACAAGGGATTCAATGGCTACTATTTTTGTCATCCAAAACCAGCACGGACACTACCTCGGCAAACAGCAGCAGTGGTTAGATGGGCGCGATAGGCGCCTGCTATTCCGAACCGTCCACAGCGACGAGGTGGCAAATGT
The DNA here is from genome assembly GCF_001586255.1 of Zhongshania aliphaticivorans. Taxonomy (NCBI): domain Bacteria; kingdom Pseudomonadati; phylum Pseudomonadota; class Gammaproteobacteria; order Cellvibrionales; family Spongiibacteraceae; genus Zhongshania; species Zhongshania aliphaticivorans. Next base: position 2,690,869 of record NZ_CP014544.1, read on the forward strand.
TATTTTTGAGCAAAGCAGTAAAGATATCCATCTGCGCGCCCAAGCTTTAGCCTGCGAACTTGATGACAATAATCAACCCATCGTTAAACCGGGGCCGCCGATCCTGAGCGACACACCCTCACTATTTGATGACGAAACAGCCACGACAGAGCAAAATGACTCGGCCACGCCAGCAAGTAGCGATATTGCGCCGAACGAAGATGATATTTTGGGTGCATGACTTGAAACTCAACGACTAAGCCTCCATCTAAGTTCTGCCCTTAAACATTGGAAGTCTGCGTCATGATGCGAATTCTGTTATTTCTTGCCACCAACTTGGCGGTCGTTTTCGTTGCGAGTATTACCCTGAGCCTACTCGGCGTAGAAAGTATCATGGCCAGCAATGGCATTGATCTAAATCTCAGCTCGCTGCTGGTTTTCTGCGCGGTTTTTGGCATGAGTGGATCGCTGATCTCCCTGCTTATCTCCAAATGGATGGCCAAACGCGCCACGCATGCGCAAGTCATCACCACACCCAATACCAGCGAAGAGCGCTGGTTACTCGAAACAGTTGCCGAGCTGGCTCAAAAAGCCGGTATCGGTATGCCGGAGGTCGCGATATTCCCATCGCCATCGGCCAATGCCTTTGCCACCGGCTGGAACCGCAATGCAGCGCTCGTTGCCGTATCAGAAGGCCTGCTGCGACAAATGCGCCGCAATGAAGTGCGCGCGGTACTCGCCCACGAGATTGGCCACGTCGCCAATGGCGATATGATTACCTTGACCCTAATTCAAGGCGTGGTGAACACCTTTGTGATGTTTTTTGCTCGAATTATTGGCCACACTGTGGATCGCACGGTCTTTAAAACCGAGCGTGGTCACGGCATTGCGTTTTATGTCACCACGTTTATCGCCGAAATGGTCTTGGGCATTTTGGCATCGACTATTGTGATGTGGTTTTCACGGTGGCGGGAATTTCGCGCCGACGCCGCGGGCGCCAGCCTTGCCGGCCGCGACGACATGATCGCCGCGCTGCAGCGCTTGCAAGCTCAACAGGGCTTGCCCACAGACCTACCCGGCGAAATGAGCGCCTTTGGTATTAGCAGCCAGACCAAGTCAGATTTAGCCGCGCTATTCAGCTCACACCCACCACTCGAAAAGCGCATTCAAGCCCTACGGAATAGCCTGTAATGGCCTTTACCGTAGAGCGCTCGCAACTGGTTGCCGCGCTACATGGCATGAGCAATAGCAACCTAAGCCCCGGCGCCAGCGGCAACGCCTCGGTACGCACCGCTGACGGCGGCATGCTAATCTCGGCCAGCGGCCAGTTGGCGGGTAATACTCGCCCCGGCGATTTGGTCTATATCGACAGTGATGGTGACATTCCCAAGAATCAGCGCAAGCCCTCAAGCGAATGGCGTATGCACTGGCAGGTTTATCTCGATCACCCGGAAGCGGGTGGCATTGTCCACTGCCACTCCCGCTACGCTACCGTGCTGGCGTGCCAACGCCGCGCGATCCCCGCGTTTCATTATATGGTTGCTATCGCGGGCGGTGACTCGATCCCCTGCGCTCAATACGCCGCCTACGGCACCCAGGAATTATCAGATTACGTTAGCACCGCACTGCAACAGCGCCGCGCCTGCCTCATGGCCAATCACGGCCAAATTGCCTATGCCGCAGATCCCCTGCGCGCACTCGCATTGGCGAAAGACATTGAAGAATTAGCCGCCAACTACTATTTAAGCCTACAGGGCGGTGAACCGGTGATTCTCAATGAGGCAGAAATGGCCGACGTGTTAAGCCGTTACGCCGATTACGGCCAACAAAATTAAGCCTAAAGCACGGCCCTTTCCCACCTAGTTACACTGTGAATTTTACCTCCAAAATTCAAGCTCACCGTGGTATTCAATTCAAAAACCCTGTGCTAACCTCAATCGCACCAATATCGAGCATAAACATAATACAGATCGATATTGGTGCAAATGTGTGCACTTTAAAATGTCACATAATCATAAAGAGCCTGTCATTAGCCAAGACTACATTGGCTGACAACTGTTCATAACGGGGATGTAAAAATGAAAAAGACTCTATTAGCCAGCGCCATCGCGATTGTGGCAACCAGCCATGCCTATGCCGACTATCAATTTGAGCTTGGCGCTGTTTACGCCCAAGGCGAAAGTGCTGACACCGACTACGACGGTTTTGGTATCGGTGGTGAATTTCATTTCGACAAAGTAGATACCAGCAAAGGCCCGCTGGCCGAAGCCAGTTTTCTCGACAAATCCTCATCCCTAAGCTTTATCTTTTTCAGCCAAGAAGACGACGTTGCAAATGCTGACGAAGAAGAAACGACTAGTATCGGCGGCCGCTTTGTTACCGCAACCAACGTCATTATTGAAGCCGACTGGACAACAGAAGACGATGGTAATTCAGACACCGACACGATCCGCGTTGGTGTGGGTACCTACTTAAACGACAATACCGACGTGGTAGTTAGCTATACCACTGAAGATGACAATAACGCCGACGTAGATTACCTCGACGTTACCTTCCACGGTGTAAACCCACTGAACCAAGGTGCTTCAGTTGCCTTTGACGTGGCTGTTGGCTATATCGACACTGACGACGATAGCGGCTACCAAATTGCGGTAGGCGGTACTTATTACTTCAACACCATGTTCGGTATCGGCTTGAACGCGGGCATTGCTGACGTCGGTGATGTAACTCGCGACACAGTTGGCATTGATGCGAGTTTCTTCCCCAGTGAGCAAGTTGAGCTTACCCTGTCGATCTTTGACTCAAGCACCGAGTTTAATAATATTGACGTGGATTCAGACGGCATCATGTTTGGCGCCGCTATGCGCTTCTAATTTAAAATCACTTGTCACTACCCTGAAAACCGCCGCGAAACCGGCGGTTTTTTCATATCAGGTCCCGCGCGGTTTAAGCCGCGCAGTGGGCAGGCTTTCTAAAGGATTTTCTGGCCAGGGGTGCTTGGGATATCGGCCCTTCATTTCTTTTTTTACATCATGATAACTGCCCTGCCAAAAGCCCGCCAAATCTTGCGTTACTTGCAGGGGGCGCCGCGCTGGCGACAACAGATGTAAAAGCAAGGGCTGACGTCCATTGCCCACTGCGGGGTTTACCGTGCAGCCGAACATTTCTTGCAGTTTTACCGCCAGTACCGGCGGCGTTTGGCTGTAATCAATTTTGATATGTGAACCCGATGGCACCGCAAAGCGCTCGGGAAACAACGTATCCAAAGCTTGGCGTTGGGGCCAGTCTAGGCTTGCAGCGAGAATATCACCCAAATTTAAACGCTTAAAATCATGCAATGAATTGACGCCAGCCAAATACGGTGCAAGCCATACTGCAAGCGTATTCATTAGCGCCTCATCGCTTAAGTCAGGCCAGTTACCGGGCTGACAATCTAATTTAGCCGCCAGCATTAGCCTTGCCCGCCACTGGACGAGCGACTCAGGCCAATCAAATACCGCCAAACCCCGGCGCTGTACAAAAGCAAGCAAGGCGCTAATCTTTTGCTCGGCAGAAATCGTATTCAAAATCTGCCGCCGCCATACCAAGCTGCCAACCAGGTCACTACGCTCGGCAATAAAGCGGCCTTTGTCGTCGTTCCAATCTGCTTGCTCAAAGGTTTTTACCTGGTTCGCCAGCAGCCCACCAAAATGCGCAGGGTTCAGCGACGACGCGAGCTGAATAAAATCACTGCGCCCCCCCGCCGTGCCCCCCAAGCTCGCCACGACCAACCAAGGCGACGCATTCAAGGCATCGGCCTCGTTTAAGCTCGCGGCGCGACCATTACTCAGCACATAATCGCGGCCACGCTCGCGACGCTGTTTGGCAATACGATCTGGATAGGCATAAGCCAGTAAGACGCCAGCATCAATATCCTTAGCGCCGCCCTTGATATCGGCACTTTGCGCTAAGATTCGCATGTATGCCTGCTGTTGTTTTTTCAGGCGAGCAACAATACCTTGTTGCTGACGATCCGCACGCTGCTCCCCGAGTAGCACGGCAAGCCGTGATTGAATGTCGGCACTATCGCGGGGACCAAAATCTCGTTCACTGAGCAGCGCAGCAATTGCACAGGCTAGTGGCGCGGCACCAAATTCACCGCCTTTTAACAACATATGCGCTAAACGCGGGTGTACCGGCAAGCTCGCCATCGCTTCGCCATGCGTGGTAATTTGCAGACGATTCTCGTCGCGACGCAGCGCGCCTAGGGCCAACAACAAATCCAGCGCCTGCTGAAAAGCCGCGTCTGGCGGCGAATCTAACCACGTTAATTGACTCGGGTCAGTAACACCCCAACGCAGTAGCTGCAGCGCAAAGGCGCTTAGATCCGCCTGTAAAATTTCTGGCTCATTGTAAGCCGCCAACTCGGCTTGCTGCGACTCACTCCACAAGCGGTAACACACGCCCTCGCTTAATCGCCCAGCCCGCCCAGCGCGTTGCTGAGACGAGGCCTTGGACAAACGCTTGGTGGTGAGGCGAGTCATCCCCGTGCGCGGATCAAATGCTGGCAGGCGCGCCAAACCGCTGTCCACCACCACGCGGATGCCCTCAATGGTCAAACTGCTTTCGGCAATGCTAGTTGCCAATACCACTTTGCGCTGGCCTAGCGGCGCTGGTGCGATCGCCAAGCGCTGTTCAAGCAGACTTAAATCGCCATACAGTGGCGCAATAATCACATCCTTAGCCACGCTATTTGCCAAGCTCATCGCACAGCGGCGAATCTCGCCCTGCCCCGGTAGAAATACGAGGATACTGCCCGTCTCATCTCGCAAGGCCTCATGCACGGCCGCACAAACGCGGTCAACGGTGTTTTGTTCATGACGGTAGGCATTGCCATAGCGCAGCCTAACCGGATACTGGCGGCCCTCGCTGCGTAACACCGTGGCCTGAGCCGCGTCGTCGCGGTTAAATAAATCGGCAATACGCTGACCATCTAATGTCGCCGACATCAATAACACTTTTAGCGGGGCGTCCCTCAGCTCGCCAAACAAGCTTCGACCCTCGAGGGTGAGCGCGAGGCCCAAATCTGCATCAAGACTACGCTCGTGGAATTCGTCAAAAATAACGAGACCGATACCCGCCAATGAAGGGTCGTCGTGCAACATCCTTGTTAGTACGCCCTCAGTGACCACCTCAATACGGGTGTGCTTGCTTACTGCGCTGTCCATCCGCATGCGGTAGCCGACGGTTTGCCCCGCTGTTTCTCCGATCACCTCGGCCATGCGCTCAGCGGCGGCCCGCGCGGCAATACGGCGGGGTTCCAGCATTAAAATACGCTGGCCAGCCAACCACGGCTCATTTAGCAAGGCCAAGGGCACCCGCGTGGTTTTACCAGCGCCGGGTGGTGCTTCCAGAACCAATTCGTGGTGATTTGCCAAGACTAAACGAATATCAGGGATTAGGCTTTCGATCGGTAGGTCAGCCATGTGCGGCTTAGACTCCAAGCTGGGAATACAGGTTTTTCTGGCTTGGCAGTATAATGCAGTTTACGGCAGGATTGGCGGAAGACACTTGATGGGAGACAGAAGACGCGAGTGAAAACCGACTCGTATTTTAGTAGTGAGCTATCTGAGCAAGTTCACTGCGGGTTAAATCGCGGCTCTCACCCGGGGCCAAGCTCTCATCCAAATCTAGGCCACCAATGCGGTGGCGATGCAATGTTAAAACCTCATTTTGGAAACGCCCAAACATGCGTTTGATTTGGTGATAGCGGCCCTCGCATAAGCTGACCTCCGCCACATAGTCAGACACAATCCTTAACTGCGCGGGACGGGTGGTGATGTTCTCATACTCAAAGTACATGCCCGCCGCAAAGGCCGCAACATAATCAGTATTTAACGGCTGCGCAAGCGTCACGGTATATACCTTTGGTATTTGACGCTCCGGCAAGCTTAACTGCCTAGACCAATCACCATCATTACTGAGCAAGATCAAGCCCGTGGAATTGAAGTCTAAGCGGCCGGCAATATGCAGTTGCTCTCGGTCATCACGGCGTAGGATGTCTATAACGGTAGTATGTTCTGCATCTTTAGTCGCACTGACCACCGCTGCGGGCTTATTGAGCATGACATACAAAGCTTGTTGCGCTTGGAGGCTGCGACCGTCAAACGTAACGTGGGAGAACTGATCGATTTGCTGGGCAATATCCCGCGCCGCTTTGCCGTCTACCAGCACCCGCCCCTGCGCGAGAACCGACCTAACATCGCCGCGCTTAATACCAGTTTGGCGGCTAATAAAGCGGTCTAGCCTTGACTTAGAAGAGGACAAATGAGGGCCAATTTAGCGTTCTTCAATTGATTTTGGGTGTTTGACGTAAAGCAAGCTGCCGGTGTCAAAACCCAGTGATCGTGCCTTATTCACAAAGCGACTAATCAATTCGTCGCTCACCACTGGCGTTCTGGCCAAGAGCCAGAGATAGGATTTGTTATAACCGCTAACAAACGCCGTTTCATAACGCGTTTTGTCTGCAGCAAGCCCGAGACCAAAGACCACATACGATGAGTAGAACGGGCCAAAAAATGATACTTTTAAATGGGCTGTCGATTCATCATCAATAAAGTAGGCCCGACCTTCTGCCTCGCGCCATTCCCCATCCGCTGCGGAATAGCCACGATTAATTACCCGTATGCCGCCATCATCGCGCAAACTATAGTCCGCCGTCACCTGACTCAAGCCGGCCTCAAAACGATGATCTAAACGGGCTATTTCATACCATTTACCCAGATATTTGTCTTTATCAAAGTCGTGCACCGGCGTCACGCCACTGGGCAATTTGGTGCAAGCCGCCAAAAAAGCCAATAAGGCTAGGCAAATAAATTTTGGCATTCTCCCCCCAATCAACGCTATTCCCGAGGCACAGAATATCACAGACAAAAAAATCGGGCTGTGTTTTGCGCAATAACGCCCTAACACAGCCCGATTAGCAGCGCGGTAAGCTGCGCTGCGACGTCAAAATAGGCGACCTACAATTAGCTGTGGTCGTCTATTTCGTCTTGCACTTCTTCGACACCTTCGTTGTAAGCATCTTTGGTGTCTTCAATACCCTGATCGATACTTTCGCCCGCTTTCTCAGCAGGTCCTTTTTCACAAGCGCTAATCGCGAACATTGCGCTGGCCACAATAAAAAAGGCAACCAAAAGCTTGCTGCTTTGCGTTGATTTTAAATTTTCAAGTAATGCTTTCATGTTTGATACTCTCCATGAGTAGATTCAGTTTTAGGGATTTTCGTACTGAAAAAACTTACTTCCACTGAAATTAATATCGTCTTATACGATTTCTTTCAGCCTGACATTCAACCTAGCAGCTCCCTATAAAGTAAGTTTGAAATACAACACGCGATCACAAATTAGCTCGCATCGAAATGTTTGCATTCGGAGTTTATGACCGCGCTACCCAGCGCTATGTTCCTGAGTTAGGCCATTTTTTTTCGCAATCCGCATTAATACCAACACGCCTTGTCGAATAAAATGGCCATTCATTCTCAGTTATCGCCAAACTGCATCTGCAATGCCAGCTCAATGCCTCGGCCTGCTTCGGGGGCGTAGTCGCGAATAAAGGAGCTGGCACTGCGAATTTCGTCGTCACCTAAGTTTCGGCCTTTTAGCATGATCGTGTATTGCACGTCGGCAAGATCAAAGGCCCGCGACACAGTCATATCAATGCGCTTATAACTCGCGGTAGGCAGCTCATTGGCCCCTGGTTTGGTCTGCGCGTGAGCGTAAACCACACTTAAATCAGCCTGCCAGTTCTGTGCTTGCCAATTAAGGCGCACACCGTCATGTCCCGGCGGCAGACGAGGGGCGCTATCGCCGTTATCCAGTTCACCTTTTATACGGTCACCAAATAGGCCTAGGCGATAAGTCTGTTTAGCACTACTGTAAAACGACCAATCAAGCTCATACTCAAGCCCTTGAAAGATCGCGTCTTGTTGCCGGTACGCGAGGACGTCTACGCCATCCACCTCATTGCCAGTATTTTCTAAATAAATAAAATCATTAAATTGATTCGAAAACGCGGTAATTTTAGCGCTGACCATTTCATACTCAGCACGCAAGCTCAGGTCGATATTTTGCGCCTCTTCGCTGTCCAATTGCTCATCACCAAGCTCAACGGCACCAGTGGCGCCATGCACAACGTAGCTGCCGGCGGTATTGCCGATATTTGAAAAACGCTCCTCGGCTGTCGGCGCTCGACGCGAGCTCGAAAGCGATAATGACGCCGTCCAGCTATTATTCAATTCATATAAGCCCGCCAATGAAGCACTGATGCTGTCGGTATCGTGGTCTTTTATAGTGTCCTGCTCTGCAGAAAGGCGATCCATATCGGCACGCAAGCCCGCCTCAAGCGACCAATTCTTAGCGTGATAGTCCTCTAGCCAGAACAAACCCAGCTGACGAGTGGTGTTTACGGGCACAAAGGATTCTTCGCCAAGCGCCGAGAAATCGGCCTCTAGCCACTGCGCACCGAATACACCATGCCAGTCTCCACCCCAATAGCTAAACGTTTGATGCGCCAATTCCAGCCGCCCCGTCCACGCCTCTTTATTAAATGTAGTGCCAACGTCGCCACTGGCTTCTATCTCTTGATGTTGGTAATCGCTATACGCCAGGCGCCAGCGCAGTAGCTCCAAAAAACCATCAAAATGTTGATCACCGGCAAGATCCCAGCGCTTTTGACTTACCGCGAGATTAACACCCTCTTCAGCTTCTTCTACTGCCCCCACGCCGTCTTCCTCATCATGGTGATGATGCACGCCTGCGGGAATACCATAGACATTGTCTAGCTCGCTATAACTTAGCCCAAAGTAGCCATCTTCAAAATGGTAGGCACTGCCTAAAGTCGTGCGACGGGTGCGACCGTCGGCATTGGCAATAAAGCCCTCACTGCTTTCATCGGTGTCCTCGATGTTACGCGGGTTAATCGCTAAGCCTGGAATTTCTGGGTAGCCCCAGTCGCGGTACAATGAGTCGATATGCACCGCCCAGTTGCCATCACCGGCGTCGACCCTAAACACCCCGCTGCGACCGTCATCGACACTGCTGTGGCGCAGCTCTGCCGCGCCGCTAACACCGTCAATCGCCTTGCTGGGCACTCGGCCATCCAAGACATTAATTACCCCACCAATTGCACCGCCGCCATACAGCAAGGTCGCTGGGCCGCGCAGAATTTCTATACTATCGGCCAGTATTGGCTCAACCGAAACGGCATGATCGGCACTATTAGAAGATACATCTAAACTCGACAAGCTATTTTGCAGTAGCTGTACCCGCGGCCCCTGCTGTCCGCGTATTACGGGCTGCCCTACTGCAGGCCCAAAGCTGGCACTGCTCAATCCCGGCGAATGATTTAGGGTTTCGCCAATCGTCGCTGCTGCCTGCCGGCGCAGCTCCTCTCCACTCAACACTGTTAAAGGCAAGGCGGTCTGCGCTTCGTTTTTATGAATAGAAGTGGTCACTAAGACATGTTCCATATGGCGATTGTCTTCTGCGAATACGGATAGTGGCTGGGCGCAGACGCCCGCCAGAGCAATTTTCATTTTCCAGTTCATTGTGTTGTTCCTAAATATCGAATGTCTTAAAAGCTATTTGCACAAGGCTAAACACCTTGTTCGGCAAAATAGCTGCGCAAATTAGTGCCGCAGAAAACATCAGGCCCGACAGTGAAATAAATGCACAGGCGCATTGCGCCAATTCACAAGCGCAATAAATTTACGAGGCGAGCTGATGTTTCGCGTAATGCGATTTAGACAAAAAATACCGGAGGTGCCCGAGCGGGCGGGCGCAGCACAATGCTTGCGCGAAAAACGCTGGGTAGCGCCAAGTCATGACGGCTTGGTAGTGCCGCAGGAATATAGGGGCTAAAGGGATCACTCGTGGCCGCAACGCCACTGTAATGACAAACCACACATTCACTGAGTGGGCTGTGCTCTGCCACATGAATATGATTACCTTGCAGCCATAGCGACCAACTGAGGCACAGTAATAACAGTGCCGCCAGTGATAGGCGTTTATGCTGAAGACTAAGTTTCATGGGAGCGGCGCAATGCTGCGTTAACAAGCGAGTGGCTATGCTAACGCAGGGCGGTGAGATTGAGCAAGGAGTTACGCGCTAACAGTTTAGGCGTCGAAATCGATACCCAAACGGCGACCAACTAATTCATAGGACTCAACCACATTGCCAAGGCCTTGGCGGAAGCGGTCTTTATCGAGCTTTTCGCGAGTGTCTTTGTCCCATAGGCGGCAGCCGTCTGGCGAGAATTCGTCGCCAAGATGGATTTCGCCATCGCTAAACACGCCAAACTCCAGCTTGTAGTCAACTAGTAGCATGCCAGCGTCCGCAAACATCTTTTGCAGCACGTCGTTAACCTTAAAGGTTAATTCCTTCATGCGATCAAGCTGAGCATCGTTTGCCCAGCCAAAGGAGCGAATATGGAATTCGTTGATCATCGGGTCATGCAGGGCGTCGTTCTTCAAAAACATTTCGAAGGTCGGCGGATTGAGCTCCAAGCCCTCTTCTACGCCTAAACGCTTTACAATAGAACCCGCTGCAATATTGCGCACCACGCATTCTATGGGCAGCATATCCAATTTTTTAACCAGCGCGTCGTTGTCAGACAACAGCTTTTCAAAATGGGTTGGGATACCAGCCGCCTGCAAGGCGTTCATAATGAAGGCATTGAACTTATTGTTCACCATGCCTTTGCGATCCAGCTGCTCTACCCGCAGACCGTCGAAGGCCGAGGTGTCATTTCTGAAATTGAGGATATAACGGTCTGGATCGTCAGTCTTGAAAACTGACTTTGCCTTACCGGAATACAACTCTTCGCGTTTTTCCATGGTTTGCCTCATTAGCACAAAAAGATCACGCTATATCCAGCCAGTCGAAACCAGCCTCTTGGTCGGCAGACAGCAGCGCGTCACTGTTTACCAACATCGGTTCAATCGCCATTCTCGCCAGCGCGGGCGTGTTGTTCTTTTCACTCAGGTGGGCAATGACCACGTGTTGAAGCCGGGCAACCTCGGCGTCTTCTAGCAGGCTAGCCGCCTGCTGATTATTCAAGTGTCCCCAATCCCCGCCAACGCGCAGTTTCAGCGAATAGGGGTACGGGCCATTGGCGAGCATAGTTACGTCGTGATTACACTCAAGTAAGAGCGCATCACAGCGTTGATAGTGCTCTCTAACGACGGGCGTAATACTACCTAAATCCGTGAGCAGCCCAAACGTTTTTTTTCGGTAACTGAACACAAATTGGCAGGGTTCACGGGCATCGTGGGGAACGGCGACCGGCATCACTGAAATTCCACCAATGTCGATTGCCGTGCCCAACTCCAAATGCCGCCAGTGATGCGAAAGCCGCAATTGACCGTGCTCGCCAGTACCGTAGCTGCAATACACCGGCACCTTGTATTTACGCGCCAGGGGCAACACCCCTTTGATGTGGTCGCTGTGCTCATGGGTAACCAGGATAGCGGTCAAATCACTTGGCGCCCTACCAAGCCTGGCCATGCGGCGCTCGGTTTCCTTTATACTGAAACCGCAGTCGATCAGAATACAGCTTTGCTCAGTTTCAAGCAGGGTAGCGTTTCCTTTACTGCCACTACCCAGAGATGCGAAGCGCACTAATACATATACCCCATAATGCGCTTAAGGAGATTTTCGCGTTCAGTTTCCCGCAAGCGGCGACCTTTTTGGTAGTTCAGGAAGATCAGCGACTCAGCCTTGCCTTCGCCAACTGGGCGCAATTCTACGACGTAGCGACTCAAATCTGGGCGGCGGGCACTGAAAATACGCGAAAACCAGCCCATTTCCTCTGCCTCGGGATCGATATAAGTGAGCCAATATTTATTCACTTCGCGACGGTCGTCTTCTATTTCAAACCCGGCCTTAACCAATGCTAAACCCAAGGCCGCCCAAGCGCGATCTTCTGGCAACAAAAGGCGTAAATAGCGGCCATCAGCGCCGTCTTCCGCACCTTCAAGAAAGATTTTACCCTTGCCATCACTACGCTGAGCCAACATCGACACTGACGCATCGGCCTCGCTATCGGCCAAATACTGGGCAACCACCCGCACCATCTGCGACTCGCGCTCTAGCGAGTCGGACGTCGCCGGCCAAGCATCGCCGCCGTTGATCTGGGTGAGTATATGAATTTCACTGGTGCCTTTCTGTACACCTTGATCGAGACGAAAGCGAAAACGTTCACGCGTGCTGCCGTCGCCATTCGGGTCGCGCCACTCGGTTTCGATTGTCGAGGTAGCGCCGTCAGCACGGGCCACTTTCAAACCAGCACGGCCCAAAAACACGCGCATCCGCGGCCAAACTTGATTCGGGTCACCGTCGAGTAATATCCAGCTCTTACCTTCTAAAGTTTGAATTTTAACTTCAGCAGTACCCACATTTTTAGTGAGTGGCTCAGGGCGTGGCAAATCAAATTTACCTGGTAATACCGTGTGGGTTTGTAAACCGGGCACGACATATTTATCGTCCAGCGAGGCTGAACTGATTTCAGGTGGCAATTCCAGTGGCGCACTTAATTTTGCTTGGCGGTAGTCGTCTCCACGATCACGAAAAGCGCCATTATCACCAAACATACAGCCGGACAATACCACCAGCCCGAGACTCGCTGTCATCAATCGAAATACGGTGCTGTGCATAGTTTCGCTCATTTAGTCTAATAATCCCGATTGTTTCAGGGCTTCGGCCACCTGGGGTCTAGCGGCTTCGCTAAGCAGTGTTAACGGTAAACGAATACCATCTTCCATCAGGCCCATAGCAAGCATGGCCCACTTCACCGGAATGGGGTTTGACTCCACAAACAGGCGTTCATGTAAAATTCGCAGGGGTGCGTCTGCTTGTTCTGTTGCCGCTTGGTCGCCAGCCATGGCCGCCACACAAACCGCCTTTACCGCAGCTGGCGCAATATTAGCGGTAACGGAAATATTACCCTTACCGCCAAGGAGCATCAGTTCTGCAGCGGTCGCATCGTCGCCAGAAAAGACACTAAGTTTGTCGCCAACGGCGTCGATAAGCGCTTTGCCCCGCGCCATATCACCCGTCGCATCTTTTATTGCAATAATATTCGGGTGCTCAGCCAAACGGATAGTCGTGGCATTGGCCATGTCACAGGCGGTACGGCCCGGCACATTGTAGAGAATTTGGGGAATGGCTACCGCATTGGCTATGGCCATATAGTGCTGATAAAGACCTTCTTGGGTCGGCTTATTGTAGTAAGGCGTCACCAACAAACAGGCATCAGCGCCCACTTCTCGGGCAACTTCAGTCAACTCAATGGCCTCAGCCGTGGAGTTGGCGCCAGTACCGGCAATCACTTTTATCCGCCCAGCCACTTGGTCAACACAGGCTTTAATCACCATTTTGTGCTCATCCATGGCCAATGTTGCGGACTCGCCGGTGGTGCCGACTGCCACAATACCGTCAGTGCCCTGCTCGACATGCCAGTCGATTAAGCGTGCCAAGGCCTGCCAGTCTATGCTGCCATCGCTGTGCATCGGTGTTACTAGGGCGACAATGCTACCCGAAATCATGCCTGTATCTCCAAAAATGGTGCAAGCCGCCAATGGTACTGGCCTGTGCCACGCAGCTCAAGGGACAAATCACTGTAAGCCAGCGGAATCTCGAACGAATCCATGCAAACATGGTCTATAACATATGTCTTGGTGGCGTTAAGACCTATAATGCACCGCGTTTTGCCCATGTGAGACAGGAGAAAAGCCAATGCGTTTCCTAGTAATAGTATTTCTGCTTATTTTGGCGCCAATGAGTATTGCCGACCCCTGGCGCACCGACCCGCTCACGCCCATGGACGAGCGTTACATGGACAACAGCCGCAAGGAGCTCAACGATCTTGCCCGAATTGAATTGGGCCGTAGCTTTGGCGAAGGCCGCGACAGCGACCTGAGGCTGATACAAACCCTGCTTGATCGCAAACTGGTTAAAGGTGATCAAACAGCCCTGTTACAGGCCATGGGTATAGTGCTAGGCGATCATCTGCGCAAAGAGCACAATTTAAAGTGGGTGATATATATTGATCGCGTCGGCCGCAGTCGCGCGCTGGAAGTCCCCTTTAAAGACGAGGCCATATTTCCCGTCACCCAAATTTCTAGCCGCGCTGCGGTGGGCGCAGATGTTGACGTTAAAGCGATTTACGAACGCTTAGAGAGCGAAATTGTCCGCGCCAAAAAGAAAATAATTGTCCGCTAATAAGCCCTTCAGCGCACACCGAGAAAATAAAGTAAAACGGGGATGCTAACAAAGCTAATCAGCGTGGAGCTAACCACCATCCCCGCCACAGTATCTGGCTCCCGCCGATACTGCATGGCCAGCAAATAATTAAACACCGCTGCCGGCGTTGCCGATTGCAGCAATACCACATTGCGCAACATACCCTCTAGCTCCAAGACGTATACCGTCACCACGCCGCCACCCAAGCCAACCAGCAGCCGCAAACACCCCAAGCCCAGCGACTTTCCGGCCCCCTGCAGACGCAAGCTGCTCAAGGAAACCCCAAGGGTGATTAACATCAAGGGTATCGACATGCCACCCAGTAAACTCAAGCTATTTTGTATCGACAGCGGCAAGGTCCAGTGATTAAAAATCAAAATGCAGGCAAGTGCCCCAGCGTAGATAATCGGCGAGCTGAGCATACCCTTCACCACTGCCTTGCCGCTGAGTACAGCAACGCCAAACGAGAAGTGCGAAATAGTGGTCACCAAAAAAATGCCTAAACCGATCGCCAAACCTTCTTCACCAAAGGCAAACAAACACAACGGCAGGCCCATATTGCCGAAGTTACCAAAGATCAGCGGGATCAAGAAATCGCGCACACTCAGCCGGAACAACACGCACACGGTGGCGGCAAAAATGGCGCTAAAGCCCAGCATGCAAAAACTGGCGAGCAAGACCTGCGCCAGCAACTCGGCCGAAATAGCGGTTTTACTAAGCGTACCGACAATCAGCGCTGGCGCGCCAATCCACAGCACAATTCGACGCACAAATTCGTGGTCGAAGGGCTGTTTAAAACGCACCCAAAACACACCAATGGCAGCACAGAATATAACCGGCAGAACAACCGGCACTAAAGGCGAGACTAAAGACATGGAATTCCGACGAGAGCTGGAGTTTGTGTAACTAAGGAAAATGCATTATCACGGCATCACGCGCAAATTCCAAGGCGCTGCAACTCATCCATTCCTCACCTTACAACGTAAACACTACTAACTCAGATTGCCTAGGTTCTCAAAATGAATGCCGTTAACCCCAAGAAACTGCTCAATAGTAAATGGACTGCCGTTAGTCCGCAAAACAAGGACAAACATTTTGTCATTACCGAAGTCGAGTTCGATGAATACCAAACCCTCTACCACTGCATGATCGAAGCGGTGATGAGCAAACGCAGCTACACTTTACAGTGGCGAGAACTACGCGATGCCAACCAGTGGCTCTGTGGCTGGCAGTAATCCCCGCTTTCCAATGCTTAAAATTGGTCTGGACGCAGCATGGCGTCATGACCACCATCAACGAATACGATGGCGCCAGACATGAAACTGGCTTTGTTACTGAGTAAAAAGCACACCACCTCGGCTATTTGAGCTGGCTGACCAATGGCACCCAGGGGTACGCTGTCGCCAAAATCCCTCATAACCTGCCCTAAATCCTTGTCGGCTAGCACTTTGTCGCTCAACGGTGTGTTGACAATACCCGGCGCTACCGCGTTAATCCGTACACCCTGACGGGCATAATCTGGCGCATTGCGACGCAACCAACAGCTCAACGCGTGTTTAGAACCCGCGTAGGCCGTGTGAGCATCTTTACTCGCAATCATCTCGCAGGCCGCAGCTTCGTCATCAGCCAGCAATAATTTCACGTAGTCGTCGTGAGCGGTCATGACGGCAGAGTTAGATGAAATCATCACAACACTGCCCTTGCGCCGCACCAGTAGATCTAAAACCCCTTCCGTAACCGCAACCGCAGCGAAATAATTCACCTGACTAATTAGCGACAGTGGCCGCACCGACGGGCCAAGCCCTGCACAGGGTATAAAGCCGTCTAAGCCCGCTGGAGCGAGCGCGCGGATTCCATCAATGGCTTTTTGCCGCCCCGACGCGTCGGCAAGATCGACACAAACATCGCCCTCGTGCAGATCGACCACAATAACCTCGTGACCCAAAGCCCTAAGCTGCGTTTTTATGGCCGCACCAATTCCGGTGGCGCCACCCGTTAAAGCATAAATTCCCATTATTTTTATTTTCCTTGGATAGCAACACCGCTGCATCAAGCAGCGGTCGATTAAGGCTCTCAGCTCGTGGCAATAACGTCCTCGGTGCTAATTTGCTTACTGCGCTCATATTTATGCGCAGGGGTGTTCTCCACCTCGCTAAGCGGTGCGGCACTGCGTGAACGCAAACTCTGCTGGGGGTCGGCTGGGCCGTATAAGGTATTGCGCTGAAAGGCTTGCCGGCCCGCCCGTCGAATACGCGCTTCCATCAGCTCGGGCGCGGCCTCCTGACCATGAACAGCACCCGCTGCACGAGTAATGGTTTCATTCATCAAGGTGCCGCCCAGGTCGTTAACACCGGCATTGAGCAATGCTTCGACCCCCTGCTCGCCCATCTTGACCCACGACGCCTGAATATTGTCGATTAAGCCGTTAAACACCAAGCGCGCCACGGCGTGCATTAAAATAGCTTCGCGGAAACTCGGACCACGGCGAGCGCGTCCTTTCAAATAAATAGGTGCTTCTGGCGGCACAAAGGGCAGCGGCACAAACTCGGTAAAGCCGCCGGTCTTTTCTTGCAAGCTCCGCACCCGCAATAGGTGCCGCGCCCACGACCGGTAGTTGTCTACATGACCATACATAATCGTTGCCGTAGAACGCAACCCAACTTTATGGGCTGCCACCATAACGGCGAGCCACTGCTCAGTATTGATTTTATCTGGACAAAGAACCGCTCTCACCTCGTCGTCTAAAACCTCTGCAGCCGTACCTGGCAAAGTGTGTAACCCAGCCTCTTTAAGCTGCCTGAGATACGTCTCGAGATCCAAGCCCAAAGTCTCCGCTCCCTGCCAAACCTCTAAAGGCGAGAACGCGTGAATGTGCATATCCGGCGTCGCGGCGCGCAAGGTGGCAACAATATCTAGGTAGGTTTGCCCGGTGTATTCAGGGTGAATCCCGCCCTGCATACAAACTTCAGAAGCACCGCGCTGCCAAGCCTCTTTGGCCCGTCGGGCGATTTCTTCACCGGACAAATCATAGGGTCGACCGCGCAAATTTTCGCTCAATTTCCCCTTCGAAAAAGCACAAAACTGGCATTTAAAATAGCAGACATTGGTGTAATTAATATTGCGCGTAACCACATAACTAACACGATCACCGCAGCGCTGTTCTCGCAAGGTATTCGCGGCGCGGCACACCGCAGCAAAATCGCTGCCACGGGCAGTGAAAAGGCGAATAATATCGTCTTCACTCAGCGCCTCGGCGCGCATTGCCGCCGCAATGATATTTTGTATGTCGCCAGAAATGGCCACTGCAGCTGCCTGCTTATTGGTTTCACTGGTGAGCAGTGCCAGATCCGCTGCGGGCGCTTCAAAGTCTTGCCCGGCCACCCAGTTATCTTCTTTCGGCAAGCCTTGGCCATCGCTATAGTGCAAAACCTTGGTGTGCAGGGCAGGATCAAGCCAGCGCGAGTAGTCCTGTACATAGCGCGGATAAATAGTTAAACGTTCATGTAGGTGCTTGCCCGCCGCCGCCGTTTCTCTCGCAAGGGTTTCTAGGTGCGGCCAAGGCGCCTCAGGGTTAACAAAATCCGGGGTTAAAGGCGACACCCCGCCCCAGTCGTTTAAACCCGCCGCAACGAGCTGCGGCAAAACACCCGGGCTGAGGTTCGGCGGCGCCTGAATACTCATCTGCGACCCGAAAATAAGCCGTGCAACGGCAATTGTCCACAGCAGTTCATTTAAATCGGGCTCGGGCGCAGTGGCCATTTTGGTATTCGGTTTGGCGCGAAAGTTTTGAACAATCACTTCCTGCAAATGGCCGTAACGGCGGTGTAGCGCGCGCAATGCCAGTAGTGATTCCACCCGCTCCAAACGAGTTTCACCAATACCAATCAAAATACCTGAAGTGAACGGCACCGCCGCGCGCCCCGCCCTTTCAATTGTCGCCAAACGCAATTCGGGGTCTTTGTCAGGAGAGCCGTAATGCGGCATGCCTTTCTCGCAAAGGCGGGCCGATGCGGACTCCAACATAATGCCCATGGATGCCGACACGGGGCGCAACATGGCGATTTCTTCATCACTCATACAACCGGCATTAATATGGGGAAGGACATTGGTTTCGGCCAGGACTCTGCCGGCGACATGAGCGAGATATTCTAATGTGGTCGAAAAGCCCATTTGCGCCAGCGCTTCCCGCGCCGCACGGTAGCGTAGTTCAGGCTTTTCACCCAAGGTAAACAGCGCTTCTTTGCAGCCCATACTCTCGGCGACTTTCACTTGCGCTAGCACCTGCTCGGCAGGCAAATACGCTTGTTCGATCTTTTTGGGCGTTTTCGCAAAAGTGCAGTAATGGCAAACATCCCGGCACAAATGTGTTAGTGGAATAAACACTTTACGCGAATAACTCACCCCGTTATTAAAGCCGCGATCACGTAGCTGCGCGGCGGCCTGCATCAAGGCAGGGCTGTCGCTAAGCTCGGCTAGGCGCAAGGCATCTGCCTCACTTAACCCCTCAGGCGCCACTTCTGGTAAATAGCCCGTCGCTGTCATAAGGTATTCCACTCGGACAATGCCGATTCTGTATGGGTAATCAAGGCATCAACATTGGCTTCAGTGTTCATGGTATTAAGCCGTTGCGCGATGCCAGTGTCATGCAAAAATGTCAGGGTATGGGTGGCAACGCCAGTTCTAGGCAATGCCAACAAACGCAATAAATCCTCGCGCGTATCAATGTCTTGACCGATGCCGGGCAGTTGTAAGACCTGAGCGGGAATCCCTATTCGACGGGCTTCCTCGCAATGCAATGCACAGCTATCAGCGCCATAGGCGAGATTCAACGGCCGCGCGGGATCACACACTAAGATATTGCTACCGCGCTGATGGCGATCGGTAACGATGCTCAAGCCGGAATTTCCCGCATCGAGCAACTGCTGGTGTTCACAAATCACCGTATCGAGTTCGCTGGCGCAGAGTAATGGCAAGTCACCATGTACCACCATCACCGTATTTTGCTCACCAACTGCAATAGCCTGTATTTTCGCCAACGCGGCGGTGACCACTGCACTTAAGCCGCGCACTGCAAAACTGCGCTCAGACCAACACTCAACGCGATAATGCTCCGCTAATAACTGCGCGGCGGGGTCATCTGAGACTAGCACCACTCGTTCTAAGCTGGGGTGGACCGACATCACCGTTAACACGTCTTCGACCATTGCATGGAATAAACCGCGCCGCTCCGATACCGTTAGGCTACCTGACAAGCGCTGTTTGGCCTGAACAAAATCTTTTAATGGCAGCAGTGCCCACATACAATTTTTCACTTTATAGATAATTTTTATTTTAATTTCGCAGCGCAATTCCCGCGGCAAAATCCAAAACAATCTCGGCCAAACGCATTTTACTGCTCACATCACTCATCATCGTGGGCGCAACACACACGTCGATTCCCAGCGATGCGACTTCGTCTGCGCAGTCTGCATCTTGCTCATCCAAAACATAGCCGTCGAGTAGATCACCGTAATACTGAGCCACCGCCGTCGCTGTGGCTGGCATCGCCAACTCTCGCATCATTTTAGCGGCGGGGCCTTTTACCGCACGACCAGCAATTATCGGCGACACGGCGATAACAGGCGCTTTAGTCGCATTTAATAGCGCCCGACAACCTGGAATCGACAAAATAGGATCAACACTCACAAAGGGATTGGACGGACAAATAATTACTGCGGCGAGCTCGTCACCTTGCAGGAGATTAACAATAGCCGGGTGCAGCTGTGCAGTGTCGATGCCATCAAAGGCCAAGCCACGCACCTCTGGTTCACATTTGTCGCGAACAAAATATTCTTGGAACTCGAGCCAGCCCTGATCGGTGTTAACTTTAGTGGCGACTTTATCTTCGCTCATCGGCAATAAGGTCTGCGCAATACCTAAGCCACAGCACAGCTTCTCCGTTACCTCAGCTAAACTCGAACCAGCCGCCAGCATTTGACTGCGAAAAATATGCGTTGCGGCGTCTTGGTCACCGATTTGAAACCATTCGTCACCGCCAAGGCGGCGCATGGCAATTCCTGTCCGCCAGCTTTCATCCTTTAGCCCCCAACCCCGGGTTTCATCATTGAGGTCGGCTAAGGCATACATGACAGAATCAAGATCTGGGCATATTCGCAGGCCCCAGTAATCAAAATCATCTGCGGTATTTGCAGCAATAGTGAGTTGACCGCCCTTGAGCACGCCAGCGAGGCCACGCGCCAATTTAGCACCACCCACGCCGCCGGTTAATGCCAGTATTGGGCCCTGAAATTCAGAATCAACTGAGCGATGAGTACTCATTAGCGAAACATGTCCTTATCTCGGTCGCGAATTAATGAGGCCGAACCACCATTTGAGGGACGCAATTTAGCGCCCCGAATCAATACCAATGGCATTGCCTCACTACCCTGCCCCATCAAAAAAGATGCCGCGGCGGCGAGTTCATCGGCAACCGCCACTTCGGTAATCTCGAGGGCACGACCGAAGAGATCCTGCTCACCAATACGATTTTCTACCGGTTCAAAACCTGCCGTGCCTATGGCAAAGCCGAGGCTGCCATTGCGCCAAGCTCGCCCTGCGCTGTCATTAATAATAATATTAAGCTGTGCACCCGTTTTCTCAGCCAGTGCCTCGCGCAGGCGCTGGGCGCTGGCATCCGGGTTCTCTGGTAGCAGCAGCAAACGAGGGTTGCCGTCATCATTTTGAATATTAGAGCGATCAATACCGGCGTTAGCATGAACATAGCCTAACTTATGTTCAACAATAACCACCCCTGGTCGACGACGCAGAACTGCACGCGACTCGCTTAATAAAACCTCCATATGACGAGGGTCTTTATCACACTCAAGCGCTAAGGCATGCGCCTCGGGGCTGGGTTCCACGCTATTTAAAAAGGCGTAGCGTCCCTCAGATTTCGAGACAATTTTTTGAGCGAGTACCAAGACATCGCCGTCTTGCAGCGGCAAGTTTGCTTGATCTAGCGCACTTAGTACCAGCGCGCAAAGATCGTCGCCAGGTTCGACCAGGGGAATACCCGGCACCGCATGTAATGTCAAAGCGCCTTGCGTCATATTAATCAGCGATCCAGACCTGTTAGTTTAATTCCGGCGTGACACTTATACTGCTTATTGATAAAAATGAGCAGCGAGGTCATCGCCTCCACTGCCGCCGCATTGGCGATACTGCCGGCATGAAAGCCACGCAAGCCAGCGGCTTCAACCAATTCGATTACTGCCGCGCGCGCCTCTTTATTATCACCGCAGACGAGAACATCGCATTCCAGGCCTTGACCATCTTGCAGATGCACCGCAGCAACATTCTGAAATGCAGACACCACATTAACCCCTTCGCCCAATAGATTTTGCGCAATTTGGCCAGCGGAGCCCTCTGCAGGTAGCTGTACTCTCGCCACTTTCGGCGGCACAAGCGGCACGGTAACATCGATTAAAATTTTTCCCTGCAAAGCTTCTTTGACGCTTAACAGAGTACTGGCGTGGTGAGCGAACGGCACCGTAAGGGCGGCGATGTCTGCCGCTTTTGCCGCGGCAACATTATCCATCGCCAACACCTGCACTTGCCCAGCTCCGCGCGCCTGCATAAGGGTGCGCAAATCTGCAGCGGCTTCCTCGGCTTTATCTTGGCTACGGGAACCAATAATAATTTGGTAGCCCGCTTCGGCCCAGCGCCGAGCCAAGCCCGTTCCCAAGCCCCCGGTTCCGCCTAAAATCGCAACAACTGGTTTGATCTCGCTCATTTTCGATACACCCTTTTCTGTTGAATTCGCGCTAGCCACGCTTTACTTATTCGATACTTTGTCTGAATTACGGCCATAAACTAACAGCTTACAAGTCGCGACAACAACCTCGAAGATCATATCCTATTCTTACAATGTGTTAATCCTCAAAACTCGCTCAAGCATTCCCCATTTTTCACTCCAGTGTATCTCGCCTAGTTATAGGTGAACATTGTCAAATGAGTCTAACTTTAGGCAAAATCGGTCATCCCTAGCTGCCATTAGCGCCTGCCAACTAGTCAATTTAGTGTATAAAAAAGTATGGCTGAGCACGTTACAATACGCTCTTCTCTAATAATTAAACAAAATACCTCTTGGAGTATGAATGCAAGCATCACTTGACTACAGCGGCAAAGTTGTCATTGTCACCGGCGGCGGCAAAGGTGTTGGCAGGGGCATTAGCGAGCGCTTTTTGAGCCTAGGCGCCACCGTTTTTATTTGCGGGCGCACGACGCCCGAAAAACTACCTCAAGTAGGCGGGAATATCGCGATTTTCCACAGTATTGATGTCCGCGATGTCGATGCCATTTTAAGCTTTGTAGAACATATCGCAGCGACTCACGGCCGCATAGATGTGCTGATCAACAATGCAGGCGGCGCACCCGCCGCCGAAGCGGCAACTGTTTCACCCCGCTTTTCAGAGTCTATTATTCGCCTTAATTTGCTCGCCCCGTTAAATTTTTCCCAAGCCTGTAACACAGTGATGCAAAAACAAGCCAGTGGCGGCGCGATCGTTAACATTGCCTCAGTGAGCGCAGTGAGACCCTCACCAGGTACGGCAGCCTATGGCGCGGCCAAGGCCGGCTTAGTCAGCCTTACCACCTCCCTCGCCGTAGAATGGGCGCCGAAAGTAAGAACAAATGCGATTATTGCCGGTTTAATTCGCACTGAGCAATCGCACTTACACTACGGCGATGAAGCAGGAATAGACGCCATAGCGGACACTATTCCGCTCGGCCGCTTAGCGATGCCCCAGGACATTGGCGATGCCTGTGTATTTTTAGCCAGCGATTTAGCAAGCTATATCAGCGGCTCAACACTGACAATTCACGGCGGCGGCGAAAAGCCCGCTTTTTTAGGCGCAGCAAACGCTGAGTGATTAAACTGGCGCTGGCGCCTTTTATATAGGTGACCAGCGCCAACCATCACTCTCTTCGGGTTCAAGCCACAAATCGGCCTACACACACTTCATTACGGTAACTAGCTATACCACCCTCGGTTAGCTCTAATAATCATCTACTGCTAAATCCTCTAGATTAAAACCCAAGATGAGGTACCAGCCCTGCAATCTCTCTTTATTAATTGCTTTTTGGCATCAATACGCGACCGTGAGGCGCTAGCCATGACACCGCAACAAATCAGCTGCATTCAAAAAAGCTTCCACACTATAAGCGCCGTCAGCCGCCCCTTTGCCCGACTCTATTACCTGCGCCTATTTCAATTGTCGCCTGAGCTAAAACGACACGTTAACAGCCAAGCCGATTATAAAGGTCGCAAACTTGTCGCCCTGCTCGGCACCGCTGTTCGCTCACTCGACAATATTGACGGCTTAAAAGTTGTTGTCAGCAGTCTGGGCCGCCGCTATGCCGCTCAAGGCTTGGGTGACCACCACTTCGCACTAATGTGTCAGGCATTACTTGAAACACTGGAAATAGCCCTAGGCGATGAATTTACCGGCGACGTTGCCGCCGCCTGGACTGCAGGCGGCGCACTGCTATTGGAAACAATCAGCGAATCCGCTGCAAAAACCACCTTAGAACACTGCCCCTGGGGTAAAGAAATTCCTATTGCCTTAGCCGTGGTCAGCTAAGCACAATAATTCGGGCAAAAAAAAGGCGCCACAAGAGCGCCTTAAATCGCGAATCGCTGGCACTAAGCAACTCTGACAATTTTTATGGTGTTGGTATGACCGTCAACACCTACCTCGTCGCCAGTAGTGGCAAGAATTAAATCACCGCTTTCCACATGGCCCCGCGCCTGAATTTTTTCAACACAGCTTGCAATTTCAATTCCCGCGGCCGGGCTGGATATCGCATATACGCCACGATACAAACTCACGCGATTACAGGTTGCCGGGTTTCGGCTAAAAGCGAAAATAGGAATTCCCGAGGTTAAGCGCGACATCAACAAAACCGTGCGCCCGGTTTCTGTCATCGACACAATCGCCTTTACACCGACCTGATGGTTTGCTGCGTAAACAGCGCTCATAGCCACAGTTTCTTCTACAGAATCAAATTTACGCTCAATTCGATAACTTGATTTCCTCGCCGAGGGGTACAATTCCGCGCCTTCGCAATTGCGCGCCATTGCCTTAACCGTCTCTACCGGATACATACCGGAAGCCGTTTCGGCCGACAGCATAACGGCGTCAGTGCCGTCCAATACCGCGTTGGCAACGTCAAACACTTCGGCGCGGGTTGGAACCGGGCAACTAATCATAGACTCCATCATCTGCGTTGCAGTAATCACCGGCCGATTCAAAACCCTCGCCCGCTTGATAATATGCTTTTGCAAGCCAATTAAACTGGCGTCGCCAATTTCTACGCCCAGATCACCCCGTGCCACCATTACACCGTCGCAGGCGCGAATCAGATCATCGAGATGTTCGTCATTTGCCACCGCTTCGGCGCGTTCGATTTTGCCAATAATATGGGCAAAGCAACCCGCCGCCTCAAGCTTTTGACGAGCATCGATAATATCTTCTGCGCTACTGGGAAAGGACACCGCAATAAAATCGAGGCCGATATCAGCCGCAAGTTTAATATCTTCCATATCTTTGTCGGTCAGCGCGGGTGCCGACAGGCCGCCGCCCAAACGATTAATGCCTTTACGGGAATGCAGCTTGCCTACGCTTTCGGAGCGGCAATGTACTTTTTCTCCGACAACCCGATCTACCAGCAAACGCAAGCGGCCATCGTCTAGCAGCAGCGTATCACCCGCCGTCACCGAGCGCGCCAAGGGTTCGTAATCGACACCGAGGTGATAGTCACTGCCCTCACCGTCGGCCAGCTCGGTGTCCAAAATCACTTCCGTGCCCTTTTTCAGCTCCACGGGATCAACGGCTAATTTGCGCAGCCGAATTTTCGGGCCTTGCAAATCACCCAATATTCCCACAAAGCACTTAGCCTCTTCTGCCAATTCACGGATTAACAGCGCCCGCGCGCGATGCTCATCGCCGTTGCCGTGGGAGAAATTCAACCGAAATACATTCACCCCGGCGCTAATCATCTCAGCGAGCACTTCGCGAGAATCACAAGCGGGTCCGACCGTGGCCACAATTTTAGTACGACGCATGAAAACCGCTATCCTTTAAATAAATAGTAAGTTAAAGCCCTATGTTACACCCCTCACCTTGCGACAGCGACATATCGCACGATCAGTTTTAGCAGCAAAGACATACCGCCGTTTATTCAGACATAAAAAAACCCGGCAATGCCGGGTTTTAAAACTAACTCACATCAGGTTTAAACGAAGTAATCGCCGTTATCCATGCCCAAATCAACGCCACCTAAATTACGCGCAAAGCTGGTGGGGTTATTGGCAACATGCGCTCTAGCAGTGTGGATATCTAAAAATCGCTGCTGGATCTCGCTACCTAGAAATACTGACTGGCCGCCAGCTACTTCAAACAGGGAGTCGACAATGGCAATACTTTTACTAATCACTAAAGAGGCGTGGTAGCGGTAACGCACCCTATCTTCCACGGGCACCGGCTGCCCGGCTTCGGCTAAGGCCATCATGGCATCGAAGTTGCGGAATAACAGCGCTTCCATTTCGTCAATGCCATTCACCGCTGCAGCAATACGCTCTTGCACCTGAGTATCACCGGCGAGCTTAGTTGGGTCGCCGCTGGCCTTGTTCAGTACCGCATGTTTATACAGTTCAACCGCGGCCTTACACGCGCCAATCGCTGGCGTGCAAACCACGCGAATAAAGGTTTGAGCCCAGGGTAATTGATATAAAGGCGCTGTGTTTACCGCCTGTCCTGGATTCGTACAGGCAAAGCCGTCGCTCTGTTTATGGGTCATATAATCGGGAACAAAGGCATCTTTCACCTCTATGTCATTACTGCCCGTACCCTCTAAGCCCATCGACCGCCAGGTATCAATAATCTGATAATCCCCCTTGGGAACAAGGAATGTGCGGTAACCGTCGCCAGGAATTATCGCGCCCAATAGCGCCCATGTGCAGTGATCGCTACCACTAGACCAACCCCAGCGGCCACTCAGTTTAAAGCCGCCGTCGACAACAGTGACCTTACCCATTGGCGCATAAGACGATGAAACGCGTGTATGAATATTATCGCCCCAAATAGCTTGCTGGGCACGATCATCCATCACCGCTATTTGAAACGCGTGCACCGCGATAATACCGCTGGCCCAAGCCGTCGACATACAGGCTTCTGCGAGCGCGATTTGCATACGGAAAAAATCTTGGGGAGACAATTCCAAACCGCCGTAACGCTTTGGCTGTAAAGCCAAGAAAAAGCCCAGCTCCTGCAATTCATCAATTGAAGCCTGCGGCACTTTGCGCAATGCTTTAGTCTCTGCCGCGCGCTCGCGCAAACGCGGTTGCATCGCGGTTATAGCAGCCATCATCTCGGCAACGATTGAGCTCTTGGCTGCGTCTTTAGCTTGCGCTTCGCCCATACTGTATCTCCTGTCATTATCTTCAATTGCACCACAGGGTGCTGCTTTCGCTAGGCCTTAATACTTGTGGTTTAAGCGTCGGGCATATTAAATTTGTGACCCCACAAACTCGGCAAGCTCGTTACCGTTGGCGTAAAGCCTTCCCAATTCATTTGTAGACCGTCGGTGCCGAATTCCATTGCAAACCCAGCAGGCGTCGCCATATAAAAGGACAGCATATTGTCGTTGGTGTGTCGGCCTAAGCTAGACACTATCGGGATACCGGCTGCCTGAACGCGATCAAGACAATACCCAACTTCGTCTACGTCAGTAACTTCGAGCATCAAATGCACACAAGCAACTGGGTTCGCCGCATCTTCATATAGCGCTAAGCTGTGGTGACGCGGATTATTAACATGCATAAAATTCAAGCCTTGACCCGGATCGTTCGGGTCAGGCGAAAAGTGAAAATGCATGTAATCGCTGTCGCCAAAACCCAAAACGTCGGTGTAAAAAGCGTGGGTCTCAGCCAGCTTGGACGCTGGCAATACGGCATGACCAAAGCCCATATCACCGTTAAAGCCTGTTTCAAAGCCAGAGATTCCCTGGGGTGAAATAAACTTGCCGTAATCCAGCTCGCCACCCCAATACAACTCTAGCTCGTTGCCGGAGGGGTCTTGCAACTGAATTAAACCGCGCACGCGACGCGATTTGGCACGGGCAGCAGATCCTTCAGTGAATTCAATACCCGCGGCCTGCAATTCTTCCTTTGCTTGTTTAAAGCCGGCTTCGTCGGCTAGCTCCCAACCGCAGTAACGAAGGCGGTTTTGTTCCGCTTTCACTATGGCAAAGCGATAAGGCCGCTGATCCATCTTAAGGTAGACGCTACCGTCGTCACTCGGCACGTTCATCAACCCCAGTATATTTGTACCGTAATCCAGCCATTCCGAGGGATTAGTCGATTCAATAACAACATAACCTAAGCTGCGAACATCCATCATTTATTCCTTTATTATCAAAGCTGGCGAGCCACGCTGTTTAGGTATTGCGCAGCGCGTAATCCACCACATATTCACGACGCTCGGCAAATACTTCCGGCACGTCAGCAACATTAACGTAAAACTGTTGATACCACTGACGTAGGCGATTTATCGGGCCATCGCCATCACACAGTACCGGATTGTCGACTCGCGTTTTGGTATGCCATATATGTACATCTTGAAAGAAGGCCGTGCGATTCTGCTCCGTATACTGGCGCGCCATTTCATTATTTTGTTCATCGCTCATGCCCGCAATTTTCTTCACGGCAACACCAAACCGCAAATCAAAACTATTCAGATCAATCGGCACATGCGTCACTAGCAAACGTGACGCGACCTCCATACCCTCGACCTGCCCAGTCATATACGTGTTCATATACGCGGGGCCGTGGTAAGTCGCCTCTGACTGCAATTCACCATCTTCAGCTAGCAACTCAGAACCACCGGTTAACTGCTGGCAGTAGGTGTGTTTGTAAACAATATTTTTAAACTCTTTAATTGGCGCGCCATGTATTGGGCCAAAATGGGCGACGTCAGCCATATTATCAATCAGCTCACGCGCATTAGTATTAATGCTCATCACATCCATTTGCCAAATTGTCCACTCGTCGCTGAATACGTCATCAATACGCGGCGGGCGCTGTTCTTCGATCGGCGGATTCCCTTCAGGATCAAACCACATAAACAGCAAGTGATTTTCTTCCAAGGTGGGGTATGAGCGAATCACGGCCTTGGCAGGTATACGCTTAGCGTAGGGAATATCATCACAGACGCCGTCAGCACCCCAGCGCCAAGCATGGAATGGGCAGCGGATCGAATTACCCTCGACACAACCTTCGCTCAGGTCTGCCCCCATATGCGGGCAATAGCCGTCTAGCACATGCATTTCGCCATCTTCACCGCGATAGGCAACCAAACGCGTGCCAAAATAGTTGAGCTTAACGGGTGTGCTGGTATATTCACTGGCCAAGCCGAGGCAATACCAACCACGCGCATAGCGGTCAGGTAATTCTGCCGCTTCAATAATATGCGGCTGACGCGACACTGGCGCTGGCTGACTCATGGTAATTCTCCTGATTAAACTCTGATCGCAATGGACTTAGCATGGTGAAAAATTCTCACACATGCCCCCACGCCGCACCATCCTCCGTTTAGACGACCTGAGAAATCACTGTAATCATCTGTTTTTTATAATTATTTTCATAATAAATCGCCGCTAAATAGAAGTGTTTAGAATCTCCCGGCAAAATGGCTCAGATGCGACGAATGCGCGCATACTCTGCGACACATTATTCGCACACCTAAATTATTAAAGTAAAGCGGCCCAAACGCCAGATACAAAAAAGCCCTCGTACGAGGGCTTTTTATCAGTGTAAAACCGCCACCGCAGTGACGGAAACACTTATCTCACAAACAGCATTTCGGCATATTTAGGCAGCGGCCAAAGATCATCTGCAACCAAGCCCTCAAGGGCGTCAGCATGCTCGCGCACTTCTAACATTAAGCTGCGCAAAGTGCCCGCCGCATACTGCATATGCGCCTCAGTTGACTCAAAGTCATGAACAGCCAAAGCGGCATTCAACGTCGCTACTGCAGCCATCATGGCATTGGCTTCATTCGCTACTGCGGTCGCCACACTGTTATCTAGTTTGATACCCAAGGACGACATTGCAGTGCTGGTGGTCGTCAGCTGCGACAGGTACTCGACAGCCGCGGGGTAAATACTCGTTGTGGCCATATCAACCACTAACTTACCCTCTACCTCAATCGCTAGCAGGTACTGCTCTGAGTAAACTTCGAAGCGGCTTTCTAGCTCAACAGGCGTGAATACACCGGTGCTTGAGAACAGCTTAACAATCGCCTCGTCACGCAAGTACGGTAGCGCATCAGCGGTCGTTGGCAGATTTTTCAAGCCACGATCTTCTACTGCAGCGCGGTGCCATTCAGCAGAGTAACCGTCGCCACCAAAAATAACATTGCTGTGTTTTTCCATCAGCACTTTAAGTACTTTGATCGCCGCTTCAGCGACATTGGTACCCGCAGCTAATTCAGTCTCTAACTGATCCGCAATCCAGTTCAGTGAGTCGGCCAGCATGGTATTCATAGCAACCAAGGGACCCGAAACCGAGGCAGAAGAACCCACAGCACGGAACTCAAAACGGTTACCGGTGAAGGCAAATGGCGAAGTGCGGTTACGGTCACCAGGATCGCGCTCAAACTTCAGAATCTGACTCAAACCCAGATCCATAAGGCCACCCACTTCTGACTTCAGTAACTTACCTTCTTTGATGTCATTAAAAACACGCTCAAGCTGGTCACCCAAGTAAACAGAAAGGATCGCTGGAGGTGCTTCGTTGGCACCCAAACGGTGATCGTTCGACGCAGAAGCGATAACGGCACGCAAAAGTGGTCCATAAAGGTGCACCCCGCGAATTACTGCACCACAAAAGAGCAGGAAGTTAATATTGTCGTGTGGCGTGCTGCCTGGATCCAGCAAATTACCCTGAGTTGCGTTACCAACCGACCAGTTTACGTGCTTACCTGAGCCGTTTACGCCAGCAAAGGGCTTTTCGTGCAGTAAACATACAAAGCCATGACGCTTAGCAGTCAGTTTTAACAGGGTCATCAGCATTTGCTGATGATCAGAAGCGATGTTCGCTGCCTCATAATAGGGCGCGATTTCAAACTGACCGGGTGCCACCTCGTTATGGTGCGTTTTTGCCGGAATGCCCAGCTTATAAAGCTTGTCTTCCAAGTCCTGCATGAAAACCTGGACACGCTCAGGGATTGCAGCGAAATAGTGGTCGTCAAACTGCTGACCTTTAGCAGGTGAAGCGCCAAATAAGGTGCGGCCTGCCATGCTCAGATCAGGGCGACTAGCGGCGAAGTTAGCGTCGATCAGGAAGTATTCCTGCTCAGCACCACAGCTGGAATTCAAGGTCGCGATTTCCGTTTCGCCCATCAGCGCCAACACGCGCTGACCGGCCTTATCCAAGGCCGAGTTAGAGCGAAGCAAAGGGATTTTCTTGTCTAATGCTTCACCGGTCCAGCTCATAAATACGCTTGGAATCATCAAGGTAGAGCCGTTTTCGGTGTGCATGATATACGCTGGGCTCGTTGGATCCCACGCTGTGTAACCACGCGCCGCATTGGTCATCCGCAAGCTGCCGTTGGGGAAAGAGGAGCCATCGGGCTCACCCTTAATCAACAAGCTGCCGGTAAACTCGGTGATCGCATGACCTTCAGAGTTGGTAATAATAAAGCCGTCGTGCTTTTCAGCCGTGGCGTTGGTCATCGGGTAAAAAATATGCGAGAAAAACTTAACACCTTTGCCGGTCGCCCAGTCTTTCATAGCCGCGGCAACTACATCTGCCGTCGCCGCATCAAGCGGTGCGCCGGTTTGCACGGTCTTTTTCACTGCTTTAAAAGCATTCTTAGAAAGACACTGCTCCATCTTTGCAAGATTGAAAACATCGCTTGCCCAGATTTTACTGAGTGGCTCAGGCATCGTAACGGCTTTAGGCGTACGATTAGTAATCTGGGAAATAGCTTGAACGCGCGCTTGATTGCGACTCATTAAGGTGACCTCGCCTTATAGAATATTTAAGTAATGGGTATCACTTGAGCTGACTGAGATTCAGAAACTGAAATGACTGCCGTTGTGCTAGCAATAATTGCACCAGCTTAGCGCAATTCCGACTAAATTGATAAAAAATTAATAGGCCAGCGCTGTAACCGGCGCAGTATAGCGCTAGTGGCCGCAAATACTAGCCAGACAATAGCAGCCTAGGCCACAGTTATGCCCGCTGCCTTATTTCCCGCTATACTGCGCGCCAAAATACCCTCTATAAAAGTGACACCGCTGCCGTGCAATTTGCCTCCAACCACTTCGACGTGATCATTCTTGGTGCAGGCGCATCGGGCTTAATGTGTGCGCTGACTGCTGCCCAGCGTGGCCGACGGGTATTAGTCTTAGAAAAAGCCAATAAAGTCGGCAAAAAAATCCTGATGTCCGGCGGCGGACGCTGCAATTTCACCAACCACTTTGTAGAAGCCGACAACTTTATCTCTGCCAACCCCCATTTTTGCAAGGCCGCACTTACCCGCTACACCCAGTGGGACTTTATCAGCATGGTCGAGCGTTACGGCATCCCCTATGAAGAGCGCAAGCACAGCCAATTATTTTGCCTTGATTCCGCCAAAGACATCCTTAATATGCTGTTGGATGAATGCGCGCATGCTGGTGCAGAAATCCGCAGTCACTGCAGCATCGATAAAATATCGCCACTGCCCGAACGTGCCCACTCCGACAAGCATCAGCCCGAGGACCGACGCAGCCGTTATCAAATCGCCCTACACCAAGGCCAAACGCCATTAAAGCTCGAGTGCCACTCACTTGTCGTCGCCACCGGCGCGCTATCCATCCCCAGCCTCGGCGGTAGTGGTTTAGGCTACGACATTGCGAATCAATTCGGTATTGCCCTCACTGAACGCCAAGCAGGCTTGGTGCCCTTTATGTTCAGCGATGCAATGAAGCCTCTATGTGAGCGCCTTTCGGGGCTCGCACTAGAAGTCGAGGTGAGCTGTAATCAACGTAGTTTCTCCGAAAACCTGCTCTTTACCCATCGCGGCATCAGTGGCCCCGCGATACTGCAAATCTCTAATTACTGGCACCCCGGCAACGAAATAGTCATCGATCTACTGCCCAGCATCAACGCCGCAGACTGGCTACTCAGCGCAAAGCAGCAGCAAGGTAAAAGCTTATTGCGCACGGTGCTTGCACAAAAGCTATCTAAAAGCTTGGTAACAGAACTGCAAACCCTCTGGTGGGCTGATAGCGCCGACCAGGCTCTCGCCGGCTACAGCGACAAACAGCTTTCAGCCATTGCCGAAAAACTTCACACTTGGCGGCTCAAGCCCTCGGCAACAGAAGGCTATCGCACCGCCGAAGTCACCCGCGGCGGCGTAGATACAGATGCGATCAGCTCCAAAACCATGGAAGTGAAATCCCAAGCTGGCCTGTATTTTATTGGTGAAGTATTGGACGTGACCGGTCATTTAGGTGGTTTCAACTTCCAGTGGGCGTGGTCATCAGGGTATAGCGCTGGCCTCGTTTGTTAATTCATTGCACGTAATTAAGTTTGAGCCATTGCTCAAGCACGTCAAACCCACAATCGTGATAAAATCCCGCGCTTAAAGACAAAACCGGAAATACACTGCGTTCATGCTCAGACTCACCGACATCAAACTGCCCCTACACCACAATGACACCGAACTACGCAGCGCCGTACTCAATAAGCTGGCTGTGGCGGAACATGAACTACTCCGCCTCCATATATTCAAGCGCAGCTACGACGCCAGAAAAAAGCACAACATCCTACTTATCTATTTATTAGACATTGAGCTTAGCCCGGCCGCCGAGCAACGCGTCTTGGCCCAGTTTTCTGGCAAATCCTTTATCGGCCCCAGCCCCGACACCCAATATCACTTTGTGGGTCATGCCCCCAGCAACTTTCCTGGCCCCGAGCAACAGCGGCCCATTGTGATTGGCTTTGGCCCCTGCGGAATTTTGGCAGCGTTAGTCCTAGCGCAAATGGGCTTAAAACCGATTGTGCTTGATCGCGGTCAGGATGTGCGCCAGCGCACCAAAGACACCTGGGGACTGTGGCGGGAACGCAAGCTCAACACCGAGTCGAATGTGCAATACGGCGAAGGCGGCGCAGGCACGTTCTCAGACGGCAAGCTTTATAGCCAAGTTAAAGATCGCCGCTTTCTCGGTCGCAAGGTAATGACCGAGTTTGTTAAGGCTGGCGCGCCAGAAGAAATCCTGATGGTCAGCAAGCCCCATATAGGCACATTCAAGCTCGTCAAAATGGTGGAAAATATCCGCGCCGAGATCACCCGCCTGGGCGGCGAGATTCGCTTTAATAGCAAGGTAGAAGCCCTACATCGCGAGACAAGCGATGGTGAGTTAGGCCAAGTCAGCGGCGTCACGCTTGCCGACGGCAGTCACCTCGCCAGCCGCCACATTATTTTGGCAGTGGGTCACAGCGCCCGCGACACCTTTGAAATGCTCTTAGCGCAGGGGGTTTACCTTGAAGCCAAGCCTTTCTCCATTGGCTTTCGTATTGAACACCCGCAATCGGTAATCGACGCCGCCCGCTTTGGCGACAACGCTGGCAACCCTATACTTGGGGCCGCCGATTACAAGTTGGTTCATCACTGTAAAAATGGCCGCAGCGTCTACAGCTTTTGCATGTGCCCCGGCGGCACCGTGGTTGCCGCCACATCGGAAGAAGGCCGCGTGGTTACCAACGGCATGTCGCAATACTCCCGCAACGAACGCAATGCCAACTCTGCGATTGTGGTGGGCATTGAACCTGACAAAGACTATCCCGAGCACGTACTGGCGGGCATCGACTTGCAACGCAAGCTCGAACGCTTAGCCTATCAATTGGGCGGCGAAAACTATAATGCGCCCGCTCAACTGGTGGGCGATTATCTACGCAACACGCCCTCTACCGAATTGGGCAAAGTCATTCCTTCCTACAAACCCGGCGTGAGCCTCGGCGATTTAAGCCTCGCCCTGCCCGATTTTGCCAATGCCGCTATTCGCGAAGCCATTCCAGCCTTTGACAAACAGATCAAGGGGTTTGCCATGAACGACGCGATTCTCACCGGCATTGAAACCCGCACATCGTCGCCAATCTGCATTAAACGCGGCCGCGACTACCAAAACCTCAATACCAAAGGCCTCTACCCTGCTGGTGAAGGCGCAGGTTATGCGGGGGGAATTTTGTCGGCGGGGATCGACGGCATCAAGGTTGCGGAAGCGGTCGCGATTGATTTGCTGGGCTTAGACATCGCTATCCCAGACGGGCGCTAAGGCAGCCTGTCAACCGCGTCGACTTGCGCGCAAGCGGTGAACCGCTCCCTCGGTGACGACAAAGCCTATACAGGCCTCCTCACACGCTATTTTATCGGCAGCGTCGAATTCTTACCGGTGCACAAGCGTATTTTAGGGGGGCGCCGCGACGCACGAATAAATTCGTAGCCTCACAAAAATTAGAATCGCTGCAACGCTGTATCACGTGAATTGAACAGTAGTATTCAAACTCGACAAAGCTTAGACATTGCGAATAAATACCTGCCTACGCAGGTATGACTCGCACGTGGATCCTGGGCGTGACTATATCGTCACTCCTGCGAAGGCAGGAGTCCATCTCTGCGGCGTAGTGCGGCATAAATGTTTGAGCGTGCGGTGCAGATTACAGCGGATATTGCCTGCTATCGTCGCCACCCAATTACGCAAAGCCGTGGCTTCGGTAATATCGCGGCACACAACGACGAAAAATTAATTGGCTTTTGTCTACGCCATTTACACTAAGCAGCTCGACGATTTCAAATTTTCCTGGAAAGCCATCGCGAGCCACTGCGAGCTGTAGGCGCCGTGAAAGACTCCTAGCGACGCTCTTTTTATAAATCTAAATTCCGTGTCAGCACTTCTGCAGATTTAATAATACGGCTAACACGGTAAAGCTCATCGTGTTTTTCTTCATCAGAATAACCTGCAGGCTCGCCTGTTCCGGCGTTAACGAGCCAAGAGGTTTCAGGTCTGCGCGTACCCAACAGCTTCTTTAATTCAGGGGCGGTAATACCTAATGCTTTAGCTGCGGCACTATTGCTGCAACGGGTCTGATTTTCGTTCAGATAATCGAGTATTAGGGTGATTTTATCTTGCATTACAATAGGATCCTTACAAAGCTAATATGCGACAAAGTGTCCACCCTTGCGAGCTGATTAACTCTGTTATCAATAAAACGGGAGTTGGATCGACCAGTATAGCGCATTTCTAGGGCAATTATCTTGTCACCGTCACTAAACGGTGTGATCTGAGGTGGCATGATATTCGCGTCACGACGTTAACATCGCTATTCAGCCCTTAACACAGATAGCTACTTCACAGTCCACCCGCCATCCAAGACCAACTCTTGGCCAGTCATATTTCTCGCAGCATCACTAATAAGGTAATTTACCGCGCCGCTTAGCTCATCCATTTCAATAAAACTCTTTTTAGGCATTGGCTCAAGCATGATTTTGTTGATGACGTCGGCTTCGGAAATACCGTGAACCTTGGCCTGGCTGGCAATTTGACGCTCGACAAGCGGCGTTTTTACATAGGAAGGGCACAGCGTGTTAATGGTGATGTTTTGATCTGCGGTTTCCAGCGCCACAACTTTAGAAAAGCCCAGCAAACCATGCTTGGCTGCAACATAGGCGCTTTTGTGGGGAGATGCCACCAAGGAGTGAATGGAACCGACATTAATGATGCGGCCAAAATTATGGCGACGCATTAAGGGCAGCAGGGCGCGACTGAGCATTGCAGGGCCAATAAGCAAGATTTCCGTGATTAGTTTCCAGCGATCTACCGGAAAGTCTTCTAGCCTAGCCACATGTTGAATACCGGCGTTATTCACCAATATATCGGCATAGCCACCGGCGGCCTCAAGACTCGCCACCGCCTGCGCTATATCCGTTTCGCTCGTTACATCAAGCTTTAAGGCGTTTACAGCAAAGCCTTGACCCCGCAAGTTTTTTGCAGCGCCCTCCGCCGCCTCATACTGGCTATCACTCAGCCACACTGCATAGCCTCGCTGGGCTAAATCACTGCATATCGCCAAGCCTATACCACTGGCGGCGCCAGTGACTAACGCGGTTCTCTTTCTCATTGCTCACCTGTTTTTAATTATTGTCTCTTTACCGCACACAGCCCTAAAACCCGCTGCCATGAAGGGGATCATGCGTTGATACGCTGTTTCAAAATCGGAAGACTGGCACTTACCCCCAGACAGGCGATCAATTCGCCCGGTTTGGGCCAAGGTTAATGCAAGGGCGCCAGACACATAGTGGTAACACCAGTGCAGATCCGCTTCCCGCGCCTTAGGAAAAATTACTTTCAATGCCTCAATAAACTCGCCGACATGCTTATCAAAGTTATCCTTCATCAAGGTTTTGCTCCAAACCGGCGAGGTCATTACATAAGCCAATAGCGCCATGTAATTTTTCCAACCGGGGTCGCCGCTCTCCTGCGCAAATTTCAATGGCAAGAGAAAAGCCTCGATAATTTGCTCCAAGGTTTGCGGCTGACCGCTGGCAGCTTGCAGGCTATTGCGTAGGACTTCGCGACGGGTATTGCCCAATAACTCTGCGCGGCGATGAAACACCGCGTAGAACAAATCCAGCTTCTTACCAAAGTGATAACTGGCCAGCGCAACATCGACATTGGCGCCCGTCGAAATCTGGCGCATGGTTACGCCATCGAAGCCATGCAGGGCAAACAGCTCTTCCGCCACATCAAGAATGCGCTCGCTTTTTAGCCCGCTGTCTTTTTTATTCATTGTTACACCCCAAGCACCAGCGACAATTCGGTCTATTTGAAACGACGTGTCTTACGCCACTGGCCTGCAAATAAATCTGTTTTAAAAGCCGCGCTTGTTTTTTCAACAAGCGTTGAATATAGTGGCTCACGAATAATTAAAATACAAGACGGATATTACATGAATTCGGCAGAAGTCTTTAAATATGTGCTGACTGGCGCTTACGTGATACTGGTTTATGGACTCTCTTGGATAGGGATGCGCCGCACAAAAGACATCAGTGGTTTCGCCATTGGCAATAAAGACATGAGCCCCTACCTCATTGGCATTACCCTCGCCGCCTCCATCGCGTCAACGGCAACCTTTGTTATTAACCCTGGCTTTGTCTATGCCCACGGTTTGTCTGCCTACCTCCACTACGGCGTCGCAGGCTCGGCGGGAATACTTACCGCGTTTATTGTTTTGTCCCGAGGCTTTTTGCGCTTAGGCGAGGAAAGCAAGGCGCTGACTATTCCCCAGTGGATATACCATCGCTATCACCATCGCGGCTTTAGTCTGTTCTTTGCCTTTATAAATTTATTATCGATCAGCTTTGTAGTGTTGATTTTAGTTGGCTGCAGCCTGCTCATGACGGGTATATTCCCAATTGAACAAAAGCCCGCCCTGATCGTGGTACTGGTGTTTGTATTTTCTTACGTATTAATGGGCGGCACCTACGCCCATGCCTATACGAACACTCTGCAGGGAATCATGATGATCATCGTGACCTTGTTACTATTTATTCAAGGTTTCCACTATTTTAATGGCGATATTTTAGGCGCCTTGCGCGGCATCAGCCCAGGCTACGGCGCCGCGCTCAATCCAGAAAGCAATCTTTACTACGACTTTTTCTCGGTGTTTGGCGGCGGCTTTATTGTTACTTTTGCGCTAATGCTCCAGCCTCATATTTTAACCAAGGTGCTGTATTTACGCAGCGAAGCCGACATTGGTAAATTTATTGGCACCACCGTTATTGTCGGCACCCTCTTTACTTTAATTTTAATGGTCGGCTTTTACGCCCGTCTCGCTGGCCTGGAGATCCCCACTCAAGACACCGTGGTAAGAGAATACTTGTTACATGAGTTCACCGGCAGCCCCCTCGGCGAAATCACCTTAGTATTTATTTTTATTACCCTACTCGCGGCAGGCATGAGCACCTTAGACGGCATTCTTGTGTCTCTGTCAGCAATGGTGGTTAATGACATTGTCACACCACTGAGCAAGAGCCAAAATAACGGACTCGCCTGGTCGCGATGGACGCTAATCGCGGTGGGTATCATCGGTCTACTATTAGCGTGGAATCCGCCGCCACTTATTGGATTATTCGCGCAAAAGGGTGTGTACGGCCTTGCGGCTGCATCTCTGGTGCCAATGCTATTCGGTGTACTGATACGTAAAAAGCTACCCTTGCCACTGATTGCTAGCGCCTCGTTTATTGCGCTGCTAAGCCACTTCTACTTCAACTTATTTGGCGGCGTCGCCAACCCTGCGGTGTCAGCCAGTTACGCGATTATTGGTTCCTGCGTATACACCCTCACAGGACTCGGCTTGCTCCATTTCCTCCAAAGAAAAAAATAATTTCGCTTTAGCCATATTGACTTTTCAACAAATGTTGAATAACCTCAACTGCAAATTCAACACTTGTTGAGTTAAAGCTGAGAAATCTACACCGCACTAATTCATAATCATAAACCTAACGCAGGTGCCCCATGATAAATATAAGAAATGACAAAAAGCGGATAGCTATGTTAATCGCGATAAGCAGCGCGGCGGCCACATACCACAACCCAGCGTGGTCGCAACAAGGCGCAGCAATAACTTTAGAAGAAGTACTGGTTACTGCTCAAAAACGAGAACAAAACCTCCAAGAAGTACCGGTTTCCATCACCGCCTTTACTGCCACAGAACTGGCAAGCAAGGGTATTAACACTATTACAGAACTGGAAAAGAGTGTGCCCAACACGCAGTTTCGGGCTAGTCGCGCCACCAACTCCACCCTCACCGCCTATATTCGCGGGGTTGGCCAGCAAGATCCGCTCTGGGGCTTTGAACCCGGCGTTGGGGTCTATGTCGACGACGTTTACTACGCCAGGCCACAAGCCGCTGTAATGGATGTATTCGACGTAGAGCGTATTGAAGTTTTACGCGGCCCTCAAGGTACGCTCTACGGTAAAAACACTGTAGGTGGCGCAATTAAATACATTACTCGCCGAATGACTGGCGAAGCCGAGGGTAAAATCACCGTCGCGACCGGCGCTTACGACCAACAAGATGTGAACATTTCAGCGCAACTTCCCATTATTGATAATGAACTCTATATCGGCGCCGCCATCGCCAGAATGGAACGCGACGGCTACGGCAGCGTCGACACCGGTTACGACATTAATATTGGCAACTACAGTGCCAGTGAAGAGAATTACAATAAAGACGTTTTAGTCGCGCGCGTTAGCATGGAATACACCCCAAGCGATGAGCTGTTTATTCGTCTTGCTGGCGATCGCACCGACGACAACTCCAATCAGCCCTGTGGCTCGCAGTCTAACCCAAGCACCTTAACTCACCCCGCCAACGGCCAGCCTTTTACGCGGTCGAGCAATCCCTTTG
The DNA here is from genome assembly GCF_001586255.1 of Zhongshania aliphaticivorans. Taxonomy (NCBI): domain Bacteria; kingdom Pseudomonadati; phylum Pseudomonadota; class Gammaproteobacteria; order Cellvibrionales; family Spongiibacteraceae; genus Zhongshania; species Zhongshania aliphaticivorans. The sequence continues at coordinate 2,730,626 of NZ_CP014544.1, forward strand.
ACGGCGCCTGCGGCACAACGCATCTCTCTAACGTCGAAAACAGCGGTTTCTCGCTCACAGCCCAATACCAGCTAAACGACAATACTAGTTTGAAATATGTATTTGCTAAGCGCGAAGGTGAAACCCAGCAGTTCATCGACTTTGACGGCACTCCCCTCGACGCCTTTGACGTACCCGCCAAATACACCGACGATCAAAAGTCCCATGAGCTGCAAGTCAATTACAGCATTGATCGCATCGCCATGGTTGCCGGCTTGTACTACTTTACCGGTAACTCAGCGGGCGCTTTTGATGTGGTGTTAAACGGTTTGGGCGGCACTCCCTATATGGATGGTGAGCATTATGATCTGGCCATTGGCGGCGACGTCGACACCGAAAGCAGCTCCGCCTACTTCAATATTAGCTACGACATTCTCGACGATTTGACCCTCACCACAGGCCTACGCTTAACCAAGGATGACAAAAACTCCAATATCAAGCGCTACGCCTATAACACCACTAATTCCTCACCCTATACCCAGACCCAAGGTAGTAGCTTTACCTACGGCTCCCCCAGCAACGATACCCTGCTATCTATAGCCACCGATATTAGCGACAAAGAAGCCGATAAAAACTGGAGCGAACTCAGCCCCTCCATCAAACTCGACTGGCGCATGAACGACGACGTAATGCTCTATATTAGCTACGCCGAAGGCTTTAAGTCTGGCGGCTTTGATATGCGCGGCAACGCCACCACCAACCCCAATGTCGCCCAGGGCTACGACCCTGAGACCGTTGAAACTCTTGAAGCCGGGATAAAATCACAGCTGTGGCATGACCGCCTGCGCCTAAATTTCACCGTGTTTAGCATGGACTACACCGACATGCAGCTGACTGTACAAACCGCCCAACCCGCACCGGTATTCTTCTCCTCTGACGTGGTTAACGCCGGTACCGCAGAAATCCAGGGCGCTGAACTGGAAGCCTTATTCCAAGTCACCAGTAACATCAGCACCTCACTCGCTGTTGGCCACATGAACGCCGAGCTAACCGAGGTTATTTCCGGCGGCACAGATGTGTCCGACAGCTGGGAAATGCTCAATGCGCCTGACTGGACCGGCCAGTTCGCGATCAATTACGAGCGCGACCTCGGTGACGCCGGCAGCATTGCCCTTAACACCGCCGCTTCTTACCGCGACGCCTCCAGAAACTTTAACAATGTGGTGTGCAGCTGTGACCAAGATAAGTCTTACACCTTGCTCGACGCAGGCGCCAACTGGTATTCCACTGACGAGCACTGGACAGTTGGCCTGCACGTAAAAAATATTGAAGATAAGGAATACAAAACCGGCGGTTATAACCTCGGCTCTGGTGAACTCGCTTTTTACGGCGCGCCAAGAACCTGGACCGCCAGCCTGGCCTACGCATTTTAAAGCAAGCTTAAAAGGGTCTTGGCCAGTAGTGACCAAGACCCCATAACTTACTTTTAAGCACCCTGACTCACCTTTTTCCGAGCCATAGCCAATGCAAAATTACAGCGACTACTGGTATCAAAGCAGCGACGGCCTGCGTCTTTACGCCCGCCAATACGGCCTTGCCAACGCCGAGCAAACCATCATCTGTATTCCGGGACTCACCCGCAATTCCGCCGACTTCGCGCCGCTGTGCGAGCACTTAGCTGTGCGCTATCGCATTATTGCGGTTGATCTGCGCGGACGCGGCAATTCCGATTACGACAGCAACCCCAGAAATTATCACCCCGCCACCTACGCCAGCGATATGATTTGCTTACTCGACGATCTTAAGCTGAGCTCGGCCATATTTATTGGCACCTCCCTCGGCGGCCTGGTTTCGATTGTATTAGCTGCCACGGCGCCAGAACGCGTTGTGGCCGCCACCCTCAACGACATCGGCCCCGAGGCCGATCAAGCGGGCTTAGATCGTATTAAATCCTATGTCAGCAACCCGAACTCAGCCCGCAACTGGGCAGAGGCCGCAGCGAATACCAAATCGACGCTTGGCCACGCCTACCCAAACTTTAGCGACGACGACTGGCAACAATTTACAAAGAATATTTACCGCGAGAACGCCCAGGGTCAACCGGAGCTCAGCTACGATCCGAGTATTGCCCTGCTCTTACAACAGCAAAATGACGCCCCCCCAGCGAATTTATGGCCACTGTTTAGGCTTATTCACGACACCCCCCTATTATTAATTCGCGGCGCATTATCCGATATTTTAAGCTCGGACTGTGTCGCCAAAATGCAAGATCAGCAAGCAGACATGCAGTTTATTGAAGTACCAAACTGCGGACATGCGCCACTGCTCAGTGAGCCAGGCGCACTTGGGGCTATTGATTGCTTCCTAAATAAAATCAAAGCAAAAGATCAACACAGTTGACGTTAACGTAAACTAGAAGTAAAGTTGGCAAATCGCAACCACAAAGCCAACTAATTTATGCCCCAGCAGACTTTTAGCATTTCTGATTTGGCCTCAGACTTCGACGTAAGCACTCGCACCATTCGCTTCTACGAAGAAAAAGGCCTAATCAATCCTGAGCGTAGGGGTCAAACCCGAATTTACAGCGCCGCAGACCGTATTAAGCTCAAGCTAATTATTCGGGGCAAGCGCCTGGGCTTATCGCTGGAAGACAGCAAAGACATTATTGAGATGTACCAGCCCGAGCACGACAACAGCCCCCAGCTCATCAAACTCATCAATAAGATTCGAGAGCGCCAAGTTCTGCTTAAAGAGCAATTGCGCGACGTCGAAGCCATGCTCGCCGAACTGGACGACGCCGAAGAACGCTGCGTTCAGGCACTCGCAGAAATGCAAAACACACAAAGTAAAACTGGCTAAGTCAGCTATACATAAAATACTCAATTAAAGGGCACCCTACTTATGAGCAACTCCTACCCCACATTGAATTTTGGCCTTGGCGAAGAAATCGACATGTTGCGCGACGCCACCTACCAATTTGCCCAGGCGGAAATCGCGCCCCGCGCCGAGAGCATCGACAAAGACAACGCCTTTCCCATGGACTTATGGCGCAAAATGGGCGATATGGGATTGCTCGGCATCACCGTTAGCGAAGAATTCGGCGGCAGCGACATGGGCTATTTGGCTCACGTTATCGCCATGGAAGAAATCAGCCGCGCCTCAGCGTCGGTGGGCCTCTCCTACGGTGCCCACTCCAACCTCTGCGTAAACCAGATTTACAAAAACGGCAACCAAGCTCAAAAAGAAAAATACCTGCCCAAGCTCTGCTCTGGTGAACACGTCGGCGCGCTGGCCATGTCTGAGCCCAATGCCGGTTCCGATGTCGTGAGCATGAAACTCAAAGCCGAAAAGCAGGGCGATCACTATGTGCTCAACGGCAATAAAATGTGGATCACCAATGGCCCCGACGCCAATACCTATGTGATCTACGCCAAAACCGATGTAGACGCAGGCCCACGCGGCATGACTGCGTTTATTGTTGAGCGCGATTACCCCGGCTTTAGCCGCTCGCCAAAGCTCGACAAACTCGGTATGCGCGGCTCTAACACCTGCGAACTCGTCTTTGAAGATTGCAAAGTCCCCGCTGAGAATATTCTTGGCAAAGAAGGTGAAGGCGTTAAGGTCTTAATGAGCGGCCTCGATTTTGAACGCACCGTCTTGTCCGGCGGCCCCACTGGCATTATGCAAGCCTGTATGGACGTGGTCGTACCCTATCTTCACGACCGCAAACAATTTGGCCAAAGCATTGGTGAATTCCAGCTTATGCAGGGCAAGCTCGCCGATATGTATACCGAGCTCAATGCCAGCCGCGCCTATTTATACGCCGTCGCTCGGGCCTGTGATCGCGGCGAAGCCAGCCGTAAAGATGCCGCTGGCGTCATTCTTTACGCCGCAGAAAAAGCCACGCAAATGGCGCTGCAGGCCATCCAAACCTTAGGCGGCAACGGCTACACCAATGAATTTCCCACGGGCAGATTATTGCGCGACGCCAAACTGTATGAAATTGGCGCAGGCACCTCAGAAATTCGCCGCATGCTCATTGGTCGCGAATTATTTAAAGAAACCGTTTAAATCAATTACGCACAACTAATAACCGCCCAGCGAACAAAAGGCACAAGGGAAATGACCGTACTCAAATCCAATATCAATAGCCGCGACCCCAGCTTTGCTGAAAACGCGGCGCATATGCAAGCTCAGGTCGACGACTTAAAAAGGATCGTTGCCGCGACCACCTTAGGTGGCGGTGAAAAATCTCAGCGCCGTCATACCGAGCGCGGCAAGCTGTTACCTCGCGAGCGCATCAACGTCTTGCTGGACGTTGGCACACCATTCCTGGAGCTGTCGCAATTGGCCGCTTACGAAGTCTATGAGGAAGAGCTTGCCGCAGGAGGTATCATCACCGGTATCGGCCGAATCTGCGGGCAGGAATGCATGGTGATCGCCAATGATGCCACGGTAAAAGGCGGCAGTTATTTTCCGCTGACTGTTAAAAAGCACCTGCGCGCCCAGACCATTGCCCAGGAAAATCACCTGCCCTGTATTTACTTGGTGGACTCCGGCGGCGCCAATTTACCCCGCCAAGACGAGGTCTTTCCAGACCGGGAACACTTTGGTCGCTTCTTTTTCAATCAAGCCAATATGTCAGCCATGGGCATTCCCCAAATTGCTGTGGTCATGGGCAGCTGCACCGCCGGTGGCGCCTATATTCCGGCCATGGCTGACGAATCAATTATTGTGCGCGAACAAGGCACCATCTTTTTAGCCGGACCGCCGCTGGTCAAAGCCGCAACAGGTGAAGTGGTCAGCGCCGAAGATCTTGGCGGCGCCGATGTGCACTGCCGCACCTCTGGCGTTGCCGACCATTACGCCCAAAACGATCATCACGCCCTGCAATTGGCGCGCAATGCAGTGAAGCGTTTAAACCGTCGCAAGCCCCTGTCTTTAGACGTGGCTCCAAGCCAAGAGCCAGCCTACCCCGCTGACGAGATCTACGGCATTATCCCCAAAGACAGCCGCAAGCCCTATGATGTGCGCGAAATTATTGCCCGCGTCGTTGACGGCTCAGACTTTGATGAATTTAAAGCACTGTACGGCACCACCTTAATTTGCGGCTTCGCCCGCATTTTTGGCTACCCGGTAGGCATTGTCGCCAATAACGGCATTCTGTTTTCTGAATCGGCCCAAAAAGGCACGCACTTTATTGAGCTGTGTGCCCAGCGCAAAATCCCGCTAATTTTCTTACAAAACATCACCGGCTTTATGGTCGGCCAGCAATACGAAGCCGGCGGTATTGCCAAGCACGGCGCCAAAATGGTGATGGCCGTGGCCTGCGCCAAAGTCCCCAAACTTACCGTTTTAATCGGCGGCTCCTTCGGCGCCGGCAACTACGGCATGTGTGGCCGCGCCTACGACCCGCGCTTTATGTTTATGTGGCCCAATGCCCGTATTTCCGTTATGGGCGGCGAGCAAGCGGCTGGGGTAATGGCGCAAATAAAACGCGACCAATACGAGCGTGAAAATCAAGACTGGCCGACAGACGAAGAAAAGGCTTTTAAACAGCCCATTCTCGACACGTATGAAAAGCAAGGTCACCCCTATTACGCCTCGGCGCGACTGTGGGACGACGGCGTGATCGACCCCGCCGACACCCGCATGGTATTGGGTTTGAGCTTGTCGGCCAGTTTGAACAAACCAATTGAAGACAGCACATTTGGCGTATTCAGAATGTAAATTAACTACCACGCCAAAAGCGACACAACCGTATATTCCGTATTCCAAACAGTGGAAACGCAAACATGTTTGATAAAATTTTAATTGCTAACCGTGGCGAAATTGCCTGCCGTGTTATTAAAACTGCCCGCCGTATGGGTGTTCGCACCGTGGCGGTGTACAGCGACGCCGACCGCAATGCCCTGCACGTGAGCATGGCCGACGAAGCCATTCACATTGGTGGCTCCGCAGCGCGGGACTCCTATTTAGATATTGATAAAGTTATTGCTGCCGCCAAAAAAACCGGCGCCCAAGCGATTCACCCCGGCTACGGATTTTTATCTGAAAACGCCGTTTTTTGCCGTCGCTGCGCCGCCGAGAATATCGTATTCATTGGCCCACCTACACCAGCGATTGAAGCCATGGGCTCGAAATCCGCCGCCAAGCAAATCATGGAAAAGGCCGGCGTTCCGCTGGTGCCCGGCTACCATGGCGACGACCAAGACCCCGAGATTATTCGCAAAGCCGCCAACGATATGGGCTACCCCGTATTGCTCAAGGCAACCGCAGGCGGCGGTGGTAAAGGTATGCGCCAAGTATGGAGCGCAGGAGAATTTGACTCTGCCCTAGCCGCCGCCAAGCGCGAAGCCATGAACGGCTTTGGCGACGACACCATGCTGGTCGAAAAATACCTTACCCAGCCCCGTCATATTGAAATTCAAGTGTTCTGCGACAGTCACGGCAATGCGGTGTATTTGTTCGAGCGCGACTGTTCTATCCAACGCCGCCACCAAAAAGTGGTAGAAGAAGCGCCCGCACCGGGCATGACCGAAACCCTTCGTGCGGAAATGGGGCAAGCCGCCGTACGCGCCGCACAGGCCATTGACTATATTGGCGCCGGCACCGTTGAGTTTCTCCTCGACGTTGATGGCAGCTTCTACTTTATGGAAATGAACACCCGCCTACAGGTTGAACACCCAGTCACCGAAATGATCACCGGCCTCGACCTGGTTGAGTGGCAGCTGCACGTTGCTGCTGGCGGCACCCTGCCCCTTAAGCAAAACGAATTGCAAATCAATGGCCACGCCATTGAAGTGCGTATTTACGCCGAAGACCCAGAAAATGAATTTTTACCGCAAACTGGTAAGCTACACTTTTTAGAAACCCCCGCAGAATCCGAGTATGTGCGCATCGACACCGGTGTTATTGAAGGTGACGAAGTCAGTGTTTTTTATGACCCAATGATTGCCAAGCTCATTGTCTGGGACAGCAATCGCCAGCAAGCCCTGCGCCGACTAAGTACTACATTAAAAGACTATCGGCTAAACGGGGTCACCACCAATATCGATTTTCTCTACACCCTGATTCGCCACCCCGCATTTTGCAGCGCCGATTTCGACACCGGCTTTATTGGTAAACACGAAGCCAGCTTATTCAGTAAATCCGCCAGCCAGCTTGGCGACACGCTGCCCCTAGCGGCGCTCTATTTGATCCTGCGCCAAAAGCAAATCATTGCCGAGCGCGCGGCAAACAGCAGTGATGCCAACTCGCCGTGGAATAATGCCCACAGCTGGCGCCTGAACCAGCCTGCCCAGCATCGATTTGATCTGCAGTTTGCTGACGAAGTCATTGCCCTTAGCGCCACCGCACAGTCATCCAATTCTGACGCCAGCTTTGTGGTTCGCAGCGGCGACGCCGAATTTACAGTCAGCGGTGAATTGCAGGGGCGAGTGCTGCTGGCCGATATTAACGGCCACCGCCAGAGCGTCAGCGTGTCTGAACACGATGGCGGCTACAGCATGTACAGCGCAGAGCGCGCTGTGCACTTCAATATCAAACGTCCAGACTTAGGCGACAACAGCGGCGACGCCACCGAAAATCAATTAGTCGCGCCCATGAACGGCACCGTAGTCAGCCATTTGGCTGCCGAGGGCAGTGTCGTGAAAAAAGGCGATCCGCTTTTGATTATGGAAGCCATGAAAATGGAACACACCATCCGCGCGCCAAGCGACGGCACAGTCAAGGCCTTTTATTACCAACCCGGCGAATTGGTCAGCGGCGGCGCTGAATTACTGCAGTTAGAGGCCGCTGAATAATGGATACCAATATCCCCAGCAGCGTCCGTATTGTCGAGGTAGGTCCCCGCGATGGCCTGCAAAACGAAAAGCAGCCTATTGATATCGCCACCCGTGTACAGCTAATCAATATGCTCAGCGCCGCCGGTCTCAATACTATTGAGGCCGGCAGTTTTGTCAACCCAGCGTGGGTACCGCAAATGGCCGGTAGCGAGGACGTGTTCAGCCGAATTAACCGCCTTCCCGGTGTTCGTTATGTGGCACTGGTACCAAATAGCAAAGGCTTTGAGCGCGCCGCCAGTGTAAACGCCAATGAAGTCGCCATTTTTGCGGCGGCTTCAGAAGGTTTTAGCCAAAAGAATATCAATTGCAGCATTGAAGAAAGCCTTGCGCGTTTCAAGCCCGTAATGAGCGCAGCCAAAACCGCGGGCATTCCGGTACGCGGCTACATCTCTTGTGTTATCAGTTGCCCCTACGACGGTGAAGTCTCGCCACAAAAGGTCGCAGAGGTCAGCGAGCGCTTGCTGGCAATGGGCTGTTACGAAATATCCCTCGGCGATACCGTCGGTACCGGGACACCCGCATCGGTGACTCGTATGCTAGATGCCGTGTTAAAAATTGTACCGGCCGACAAACTCGCCGTGCATTTTCACGATACCTACGGCCAGGCCTTAGCCAATATTTACGCCTCACTGCAAAGGGGCATAGCGGTCATCGACAGCTCAATTGCAGGGCTGGGTGGCTGCCCCTATGCCAAAGGCGCAGCAGGCAATGTTGCGACGGAAGACCTCGTCTATATGCTCAATGGCCTGGGCATTCAGCACGGTGTGGATCTCAACAAACTCATCGCGGCGGATCAGTTCATTAGTGAAAAATTAAATCGACAAAGTGGCTCAAAAGTCGCCCTCGCTGCTAGCCGATAAATGAGAGTGGTGCCCAACATTGAGAAGCCTTGTTGTATCCATCACTCACAAATAGCGCAGGCATGGCTCAATAACCGTTACACGCTAGGGGTTACATCGCCCCTGGGCAGGTAAGGCTCGACCGCACGTATTCGTCGCTCCTGCGAAGGCAGGAGCCCATCCCCGCAACAAAGGCCGGACCAATGAATCTGTCGCTCTTTAAATCTGCGACCACGACGAGCCATAGAGGGCAATTGTGGGGAGAAATTCAGCCAGATTCTCCGGCATACGTCTATTAAATTGAATTAGGAGGCCGAAGCCCCCTAATTCAATTTATGACTAACGATGCAGTGAAGAAAGATACAACTCAGCAAATTTAGGCGGACGCTGAATCGAAATATCCATTTTCAATTTGCGGGCAATATCGCTCGCGGAAATAACACCGCGAATCTGGTGATGCTCACGCTCAACCACTAAACAATGCTGATGACCATATTGCCGCAATACCTCAAGTACGTCAGACACGGTCATTGTCTCCAGCTCGTGAAAGTCAAACACTTTCAAGTCCTGACGTTTGCGCATCATATCCGCTACTTGAAGCTCTTCACGGTTATAACCCTCGGCGACCTTTTTAATGACTTCACTATTACTGAGATCGTCAAGGGCAATAACGCCCTGAAAACTTCCCTGGGAATCGATAACGAGTTTCAATCTTACATGGGAGCGCTTCATCATATTTTCGGTTTCTATGGCAGTTGTCGTGCCATCAATAACCAAGGGCTCATAGACGCGGAAATCGGTAAACACCACCATCGCCGACGAGTCACCGCTAAGTTGCTCAAAATACGCAGGACGCACTAACTGATCGACGCGATCTGCGTCGTATAAACTAAACTGTTTCATTCGATTTACTCTCTTTGTTTAAACATCAACACAGGAAAAATGTTTGAATCAAAGAGTGTATGGCGGCGCGCGAATAGGGCTGGCGCCAGAGGTAAGTTGCGGTCCGTCAACCTGCTGATGATAAACAATGCTATTGATCGCAAAATTCGGCAAGGTGATATACGCCGACTTACTGGGCAGGCTTAGGGGTAAGTCGTCATCATCGGCAGCGCTAATACGACACTCCGCCGCATCAATGATGCCCCCAGCCAAGTAGCTTTTTGCCACGTGATGCCGATCTGCCAGTGCATTATTGCACAGCAAAAGAACGACAATGATGAGCAGACTACGAAGCATGAGAATCCTGAAAAACATAGGCGACCTTCATCATAGCACGACCATACATTCTGTCCATTGAGGACGATACACGCTATTTTTGCCCTACTCTGCACCAAAACATAGCAATACTAAATAAGATTCAAGACGGGGGGCCTCAAGTAGAAAAAATATTTTATATTAGTATATTCTTAGGCTTGTCTACGGGGTGATTCAAAGTAAATCCTCAGCGGTATTGAGCTGACTAGACGCGCGTCCGCAGATGATTATCAGCTGATCTCATATTAAGGATAAGGAGCTCATTTATGATCAATGGCAGTATTGTCGACCTAATCATCCCCACTGCTAGCGACGGTTCACCCGATTACGAAACCGTGGAAACCTTGATTGATTGGCATATAGACAATGGCAGTGCCGCGCTTCTTATTGGCAGCGCGACGGGTCAGCATTCTGAGTTCAATAATGAGGAACGCGGTGAACTACTAAAACGCGCAATTTGGCAATCTGACGGTCGCATTGTGGTAATCGCTAACCTCGACACAAGAGACCCTGACGGCTTTTTTGAGCTTGCTCGCGCGGCGGATGAATTTGGTGCCGACGCGGGTCTTCTCACGCTACCCACGTCGATGGGCTTATCACAAGTCGATTTGTTCGAATATGTACGCGAGCTCGCGGAATTTGCGAAATTACCGTTAATTCTTCGCGATGATTTCAGTCATCCCAATTTACTATCGCCCACCACGCTGCCGAAGCTAGCCGAAATCGAGGGCATTATTGGCTTAATCAATGATTCATCGGAGCCGACACCAGAAGACAATATTAATATTTCCGAGCTGCCATCTGGCTTTGCACTTTACGCCGGTCACAACACTGATGCCTGCCAATGGGTTTTAGCCGGTTATCAGGGCGGTATTTCACTGGTCGGAAACATTGCCCCCGCCCTTGTTAACGATATGATTAGTGCGGCGCAACAAAATAACCGGGCGCTCGCCATGAGCCTTAACGACCGTTTGCGGCCCTTGACTCAGGCACTAATGACAGACCCCAGCGCTAACTCTGTAACATGGGCTCTGACCGAGATGGGCTCCATACCCGAAGGCGGACACCCCCCAAGCCTCCCCCAATCGAGTGACTACGCACAGCTACGCCGCGCCCTGCGCACAGCCCAAGTTATAATTTAAGCATTGCTAGATACACAGCAAGCGGCGCTGTTACTGCAGCGCCCACCGCCACAGTGGTCAATAAACGTCCATGTCATAAGGTTTACACTAAAACCGGCATACAAACAGCTAGCTTAAGGGCTTTCCGACCAAACTCTCGCCACATGGCCAAATTAAATAATCGCCATTTATCGCTCAGCTATTGCGCAATAAATACACCTTAGTGTAATAATAGCCTCGCGTTTAAAAATAACAAAAGGCTGTTGCGCCACAGCCGCCAGAGAGGTATTACCACCGTGATTAGCCGACAAGCATTACCCGGCAAGGGTTTCATCACACTGTTAGTGCTGAGCGCGCTGAACTGCAGCGACCTCCACGCCGCCAGCGGCACGCTTGAAGAAGTACTCGTTACCGCCCGAAAACGCAGTGAAAGCATGCAAGACATCCCTATTGCCGTAAGTGCAATTAGCGCTGAAGACCTTCGAGACCGGGGTATAAGCAACACCAGCGAACTCACTAAATCCGTTCCCAGCTTAGAAATTCGCAAAGGCCAAGCCAACCAGATTTATATACGTGGTATTGGCGAGCGCACCGGCTTTGCCCGGGTAGACCCCACTGTGGGCGTCTACCTTGACGACTTATTCTTGCCGCGCTCCGACGGCCAACTGCTCGATACCGTTGATATTCGCAGTATTCAGGTTCTACGTGGCCCCCAGGGCACACTATTTGGTAAAAACACCACCGGCGGCGCAATGGTTGTCAGCCTACTTAAACCCGATGACAGCGACGACGCCTATCTCGAATTAGGACTCGGTAACTATTCGATGAACCGGCTAAAAGCGGGTATCAACGTCCCCATCAACGATCATTTTTATAGCCGCGCAGCCATCAATATCACTAAAGATGCAGGCTATCTCGAAGATATCGGCCCCAGCGGGAACACGCCGAGTAACGACCGCCAATCTCTGTTACTGCAAACACGCTGGGAACCAGATGAAAACTTCACCCTCGATACCCAAGCCTTTCTCGGTAAAATTCGCGAAATGATGACCGGCACCACCTGTAGCCTGCCTAATGAGAATGCGCTGTATTACAAAGGCCTTTGGGTTGCTCACAGCGGCGACACCGATCCGTCTAACCCGCGCGCGTTCAAGGAAAACTGCGAGTCTAACTCCCGCGCGCGCCTTGGCGACCTAAAGACCAACCTCGGGGACGCGCCTCGGCTAACCAAAGATCTAGACACCCTGTTACTGGCCGCAACCGCCGAATGGCAGTTATCTGAGTCGCTCAATCTTAAAACCGTGTTGGGCCTGAGGGGCGAAAAAGAAGGCCCCATCCACGCCAGCGACCCAGACGGCGGCCCAGCGCTGTGGAGTAGCTACATGAATACTGAGGATAGCGACCGGCGCTCTTACAGCTTTGAAATTCAGCTGAATGGCGACGCCATGGGGCAGCGTTTACGCTACACCGCAGGTTTGTTCGCCATGCAAGAAAGCAATACCGAGAATTTCTCAATCTCCAATGCCTTTCGCGGCATAGACAGCCAAACCCTCGCCGAGATCGCCGCCAGCACCAATCCAACGCAACCGCTACCCGGCGGAACGGTTCCACTTGTTGGCTTTATCGGCGCGCCCTTGGTGGTATCTGATTTTGATCTGGAAAACAGCACTGGCGCAATATTCGCCCAAGTGTCTTTCGATATTACGGAGCTACTCGAGGTCACCCTCGGTTATCGCGTTACCGCTGAGCGCCGTCACTCCGAGCTCAGCACCACCGAAGCGGATATGGACGCGATTGGTCAGCAGCTAACTACTGGCGGCCCGTTTGGCGCGGCAAGCAATATTGCGGTCTTTGGCCCCGGCGCCTCGGGCTTTTATCCCTACTTGGGGCCGTTGCGCTGGCTCGATGACCCCGTCGGCCTCGCCAACCAAATTTTTACCGACGCAGATGGCGACGCATTGATCGACTACCCGCTAGACCCCGATTCCAAACGCACGGAAATGCGTGAAGAAACCTTTAGCCAAAGCACGCCTATGCTGTCATTGGCTTACAACCTACCTGACAATTGGCTAGACAGTAGCCCCCTGAACAGTGCGATGGTGTACGCAACCTGGAGCCGCGGTTTCAAATCTGGCTTTTTCGAGCCTCGAGGCGTTGACGGCTTACAGCGCGTAGAACCAGAAGTGGTGACCAACCACGAGTTCGGTTTCAAGATCGACGCCTTTGACCGCAGCGTTCGTTTAAATGGCGCGGTGTACGCTATGGACTTTGAAGATCAGCAGCTCATCGCCGTTGGCGCCGACTCGGCCCAAAACGTGGTGGTGGTATTTGGCAACGCCGGTCAATCTGAAATTCGCGGCGGCGAGTTAGAACTACTTTGGTTACCGAGTGTTCAGCTACAGATTAACGCCAGTCTAAGCCTCAACAATTATCGCTACACAGACTTCAGCGAACTGGACTTACAAGGCGCTATTCTCGGCAGACAAGACATCGTCGACCGTCGCAACGAAACCTTCCCGGTATCGCCAGACAAATCGGCTGCGGTTGGTGTGCAATATAGTTGGTCTGGAGACTACGGCTCACTTATCTCACGACTCGATCTTAGCTATAAAAGCGAGATTTTCTACGGCTTCGATCCCGCGTCTTACGCCGCCTTTAAACGCGACGCCAAATCCGCTGGTCAACCCGCCTATCAACTGCTGGATGCTCGTCTTAGCTGGCAAAACCCAGAAGGTGATCTGAGTGTCTCGGCATGGGTTAAAAACCTTAGTGACGAGCGCTACCGAATCGGTGTAGTTGCCGTAGCGGACTCGTCTGGGGTTTACAACGAAGGTTGGGGCGAACCTCGTATGTTTGGCATTGATTTGCGCCAAGAGTTTTAAAAAAATAGCGTAAGTAGGTCGCCTCCTGTGGCGATCTACTTACTGCAGAAGCAAAATCAATAGCGCAAATCGACTACACTATTAGTTCGGAAATCCCGCAAAGCACTGAATCGCTTCTAGCGCATTATCCCAATTTGCCTTGCTCCCCGTAAAAAGGTGAGCTTGGGGCATAAGCGCGACATCACCGTCTAAACTACCCGCAGGAACAACAACCACGTCCTTGCTACTTAAAATATAGGGCAGCGCCGAACCACAGACGGAACAGAAGCTGCGCTGATGCTGGGTATTTGGCAAGGCAAAAGCGGATACGCTGTCTTTACCACGCAACCATAGCAATTCTCCCCCACGGCCAAATAGATTAGCCCCATGAGCGGAGCCAGAACCTTTACGACAATACTCGCAATGACAGAGAAAGAATTTTTGGAAGTCACCAGTAAATTCAAAGGCGACTTCACCACAGAGACAAGAACCTCGGCTTTTCATAATTAAGTACGCTCTTGTTAGAGGAGTATTCAATCAAAACGAAAGCATCGTCTTATTGCAATGCCCAATTGTTAGCCAAAGCAAAGACCTCAATAAATTAGGCCGGATAAAACACAAGCACCGGAATTTCACGATCAGTTGCCGCCTGATAGGTAGCGTAGGGCGCAAAGTAGTCTGCCATCAAATTCCAAAGCCGTGTGCGCTCCTCACCTGCGGCGACCTTCGCACGCGCTTTAAACTCCTCATTAGCCACTTTTACAGTGATATCTTGATTCGCTTGCAGATTTAAAAACCACGCGGGGTGTGCGGGCGCGCCGCCCTTCGAGGCGATTACACAATAGCCGCCATCGCCCGTTGGCCGGTAAATTAGCGGGATAATTAAGGCCTTTCCTGACTTCCGACCCCTAGTCGTCAGCAACAGGGTAGTTAACATCCCCTTGCCGCCACCCAAGCTCGCATCCCACAGATGAGCCGCCTCACCATCGTTAAGATAGGCATTCACATGATCGCTCATCCACGATGGTAAATAATCTGGCAGTTTAATATCGCTCATCGTTATACCCCTCAATTTGTTGATACGCCGTTGAGCTCATTTAATAGCTGCAAACTTGGCAACGGCAAATACGTTCTTAGCAATATAAACCTCTTGCCGGTTTTTTACATCGACAAGCGCTCTGTAGAACACACGGTGGCTTGCTAAGCCAGCCAGTATTAAGCCAGCTGTCTAACGAGCGCTGCGCCAACCGCATGGGCGCTTGCTGGGTTCTGTCCGGTGATCACTCGATCTGCTTCAATAACGAACACACCCCAGGGCTGAACTTTGCTGTAACGGGCTGCGCTGCGTGCCAGAGACTCTTCCAATAGAAAGGGAACATCAGCAATTGTTCCGTAATCAATTTCTTCCTCGCGTGTAAAGCCCGTTACCGATTTGCTGGCTAACAATCTTTCACCCGTGCTTAATGTAATTGGCAGCAAGGCCGCGGGGCCGTGACATACCGCCGCCAATACACCGCCACTCTCATAATGTTTAGCGCTGAGCTTTGCAAAGTCTTCGTTGGTGGCTAAATCCGACAGCAAGCCAAATCCACCGGGATAAAACACCGCAGCGTAGTCCGCAATATTTACCTGCGAGACTGGTAGTGTGTTGTTGATCCGGTTTTGAAACTCTTCATTGTTTAGAATCGCCTCGTTAACGCTGTCGCCCTCAATATCGGTTCCGTATAACGGCGCCTTACCGCCTTTAATCGATGCGATATCGTAGTCTAGTCCCGCCGCCAAAAATACCTGTAGCGCATGCGTAAGCTCGGGTGAATACGTGCCATTGGCTTGATCTGTGTCGCCTAATGTTGTGTGGTTTGTCACGGGAATCAGTATTTTCTTCATTGCAACTCTCCTGCCTTATATGTGTTGAGCTGGCGTCTTTACACCATGAAGCCATCTTATTAGACTGCGTTTTTAGCAACAATATAGTAATCTGGCAAAGCACTATTGCCATATAGCAACAGCGAGTCGGGTATGGATAATTTTGACGGCATTATCGAATTTGTCGCAGTGGCAGAAAGCCAAGGCTTCTCCGCGGCGGCAAAGCAGATGAACTGCAGCACCAGCCACGTGAGCAGGCAGGTTTCTCGTCTTGAAGCCCGGCTTGGCAGCGCACTGCTCGCGCGCACAACCCGCAGCGTAAGCCTCACTGAAGCCGGTCAGGCCTATTACCGCCAGTGCCGCGACCTAGTAGACGGATTGCAACAAGCCAATGAACAAATCAACGCTCAGCAAGTGCAGCTCAATGGCACCCTGCGAGTCAGCGCGGCCGGTCCCTTTGCCGAGCGCTATGTTGTACCAGCGCTGATCGAGTTTGCCCAGCAGCACCCAGAGCTGACTGTCGACATTGACTTTAATAGCCACAAAATCAATCTCATTGAAGACGGCATAGACTTCGCCATTCGCTACGGAAAATTAGAGGACTCCGGCTTAGTGGCGCGGCGCCTGCTCCCCCGCCCTTTAATGGCCGTTGCCAGCCCCCAATACCTAAAGCAACACGGCACCCCTACTCATCCCAATCAACTTAAGGCGCATAACTGCATCGTGTCCAACAACAATCACTGGCAGTTTGAGCACGATGGCACCGCGCTTTACGTGAAAGTGAACGGTCGCTGGAAAAGCAATAATGCCCACGCAGTCGTAAACGCCTGCGAGCAACACCTCGGTATCGCCTACATGCCAAAGATCAATTTTTTGCAGTCGATTAATTCAGGCACATTGTGTCCGGTGCTAGAACCCTATTGGAGCCAAGGTGCCGGCAGCTGGATCGTCTACCAAAATCGGCGATTTTTGCCCATGCGGGCGCGACTGGCGATCGATCATTTAATAAATTATTTTAGAGATTGGGAGGAATAGAAAATTGCTTCAATAAAATTAGGGTATTTGGCTAATCAAGGCTTTGCATACCACACAAATGACCTTGATATACTCCTGCTTGCGCTCACAATACACTTGCCAACGCTGTCTCTAAATATTCGTATTTAAATTTAAAACCCAGCTGTTCAAGCTTAACAGGCCGCACTTGCTGGCCAGCCAGTAACAACTCTCGCCCCATTTCGCCCATTAACAGGTTTATGACGAAGGACGGCATCGGCAAGATGCTCGGTCGATTTAAACACTTCCCTAAAGTAGTGGTGAAATCCTTGTTCCTCACCGGATTCGGCGCGGTGCAATTGACTGGCCCCTGAATGCGCTTATTCTCAATGCAATGGTCAACGATCCCGATGAGGTCTTGCAAATGTATCCATGGCATCCACTGTTTTCCGGTGCCAATTCGTCCACCTACGCCTACGCTAAAGGGCGGTATCATCTTTTGCAACGCCCCACCCTTGCGACCTAAAACTATACCAATGCGCAACACGCACGTGCGAACACCGAGAGCCTCGGCCGCTACAGCGCTGGCCTCCCATTGTGCGCAAAGGCGACTGGAGAAACTGTCATCACCCGCACAGCTTTCATCTATGACCCCGTCGGTGACGCCAGTGCCGTAATAGCCTATAGCGGACGCACTAATAAATACGGCAGGCTTTATTTTGGCATCGCTTAAATAGGTGACAATTTCGTCTGTCACCGCAATCCGGCTATCTACAAGCTGTTGTTTTTGGGAGACTGACCATCGCTTATCCGCAATCGGCTCCCCAGCAAGATTGATGACTACATCAAAGCTGACATCCGAGCTAATCTCGCTAAGGCGCTTAACGCCCGCCATATTGTCGGTAATCAATTCGGGTTGGCGAGTCTTAATGACAATGTAATGACCTTGCTGGCGTAGATGAGCACATAATGCGCTGCCAATAAAACCGGTACCGCCAGTAATAAGAAAATTCATAGACAAGACCTTGGCTGGGTAATTGACGCTATGCTTAGCATACGCCATTCATCAGCAAATAGATTATGTCATTTTTCAGGAGGACGCGTGGCAATGGAGGCTTGCCTGCGTGGCAGTTGGTCAAGGAGTTAAGCGCCTATTGGCGATCAAGCACCAACATAGGAATCACCTTTTAAGTGCAGAAACACTAAAGCAAAAATCCAAGCGTAGCATTCGCGCTTTGTTAGGGAGGCTAATACTACGCTCCCCCCAGAGCGAACTTGCCATGGAGGGAGGATAGGAACTAGTTAAGCCTTATCGAGCGCCTGGCTAACGTCAGCAATAATATCGTCGATGTGTTCAATACCCACTGAAATTCGAATCAAATCAGCACTAACCCCCGCAGAAGCGAGTTCTTTTTCATTCAACTGTCTGTGGGTTGTCGAGGCCGGGTGACAGGCCAGCGACTTTGCGTCGCCAATATTCACTAGGCGCAAAATCATCTGTAGCGAATCAATAAATCGCGTGCAGGCTTCAATCCCGCCCGTAACACCAAAACTTAAAATACCAGAGGCTTTGCCGTTAGTGATTTTCTGACAGCTTGCGTAATAAGGGCTATCGGGCAACGCAGCATAATTAACCCACGCAACCTTCTCATGCTGTTGCAGGAAAGCGGCAAGCTTTTCAGCATTTTCGCAATGACGCTCCATACGCAGACCCAGTGTCTCTAAGCCCTGTAAAAGCTGAAAGGCATTCATTGGCGAGAGTGCTGCGCCAGTATTGCGCAATGGCACAACACGACAGCGGCCTATATAGGCAGCGGCACCCAAGGCTTCGGTGTATACAACACCGTGATAAGACGGGTCGGGTTCGTTTAAAATCGGAAAACGCTTCTTATTTGCCACCCAGTCAAACTTACCCGAATCAACTATTGCGCCGCCAATCGAGGTGCCGTGGCCGCCAATGTATTTGGTGAGTGAGTGCACCACAATATCTGCCCCCAACTCAAATGGCCGGCATAAATAAGGAGTAGCAACGGTGTTATCAACAATCAATGGCACGCCATGTTTGTGCGCTATTTCAGCTAGACGAACAATATCAACAACATTGCCCGCGGGGTTACCTATAGACTCGCAAAAAATAGCCTTGGTTTTGTCGTCAATGGCATTTTCAAAGCCCGCATAATCGTCGTGCGAGATCATTCTCGCCTCAACACCCTGACGCGGCAATGAGTGTGCAAAGAAGTTATAAGTGCCGCCATACAATTGGCTTGTGCTCACAATATTGTCGCCAACTTCACATATACACTGAATCGCGTAAGTGATCGCCGCCATACCGGAGGCAACACAAAGCGCACCAACGCCGCCTTCCATTGCCGCAATACGCTGTTCCAACACATCTGTTGTGGGGTTCATAATACGGGTGTAAATATTACCTGGCACTTTAAGATCAAATAAATCGGCGCCGTGCTGAGTGTCATCAAAGGTATACGAGGTGGTTTGGTAAATTGGCACTGCCGCGGCTTTTGTCGTTGCTTCCGAGGTGTAACCTTGGTGCAGGGCGATTGACTCTAGTTTCATATTATTTCTCTCCTTAGTAATAACTCTTATTAAATTTCAAAAATGCTACCGTATAGTGATTGTTTAGTCATTGTCAGATTTTGCTTTGCCACTGCTAAGTAATACAAAAATCGCGCGCCGCTATACCTTTGGCGCCTTGTTTAGCACCATAAACACACCCAATGCCATTAATACTAGACCGACGCCTCGCTGAGTACCGAGGGCATATTTTTGAACACCGAGAAGACCAAAGTGATCGATAATAGTCATTGCGATGAGCTGCCCAAGCAACACAAAGGAAATCGCATTAGATACACCAAAGCGTGGCGCAACCCACGTTATACTCAAAATATAGAACACGACAAAAAAGCCACCAAAATACAAGTAAAGGGGAGTATCTGTAGCAAACAAAGTGGACGGTAGGCCTTCAGTTACAAGTAGGTAGGCCGTTGCTAAAATCAAGCCTATAAAAAACAGTATGGCCGCCGCGTGGGCAGGGCTCTGCAGCCTTGCGCCCAGACCACCATTAAGCGCAGCCATAACAGGGATACCCAATCCAGCGACCAGCATTACTGATGAATAAATCAGGGTGTTACTCATATATTTACCGCAATAGATAATATTTCATACTGAATGCCCGGCCACTAGGCCGGACTTATTTAAAGCTGTGTAGCGGCTAGATAAGCGCCACTATTACACCGTAAAACAGAACAAGAAAACCAAACACTTCTGCAGCGATAAGCATCCACATATGCACCGAAATAAGTTTTGCCGATATGCTAGTTTTACCAACGCGAAAAGGTGGCTTTAGTTGATTATCAGTATCTTGTAAAAGCCCATGAATAAAATAAGTAAATATAGCGCTGGCAAAGTAAAGCAAAACCGCGCTTACCGCCACGATCTCCACAATGCTAGGTAGCTGACTTATTTCAACAAATTTCGCCAGCAAGATAGCAGCAAACGCATAAAGCAATGAGGAACGATGACATATATCAACATAGGGGTGTGCTTGGCCATTTTCAGAGGCCATAATTTGCTGGTATTTCCAGATACCCGACAATAAACCAAGCAGGAAAAATACTCCTGCGGAGATCACCGCCACGCTTTCTGCTGTTTCCATATATTTTATTCTCGGCATCATTGCTAAAGACAATATCCGACGCCACACATCAGTTAGCGGAACACCCCTTAAACTAAACGCAGCAACGATTACTGCCGCTGATAGCTGCGCGACACTGTAACAGATCTTGTTATTTAACGGTAAAAAGCAGGTGTAATTTGGATTTTTTATAATCCGTAAAAAAGCACAACATTATGGTTTGGGAAGTAGCAATAACACCATATCGTTGCGCGCAGCTTACTGCCGGTCTTAGCTTAGCCATCCCTGGCTAGGCCATGTGCTTTGAGTGCGGGATTTATTTCTTACGGCCAGGCAAAATCCCCATGGTCTTACAAATAATGCTGAGCATCACTTCGTCGGCGCCACCCCCGATTGAGGTGAGTCGGCTATCTCGGTAGGCACGGGCTACTGGGTTGTCCCACATATAACCCATGCCACCCCAGTACTGCATGCAGCTGTCGCTGACTTCGCGCAGCAAGCGCCCAACTTTAAGCTTAGCCATAGAGGCCTTGCGGGTAACGTCTTCACCGTCGATATAGCCTTCTACGGCGTTGTAGACTAAGGCGCGCAGGGCTTCGACTTCGGTTTGCAGCTCCGCCATGCGGAAGTGCACTACTTGATTGTCGAGTACTGACTGACCGAAGATCTGGCGATCGCGAGTATATTCAATGGTTTTGTTTATGCAATCTTCCATACCCTTTAAGCCACCCGCCGCGGCAAATAGCCGCTCTTCTTGAAATTGCAGCATTTGATAGATAAAGCCGTGGCCCTCTTCACCAATCAGATTTTTTTGTGGCACTCGCACATCGTCAAAGAAAACTTGAGCGGTATCTGACGAACGCATACCCAGCTTATTAAGGCGCTCAGAAAATGACACGCCGGGGGTATTGGTGGGCACAATAATCAGGGATTTATTGAGGTGCGGTTTATCGTCACTGGTATTGGCAAGCAAGCACAAATAGTCGGCTTGGGTGGAGTTGGTAATCCACATTTTAGTACCGTTAATGACGTAATCATCACCGTCTTTTTTAGCTGTGGTTTTAATTGCCGCCACATCGGAACCAGCGTGGGGCTCACTCACAGCAATAGAAAATACCGCATCACCAGCAATGGCGGGAACTAGAAACTGACGACGCAGTTCGTCGCTGCCAAAGCGCGCCAAGGCGGGTGTGGCCATATCGGTTTGCACACCAATGCCCATCGACACTCCGCCGCTGGCGATGCGACCCAGCTCCTCGGAGAACACGATTTGGTAGCTGTAGTCTAAGCCCATACCGCCATACTCCACGGGCTTAGCAATGCCCAGCAAACCGAGATTCCCCATTTTTTTAAACAATTCATGGGCCGGAAAAATACCTTCGGCCTCCCACTGATCTGCATAGGGGTTAATTTCGGTGTCAATAAAACGGGCGATGGTTTCGCGTATGGCATTATGTTCTTCGGTAAATTTCATGATGACTCCATATTATTTGTATGTGCAGCGTTTAGCCGAACAAATTGGGTACATTCGCAAACGGATACGGTGTTGGCGAAAACAAGGACGTCTCTTTGCCAACGGCCTCAGTTTTTTGAAAAGCGGCTCTCGCCGTCATACGTTGAAAATAATCTAGCACTTGCGGTTCATAAAACTGCGACAGACCTAAACCATCACCAAGGTATAGGGCATAGGCCACGGCAATATCGGCCACCGTAAAGCGCTCGGCGCAGAGAAACTCCCGCCCTGCTATATGGTTATTCAAGCGCTTGAGTCGCGCTAAAAACCATTTGTAATAATCCTCCACCACTTGGGGCTGACGGCGTTCCGGCGGCTCTAATTGGGAATAGCGCAAAACCAAGGTTTGCGGAAAGGTGAGCGTGGCATCGCTGTGAAACAGCCAGTTAAGGTAGTCGCCATATTCCGGGTGGTCTACCTTTAAGCCAAAGTCATAACGCTGGTAGCGCTCTACCAAATACAGACCAATCGCCGAGGACTCCGTCATGTGGGTATCGCCGTCGACAAAATACGGAACCGTGCCCAACGCATTAACGTCGAGGTAGTCGCGCTGAAACATCCGCGGCGGGAACGGCAGTACTTCTAGCTCATGTTCAATACCCATTTCCTCTAGCGCCCACAGCGCGCGCAGGGACCGTGAGGTATAGCAATGCCATAATTTTGGTTTGGTTTTTGGGCTCAATATTGCTGCCATAATTGGTGTCCTTAAAGCTTATATTGGCGCGCGGCAAGATCGCGCATAATTTCTTCGGAGCCGCCACCAATGGCGTTAACCCGCACTTCGCGATAAAAGCGCTCTACGCGATTGCCCCGCAAATAGCTGGCGCCGCCGAGTATCTGGCTCGCCTCCCGCGCGCAGTACTCCATGGTTTCGCTAGCTTGAACTTTGGCCATAGCTAAATCGCCAGGATCGCAGCGACCCTCAATGGCGGCCTGAGTGAGGTATTGCAAATAGGTTTGTGTGGCATTTATTTTTTGCTTCATGCTTGCGATCTTGTGGCGAATCACTTGGTGGTCGGCCAAACGTTTACCAAAGGTTTTACGCTGCTGCGCCCACTCTACGGCGTCTTCTAAACAGGCGCGCGCAGCCGCTTCCATGGTCACCGCCAAACTTAAGCGCTCTGGATTGAAATTGGTCATAATAACCCAAAAGCCCTGGCCCTCTTCGCCCAGTAAATTCTCGGCAGGTACGCGCACATTATCAAAATAAATGGTGCCGGTGTCGGCGCACCACCAGCCCTGTTTTCGATTTAGCGGCGTTCTTGCCACTCCCGGCAAGTCGGTCGGAATTAATAGCATCGACACCCCCCGGCCACCCTCTCCGCCAGTGCGCACCGCAGTAGACACCCAGTCGGCGCCCATCACCCCAGAGATAAAGGTTTTACTGCCATTAACAATATAGTAGTCGCCGTCGCGAACAGCCGTAGTGGTGATATTGGCCACATCTGAGCCACCAGACGGTTCAGTGATACCCAGCGATATACGCTTCTCGCCAGCCAGAACCGGCGGCGCCACCATTTGCTTTAACGCCTCACTGCCGTAATTCATTACTGGCGGCAGACCAATGCCGTGAATAAGCAGATTGCTGATAAGCCCACCGGCCGAACCGGCGCGGGTAAACTCTTCATTGGTGATGTTGACGTGCCATTGGTCAATACCCTCTGAAATACCACCATAGGCTTCGGGGTAACCCAGTTGCAACACGCCAATGTCGGCGGCTTTCTGCCAGAGGCTGTCGGGTACTTTGCCCGCTTCTTCCCAGTCATCTAGAAATGGCACGACTTCCTTTTCTAACCATTTGCGCAGCTGAGTACGCCACTCTTCATGTTCGGGGCGCAAATAGGGGTTATACAGACGCGCGCTATCAAAATTTAATGACATTGTGCTCACTCACCTTAGTTTGTTATTTAAAACTACCAGCTAGTCTAGCGGCTCGGCAGAATTAGGCTTGGGCAAAGGTGCCAGCGGAGTCGGGAATGAGTGCCAATGACAGGCGCGGGGCTATTTATTGTTTGCGATAATCGCGCGGCGACTGGCCATGCCAGCTGCGGAATGCACCAGAGAAGGAGCTCTGATCCATATAGCCCAGCAAAAAGGCGATATCGGTAATGCTCAAGCGCTCATCACCGAGATATTGGATCGCCAGCTCTGCACGTAATTCCTGCAAAACCTGTAAGAACTGCGTGCCCTGCGCCGCTAAACGGCGCTGCAGAGTGCGGCGAGAAATACCGAGGGCTTCAGCGGCTCGGTCTATGTTCATATCGCCGCTGGGCAGCAGGCGCAGCAGCGTTTTACGTACCGCAAGGACAAAGTCATTATTGTTGCTATTGTCTTCGAACAAATAGCGAATCGGCTGGGCCAGGGCTTGAACCCAATTTGCATCCAATTTGATCAGGGCATAATCAAGACAGGCGCGGTCTAAATACACGCAGCTGGTAGGCTGATCAAAACGTAAACAGTCACCAAACTGCTGTTTTAACAAATCCAGATCGGCGGGCTCGGCATAGCTGAAATGTGCAGCCCGTATCGGTATTGGCCGCACGCACACGGAATTCACAATCGCCGCCGCAACCGACAGCGATGAATCACTCAGGTAGCGCTGGGCGGCGCTCTCTGGCGCCAATGGCTGCCAATCTAAACGAATAAACTCGCCCTCCCGACGCACCTTAACCTCGCCAATATCGCCCACTATTCGCAATACACTTGGCATGACATTAAGGTATTCACGAAAGGTAGTGCAGGCGGAACAGGCGTAGAGCTGGAGATTCAAGCGGTTGACGTAGTCTATGCGACCAATATAAAGGCCAATATCTGGGCTTGCGACTTTATGGGCCACCAGTTCATAAAGACGAAAAAGATCGCTCACAGGGTAACGACGATCGCTGTCTTCGAGTTCACTTAGGGTGACGCCCATCTCAGTGAACAATGCCGTAATATCAGCGCCCAAGGCTTCCGCCGCCTGAAACAAGGCTTTAAAGGCCGAGCTATTTACTGCTCGCTCCGACGCTGCTGGCAAATCTGACACTGGCATTATGATGGACACTGCACAAAAATCTAAGTGTATGCGAGGCGCTTGCTACTGGGTAGGCTTAATTCTACGCCGCCGCCAACATGGCCGTTTAGCGCAGCCCGCCCCGTAAGCATAGACCTGAACCGACACTCGGCTATAATGTTTGTCTTGCTAACATTCCGCGGTTTACTCTGGAGGTTTCTTGCGCTGCTCATCACTAAACAACACTCATCGCTCGCGGTCACCGGTCTTAAAAGCGCTTAGCGTAGCGCTAATCATGCTCGCTGCGGCCAGTAATTTACAGGCAGAAGTCAGTGTATCGACGCACATTTCCACCATTGGCCCAGGCATTGAATTGGGCTATAAATTAAGCCCCGCTTTTGGTGTGCGGGCTGGTTGGCAGAAATTTGCGACTGACTTTGATTTTAAACCCGAGGACGAGAATGGCGTACCCGGCGACGAATTGCGCTACGAGGGTGATTTAAACCTGGAAAATGGCAGCCTGCTGGCAGATTGGTATCCTTATAAGGGCCGGTTTCGGCTCACCGCAGGCGTACTACTGAACAATAGTGGCACTAGGCTCAAAACCAACTGCCAAACGAATACCGCCGGTGCACCGCTTGCTAATAGCTGCGAAATTGGCGGCGCTAGCGCACCCGGCAGCGATATTGGAGAGCTGCGTATTGCCATCGACTTTGAAGCAAGCATTGCACCTTATATTGGGATTGGCTGGGCTTTTCAGCGCAACCAGCAATGGTATTTTAATGCCGACCTAGGTATTGCCTATTTAGGTGCAGCCGATGTCGACATTCAATCTTCAGGTTCTTGCAATGACACGAGCGCCTGTCGCGCCCAGCTCGATGATGAAGAACGAGAATTGGAAAAAGACATGGAATCTCTTGAGCTTTTCCCAGTAGCAAAACTGGGTATCGGCTACCGTTTCTAACTAAACATCGTATCGCGGTGAGCGCCACATAATAACGATTTCACTGCTATGGAGGGAATCTGGGCATGAGCACATTTGAGTTCCACACCACTAAATCTATTATTGTTGAGCGCGACGCGGCTGCCAATATTGGGGCTCGGGTCTTGGATATGCACTGCCATTCAGTATTAATTGTTACTGATCCTGGCGTGCTGGCCGCCCATTTACTCGAGACGGTCCTAGCGAGCTTTAAACAGCATAATGTCGCGGTCAGTGTGTTTTCCGATGTACTTGCGGATCCCCCCGAATCAGTCATTTTTGCGGGCATCGCTGCCGCCAAAGCCGCCAATGCCGACTGCATTATTGGCTTTGGTGGCGGCAGCTCCATGGACGTTGCCAAGTTAGTTGCCCTGCTTGCCTACGGCGGCCAAGCGCTTGCTGACATCTATGGTGTCAATCAAGCCAAAGGCCCGCGCCTACCGTTAATACTGGTACCAACCACCGCGGGCACCGGATCAGAAGTCACCGCCATTGCCATTGTCACCACCGGCGCAAATGAAAAAAAGGGCGTAGTGTCACCCTTGCTGCTACCTGATGTTGCCCTGCTCGACGCAAGACTAACACTCGGCTTGCCTCCCGCCGTTACCGCCGCCACCGGTATCGACGCTATGGTGCATGCCATAGAAGCCTATACCAGCAAACGCCTTAAAAACCCCATCTCCGACGCTTTGGCCAAAGATGCCCTGCGCTTGCTTGCCGCCAATATTCATACCGCCTGCGAACACGGCAATAATATTCAAGCACGGGAAAATATGCTGCTCGGCGCCTGCTTGGCGGGCATGGCCTTCGCCAACGCCCCTGTCGGCGGCGTGCACGCACTAGCCTACCCCGTGGGTGCCCGCTTCCACGTTCCCCACGGTCTGTCTAATTCATTAATGCTAGGGCCGGTATTGCACTTTAATATGAGCGAGGCTGAAGCCCTGTACGCCGAACTCGCCGAGGTGGTCTACCCCGCGGCCAGCGGCAGTAGCTTTCGCCGCGCCACCATGTTGATTGAATACCTGCAAAACCTCCCCGCTGAGCTAGGAATTGCCACGCGCCTTAGCGACGTCGGCATTAGTGAACAAGATGTCGACAGTTTGGCTGCAGACGCGATGAAGCAAACACGACTACTCATTAACAACCCTAGGGAAATAAGCTTGGCCGATGCAACAGCACTATACAAGGAGGCCTTATGAGCGACAAAGCTCCCCTGCCTACACGTGACGACTATCGCTATTTTTGCGAAATTCAAACCCGCTGGCACGACAACGACGTCTACCAGCATGTAAACAACGTAATTTATTATTCTTTCTTCGACACCGCCGTAAATGAACATTTAATTAACAGCGGCGTTTTGGATATTGCGACTAGCACCGCGATTGGTCTAGTAATTGAAACTCAGTGCCAATACTTTTCTTCGGTGAGTTTTCCTGACAAAGTGAGTGTCGGTCTAAAGGTGGTCCATTTAGGGAATAGCAGTGTGCGCTATGAAACCGCGCTATTTCGCAATAACGACACAGACGCCGCGGCCCTCGGTCGTTTTGTTCATGTTTATGTGGACCGCCAAACGAATCGGCCCGTGCCCATACCGGACCCCGTCCGCAAGGTATTAAAAAGCATTACCGTCAATTAAGACGACAAGGAGAGCTATTCATGTCAGACCCACTGCAGCAAGTCATCGCGCTACTCGGCCTAGAAAAAATTGACGAAAACCTCTACCGGGGACAGTCAGAAGCCACGGATTGGGGTCGGGTATATGGCGGCCAAGTAATTGCGCAAGCACTTTCTGCCGCCGCCCAACAGGTCGACCCCGAGCGCCACATCCACTCATTTCACTCCTATTTTTTGCGGCCGGGGAATCCCGATTACCCGATTATTTTTGAAGTAGAAAGCAATCTCGATGCCGGCACCATCTCCAACCGTCGCGTTAAAGCCGTGCAGCGCGGCCAAACCATCTTTTTTATGACCAGTTCCTTTCAGCTCAATATCGACAGCTTTGATCACCAATCAGAAATGCCTGACGTGCCGCCACCAGAAAACCTACCGAAGGAAATGGAATTATCAGCAGAGGCGATACGCTTAACACCCGAAGAGTGGCTGCCAAAATTTAATGCCGTTCGCGCCATCGATTTTCGCGCAGTCGGTCATGACGACCCCAGCATGCCAATCAATCACAAGCGCATGTGGATGAAACCAAACGGACCGCTACCCAATAATCCCTGTGTACACAATTACCTCTTAGCCTACGCTTCGGACTTTTGTTTTTTATCTACCGCGAGCCACCCTCACAATGTGTCGTTTATGACCGAGGATATGCGCATGGCCACTATCGACCACAGCATGTGGTATCACCGTCCATTTGATTTTAACGACTGGCTGCTCTACGACATGGACAGCCCCAGCGCTTCTAACGGCCGTGGTTTTGTGCGCGGTAAGATTTATGATCGCGCTGGAAGATTAGTAGCCAGCAGTACCCAAGAGGGTATTATGCGTAAGAAGCGCGGTAGCTAAAAAAACGCCACAACAATACAAGCGACAACAATTAACAGTTTACAATCACCTATAGCGGCGACCTAAACCAGTACCAAATTTAGGTCGCCCAACTATTTAGCCACGCCATTTAACCCCAGTCGCAACAGCTGCGACTCAATACATATTCTTTTTATAGTCGATCTCCAAACCCTTCTTCATCGCACCAGGCAAAGACACCGCTGCACGGGCGATTTTTGCTTGTATGGAACGCGCATTACTTTGTTGTATGTGGGACTTGAATATTTCTGATGGAATCAGATCTTTAGGCGCTATTTGCGGTGACCACAGCGCAGACTTCGCTAGGGCTATGCTAGGCTTTATTTCTATTGAGCTAAGATTGATTTTTGTAACAAGCTTTGGCTCCTTGCCTTGGACCTTAAAGCGCTGCAGAAGACCTCCATCAGTACGAAGCTCGGCGCTGCCGCGCAGCGTCAGTATGTCGGTACAGCCTGGCACTATCCCGATCATGCTAACTTCGGGTTGCTCGATAATATTACGAAAGCTGTCAATTCTGCGATTACCGGGCCGATCAGCCAAATAAATGACGCCCTCTTCCTCTTGTATCAAGAAGTTTTCCAGGTCGCCCTTGAGGCTAACATCCGCTTGCCCGCTGCTGTTGATACTGGCCAGCGCTAAAAATTGCACCTGCTGTATAAATTCCGATACCTCGTGGCTTGATTGTTCTAATGAGCGAGGCGCCCAAAAATTTGAGCGACGGAAGGCCTTGGCGCAATGCAAATAGCACTCTTCTACTTCTAGGCTCAGCAGTCCGTCAGCGACATTCGCGACCTTGCCATTAACGCGCAAGGTTTCATCCATACCGCTTACGATAAACAATGCACCGAAGGACAAACCACTCTCGACGATACTTCCCGAATCTAAAGCGCTTAAGGGAATTTGCAAGTGCTTAGCATCGAGCACAGATACAAAGCCCTCGCCGCCCGCCGCTGAGAGATCAATATACCCAGCGTTACCAAAGCCTATAAACCCGAAGCAGGTATATGACAGCCAGCGCTGAGCATGCTCGTCGATATGATCGATGACTTTAAGGTCTCGAGGCGCAGGCAAGCTACCAACCCTACTCTGCACCTGCTCAAGGCTATTTAACTTCAAAAACATTTACTCCCCGTAGAAATTGAGGATAACACCCGCGCTGGCAGCAGATGACTTAGCCTATTTTCTAAACTGTTTAAAGTCGGGTTTGCGCTTTTCCATAATGGCCATTACCGCTTCTATATTTTCTGGGCTACCGGCTAAGCGCGCCATGCCTTCGGTCTCGCCGCCCATGACGGAGTGAATGGCTGCGCGGTGAACATTGCGCATTAATTTTTTGGTTTCCACCAGGGAGTTAACCGGCCACTGGGCAATTTCCCGGGCTTTGTCCATGGCCTTAGCAAGTACCTCGTCATCACTAAACTGAGCCGCGGCAATACCTAAGCTGACTGCACGTTCGGCGTTTATCCACTCAGAGGTATACATCAGTTCTGCGGCTTTGCGCGCGCCGATAATCGCCTGTAGTTGATAGCTACTGCCCCACTCCGGCACCAAACCCAATGCGGTGAACGGGAAGCGTAAACGCAGACTCTCGCCAACATAGATCACATCGGTATGCAGCAATAAAGTAGCGCCGCCGCCTACCGCAACACCACAGGCGGCACTGACCACAGGCTTATCGAAATCGACCAGCGCTTTTGCCGATATCGCAAAAGGGTGCTCGCCATCTGACTCTGAAAAATCATTGAGATCGACCCCGGAGGAAAAATCGCTGCCTGCCCCAGTGATCACCACACAGGCAACTGCCGGATTTTCACCAGCGGCAATTAAGGCATCCCGAAACGCCAGCCACTGCTCATTACTAAAGGCGTTTTTTCTCTTGGGTCGGTTGAGGGTTAACAGCAATACGCCATCGTCATCGAGTTGTTGTAGTACGGTGTCGCTCATTGAGGGCCTCAATTTGGGTTTATTTTAATATGAAATCGCGCCGTGTTATCACAACGCACAGGTACTGAATTTTGCGTCAGACGTCTGACGTCGGACGTCCGACAAAGCCAGCCTTAATCATAAAATCGCACGCAGTCGGGCAAGGCCGCCCGTTCAGTTCGGCA
The DNA here is from genome assembly GCF_001586255.1 of Zhongshania aliphaticivorans. Taxonomy (NCBI): domain Bacteria; kingdom Pseudomonadati; phylum Pseudomonadota; class Gammaproteobacteria; order Cellvibrionales; family Spongiibacteraceae; genus Zhongshania; species Zhongshania aliphaticivorans. The sequence goes on from NZ_CP014544.1 coordinate 2,761,168, forward strand.
GCTATTCACTGAGTCGCTAGTGTCTTCGTAGCCAAATGACAGACCAAACAGAAGCTTATTACTCGGGTCGATACCCAGCTCCTCGCGCACCAAGTCGCAATTAAAACTCAGGGCAGTTTGCGGGCAGCTGGCTAGGCCATGGGCAGTTAGGCTAAGCATGAGGGTTTGAGCATACATACCCAAATCGGCGGCTTCGCGCAGGCCGAAGCCCTCGGGCAAAAAGAGAAAGGCGACGTGGGGTGCACCAAAGAAGGTAAAATTATTAGCAAACTGTTCGCTACGGGCCGCTTTGTCGTCGCGGCTAATACCCATTGCGCCATACAATGTTGCGGCCGCAGCGTATTGGCGCTCTTTATAAACCCCGGCGTATTTCCCGTCATAAGGAAAGTCCATGGTCCAGGCACCACTATTAAACGCCTGCGGAATTTTATTACGTAAGCGCTCAATACTCTCACCACTCGCCACAGCGACCTGCCAGGGCTGAGTATTACAGTTGGAGGGCGCCTGTTGCGCAGTGGCAAATACTGCCTCTAATATTGCGCGGTCTACTGGCGCGGGCAAAAAACTGCGCACCGAGCGGCGCTGCTGCACTACTGCTGAAAATATTGCTGCTGATTCGGACATCTTAATTTGCCTGTTTTACGGCGCCGTTCGCCAATAGCTCGGCAATTGTCGATGTATCAAAGCCGAGCTGTTGTAACAGTGCGCGGGAGTCTTGCCCCTCTGCGATGGGGCCGTGTTTGAGTTCACCCGGCGTACGGGAAAACCGCGGCGCGGGCGCCGATTGTAATACGCCATCGCGGCGCACTAGGTTTTGGCGATGTTGATTATGGGGATAGGTCTCCGCTTCATCTAGATCTAAGACCGGTGCAAAACAGGCGTCGCTACCTGCGAAAATCACACACCACTCTTCGCGGGTTTTCTCTAAAAAACGCGCCGCCATCGCCGCTCTGCGCTCTGGCCACGCCGCTTTATTCATTTGGTTTAAATAGTCGGTGGCGCCAAAATCAAGCTCGAGTTTGTCTAGGAGCTGCGCATAGAAATGCGGCTCTACTGCGCCGACTGATACCGAGCGGCCATCTTTGCAGAGGTAGTTTCGGTAGTACGGCGCGCCGCCATCCAGTAAATTTTGCTCGCGCTGGTTTTCCCAAAAGCCAATGCCCTTGAGGCCGTGAATAGTGCTGAGCAGTGAAATTGCGCCGTCGCAGATGGCGGCATCAACAACTTGGCCACGCCCAGATTGGTGACGTTCTAATAAAGCCGACAATATTCCCAGCAACAAAAACATGGAGCCGCCGCCTAAATCGCCAATCACGTTGAGGGGCACGGGCGGCGCCTCATTGGCATTGCCAAAGCTGTCGAGCAATCCAGTTATCGCAATGTAATTAAGATCGTGGGCGGCGATTTTAGCCAGCGGGCCATCTTGCCCCCAGCCTGTCATTCGCCCGTAGACCAGACGCGGATTGCGTTGTGCGCAAACCTCGGGGCCCAGCCCGAGTTTTTCCATTACACCGGGGCGGAAGCATTCAATTAACACATCGGCATTGTCTAATAGCTGTAAAACGACATCGACCGCCTCGGGCTTTTTGAGATCGAGGGCAATAGATTGCCGCCCGCGTGCTGTGACATCGCCGGGGTTCGCGCCCATGCCGCCACCGCTGGCGCGGTCAATACGAATAACCTCGGCGCCCAGATCTGCCAATAACATACAGGCGTAGGGTGCAGGACCAATGCCTGCCATTTCAATAACGCGGATACCGCTTAGGGGGCCGGACATAGGAAACCTCAAAATGACGGGAGATGCTGTACGGGAGACGGCAAACGCTAAAACCAGAGAAGAGGAGCCCTTGCGTCTCCCCTCTCCCGTCTCGCATTAAGCTATTTTTATTCGCCCTTAAATACCGCTGGACGCTTTTCTTTGAAAGCGCGCATACCTTCTTTGGCATCTTTAGACGCGAATACTGGGCCTGCCAGTTCATCGGATTTCTGCATGGCTTCGTCTTCGCTTAGGTGCTCGGTGTGCTCACGTAACGAGCGCACCACAGCCTTCACGGCCAAGGGGCCGTTAGCGCAAATTTTAGCGGCAAATTTCTTGGCTTCATTCAGGGTTTCACCCTTGGGCACCACCCGGTTGATTAAACCAAACTCCAATGCCTGCTGGGCGCTGACACGATCACCTGTTAGGAGTATTTCTGCAGCTATGCAGTAGGGAATTTGCTTGCGCAGGCGAATAGTCGAGCCTGACATAGGGTAAAGGCCGCGAGCCACTTCGGTAACGCCAAAGATGGCGTCTTCCGCCGCCACACGAATATCGGTGCCTTGTAGTATCTCGGTGCCACCCGCCAGCGCATAGCCTTCTACCGCCAGAATAATAGGCTTACAGGGGCGATTTTCCCGCAATAGCGCCTGCCAGTGCACATTGGGTACCGTGGCCATAATGGTCATAAACTCTTCCGCGGTGGCTTGGTCGCCATCCGGGCCGACTTTTAAATCCATTCCGGCGCTGAAGGTATCGCCCTTGGCGGTGATAATAGCGCAATAAAGATTGTCGTCTTCGTCGACTAAGCGCCACGCTTTGTACATACCGAGCAGCATTTCTGAGCTAAAGGCATTTTTAGCCTCAGGACGATTCAAGGTAACAATTAAGACATTGCCCTCCTGTTCTACGAGGCAGTGTTTGGTGCTAATGTTTAATTCTGTTGGCATATTCGCTCCGTTTTATTATTGCTCGATACTGAACGGGAGATGGGAGACGCAAAACCCGACGGACATGCGAGCTTCTTCTTAAATTAGCGTCTCCCGTCAAACGTCTCCCGCCTAGGCCACTGCGCCCTTGCCGCTTTCGGCAAAAGCCTTGGCCGTTTTGTAATCCGGCTTACCGCTAGGCGCACGTGGCAGCTCTTCAATAATGTGAATTTCGCGGGGGACTTTATAACCCGCGATATGCTTACGGCAGTGTTCCTGCACATTATTGAGGTCTAGTTTTATGCCTTTACGCGCCTGAATAACGGCGCTAACACGGCTACCCCAGCGCTCATCGGCAACACCGACTACAAGGGCATCAAAAATACCTTCATGGGCTTTGAGCGCGACTTCAACTTCTTCGGGGAAGATTTTCTCGCCGCCACTATTGATGCAGTTAGAGCCACGGCCAAATACGGTTATTGAGCCGTCGTCCTCGAGCTTGGCGGCGTCGCCAGTCAGTAGCCAACGCTTGCCATCCACTTCCAAGAAGGTTTTTGCCGTTTTAACGGGGTCATTGTAGTAACCCATAGGGATATAACCCGCGCGAGCAAAAATACCGGTTTCACCCATTTCAGCATGGCGCGGTGCCTTACCTTCTTCTTCAACAATGACATCCATATAATCGGTGCGGCTAACATTTCCTAAACCGGAAGCGGTTTTTTTGCTGCCGTTGTCCATCCCCATTTGGCCGCCCTCAGAGGAGCCAAAGGCATTAGTGATAAAGACATTGGGGAAAAACTTTTTAAAGGCCTCTTGTTTGGCCTCGGAAAAAATCGCGCCGCCAGAACCAACATTGAATACATTGGACAAATCCCAGCGATCTGGGTTTGCCGCCAAGCTGTCCAGCAGAGGAATAGCCATCGCGTCGCCGACAATCTGCACCGCATGCACTTTTTCATCGGCAACAATTTGCCACACTTTATCGCCGTCAAAGGAACGATTGTGATTGAGAACCAGGGTGTTGCCAGCGAGCAATTGAATACAGGCATACCACCAAGAGGCGCCGTGCATCAATGGCGCCAAGGCGATTCCGCGCAAGGGATTTTCCATTACCCGCTCGCGAATGTCCTCAGGCTTTTCGCATGGCCCCAGTGGTGAGAAGTGACCACCGCCCCCCATCGCAGCAAAAAAGACGTTCTTGTGAGGCCACATTACGCCCTTGGGCATACCTGTGGTGCCGCCGGTATAGAGAATAAAGTAGTCCTCATCAGCGCGTTCGGCAAAATCACGAGCTTTACTTTGGGTTTCGGTAGCCTTGTGATAATCAACCGCGCCAATAAGAGACAGGTCTTCATTAGTCTCGTCGGCCACCGAGACAAAAATTTTCAGCTTTTTAGCCGCATTGCGAACTTCAGCAATGGCGGGGATAAATTCGCGATGATGGATACAGGCCACCATGTCGGCATTATCAAATATGTAGAGCAATTCATCTTTTACATAGCGATAATTTACGTTAATGGGTACCGCGCGAATTTTAAAACAGGCGAGCATCGCTTCCAGATACTCACTGCAGTTATACATATACAAACCGACATGATCACCGGCTTTTACACCCTGCGCCGCAAGATAATGCGCCATTTGATTGGCACCGGCATCTAAGGCCGCAAAGCTGCTGCGCCGATCACCACAAACCAAGGCTTCGCGCTCAGGTACTTTGTCGGCGACGGCTTCGAATAAATCGGCAAGATTAAAGTGCATTCCCATAAGGCAGTCCTTTCTTATTTTCAAGGCGATACATCGTCGCGCCCTGCAGTTTTGCGTGATTGCTATTGTTACCGCTAAGTGCATCATTGCTGACGTAGTTAACGATCATTAGACCTTTTTCGATAGCGCCCAATGTAGCAATCGCTGTCAGCACTGGCCATCCTCCCAAGGGACGAGGCCAGCGACCGGCAGTGCCAATAGTAACAATTAAGGCTTGTCGGCACTGACTACCCACATTGAGAAGAACTGCGCGCCGCCGCCATAAGCGTGGCCAAGTGCGGTTTTTGCCCCCTCAACTTGATGGCCGTGAGCTTCGCCACGGACTTGCTGAGCGGCTTCGGCAAAGCGGATCATACCTGAAGCGCCAATGGGGTTTGATGACAAGACCCCGCCCGAGCAATTCCAAGGTATATCACCACCCTCATCAAGTGACGTGGCGCCGCTCATTGTCAATTCCCAGCCCTTGCCAACGTCCGCAAAGCCGAGGTTTTCTAACCACATTGGCTCATACCATGAAAACGGCACGTAAATTTCAGCGCAGTCTAGGTCCTTCCGTGGATTATGAATACCGGCTTGGGCATAAACATCTTTTGCACAATCGATACCGGCTTGAGGATTAACCTGCTCACGCCCGGCATACATGGTCGGCTCCGAGCGCATGGCGGTGCCGCGAATCCAGGCGGGCTTACGGGGTGATTTCGTCGCAAACTCTTCATTGGCAATAATCATGGCACAGGCCCCGTCGGAAGATGGGCAGGCCTCCAAAAAGCGCAATGGCTCCCACAGCATGGGGCTGTCTTCCACTTCTTTCATAGTGATATTAGGCAGCTGCAAATGGGCTAAGGGGTTTTTTGCCCCGTGTAGACGATCTTTCACTGCGACTTTAATACCCGCGTCATAGGGCGCATCGGAACGGCGCATATACTCGCGAATAATCGGCGCAAAATAACCACCAGCACCGGCATTTAAATGCGGTGAAAACGGCTGTGGATTGGATAATGCCCACATGGCATTCGACTCTGACTGTTTCTCAAACGACACAGTTAATATGCGTTTAAACACGCCACTTTGCACATAGGATGCCGCCACTATCGCGGTTGAGCCGCCGACGGAGCCCGCCGTGTGCACCCGCAACATTGGCTTACCGTTGCAGCCCAAAGCATCAGTTAGATACAGCTCAGGCATCACGATGCCTTCAAACATATCTGGCGCTTTACCGAGAATAACCGCGTCGATATCGTTCCAAGTAAGATCTGCGTCTTCCAGTGCGGCCACTGCCGCCTCGCGCACCAGACCGGCAATAGAAACGTCTTTACGCTTGGTTTTATATTTGGTTTGGCCTACGCCAACAACCGCTGCTAACTGGGCCATTATTTCGCCTCCAATACGGTAACCAGATTTTGTTGTAGGCACGGACCCGAAGTCGCGTGAGCAACCCCACGCTTGGCTTCGCCGCGAATAATACGCATGGCAACTTCGCCGATGCGAGACAAGCCCGACGCCATCATCACATTGCCTGCCAATACCCCGCCCGAAGGATTGATCACGGTGTCGTCGCTCAAACCAAGCGCCTGCTTGAGAATAATTTCTTGATGACTAAAGGGTGCGTACAACTCAGCAACATCCACTGGGCCGCTTGCCACACCAGCCGCTTTACCGGCAATTTCGGTCGACACTGAGCGGCTCAAATCCCGCGACCCGATATGGTGAGTCTCAATGCGATGATCAATACCTTTAATCACAGCATAGGGCTTGCCCCACTCTTTGGCTTTTTCTACCGTGCAAATAATCATTGCACAGGCACCGTCGGAGATTGGGCAGCAATCGTGGCGACGCAATGGCGACATATACATGGGTTCGTCCAGTAGACTTGCCGCATCACCGTCACTTTTTAGCTGGGCGTAGGGATTACTCAGCGCGTTATTACGCGAGCGGGCAACCACTTCAGCCATGTCTAATTCGGTAATAGCACCGGAGTCCAACATAGTGCGCGCCTGCATCGCGGCAAAGGCGATGGTATCTACCCACAGTGGCGCTAGGTAGTAGGGGTCGAGCTGCTGGGACAAGACAATGGGGAGCTCACCCGGCGATGACTTGCCAAAGCCGTAGAGCAGCGCGGATTCCGCGTGGCCCATTTGAATTTTTAACCACGCTTCATAAAGCGCCCATGCCGCGTCCATTTCAACGTGAGATTCTTTAATCGGCGGCACCGCGCCCAAGGCGTCGACGCCCGCAACAAAAGCAAATGCCGCGCCCTGCTGGTAATCGCAGCTACCAGAGCAGGTAAAGTCGACATCTTGAGCATTGGTGATCCCGGCCTGCTTATAGACTTCTTGCAGCACCGGCATAATCAGTTCTACTTCGTTTTGCGCCCCAGCATCGCGCTGGCAATTAGATTGCGCAAAGGCAACTATCGCAACATCACGCATCTTATTTGCCCCCGTCGATTAATTTACCGATTTCACTAACCGCCATATCTGGCTCATCAATCGGTTTGAAATATTTAATATTTTCCATGGCATAACCCCACTCTTCCTCGGGCTTCCACACCGCCTCGACCCGCATACCAATGCGCACATCTTCGTTTTTACATTCGCTAAGCAAATGCAGGAAGCTTAAATTAGCGCCATCCAAAACGAGGTTGGCAATAACGTAAGGAGGTTTGATAGGGTTGCCAGGAATTGGGATATAAACAATGGTGAAAGACTCAACCGTTGCCTTATTGCCCAGCACCACTTCTTCTACTGTGGGCACGCCGCAGGCCGCACAAGAGCCGCGCGGTGGAATATAGACATTGCGGCAATTAGGGCAACGCTGACCTACCAACTGGCCTTTTTTAACTGAGTGCAAATACAGGGCCGTCGCCTTGCCTGCCGTAAAGTTATAGGTAAGATAAATAGGCGCTTCCATACCGGTGATGGTGTCAGTTGCGTCATTCGGTTTTAATTCGCCCAATAAGGCCACGGCCTCAGGCACAAAACCGTTGATATCGCCCATCAACCCCTTGGTCTCTTCGGCCCAGCGCACTTTAACGCGCATGCCCGTGCTCATTGCCGCTTCTTCACCGGCGTCGACCCAATGCAGCATGGGGGTATCGGCACCATCAAGCTGGATCATTGCCCAAGCAAAAGGCTTATCACTAGGGTGAGCTTTGCGAGGATGACTAACCCAGCACCAGGTCTTGACCACACCACTGTCGGGAAGATCGACAAATTCAGTCAAGGCTGCAGCACTGACTGGATCGAACTCCACCGGAGGCATGAGTACCTTGCCATCGCTAGCTTTAATACCCACCATTTTGCGATTGCGCAATGAGGTCAGGAACTGACCGACAATAGGCCCTGTCGAACGGGTATACGTGTACCCGAGGGTAAAGGCCTGGCTAAGCACTTCAGCCGATGCAGCCATCTGATTTCTCCTTCACAGTTAAATACGGTAAATTCCAAGGCGCGCCTTAATTGTTAACAAAACGATTGTTACAACAGCGTCGCCCAGAATGAGATATTCTGTAAGGAGTATCTCTGGGCCGCCAAAATCAGACAATGTCGCTGCTGATCAAGTCGCTGACAAAAACGATCATGCCCAGCCGCTTCTTATAGGACCGACAATGCCGCCGAAAGCCCCATACCAACACCGCAACCCCATTGTTCGCTATGCGCTGTTCAGCATAGGCTGGATTTCCTTTGTGTTAGGTATGATTGGTTTGCTACTGCCGGTGGTGCCGACATCGCCTTTTTTATTGCTCAGCGCCGCCTGTTTTTTACGCAGCTCACCGCGTTTTTATGTTTGGCTGACGGAGCATCCCTGGTGGGGCCGGTATATTTGTTATTTTTTAGACGGACAGGGAATTCCACGACGCATTAAAGTACTCATACTCTGTATGCTGTGGATTATGATTTTGAGTAGCGCATTTTTAATCGTGAAGATTATGTGGGTTTCAGTAACGATGATGGTGATTGCCGCTGCGGTCTCTATTTATATTGTTAGGCTGCCCGAGCCCCAGGAGTGACGGTGGCTGCGGGACGCTGGACGGAAGACGCTAAAAGCGTCGGGTGTCTGAGGTCGGACGTCGGACGTAAAGGCCTTCCTGCCAGACCTGCGACGTCAGACGTCCAAAGCCTTAGCCATATTCGCCGCAATGCTACTGGCAACTCGCTTGGCGCGCTCGGTTTTTTCACCGCTAAAGTTCTCATCAGCCGTCGCGATAAAATAGTGCAGCCACTGATCGAAATCACTGGCCTGTAAGGCCTTTTTATCATGTAACTGCCGATGAATATTCATCGTATGGCGTTGGTATTCATTATCGCCTAATAGCAGCTTTTGCCAGTACGCTTGAATACGGGGAAAGTGTTCACTGATGTCGATATTCGCCACATCAGTAAAGATAGGGGCTAATCTCGCGTCGGCAAGTAGACGCGCATAGAAAGCATCGACAAAAGCCGCAATATGTTCGGGACTATCGAGATCAGGCTTGGGAGTATTAGTAGTGGAATCAGACATCATAATTTAGATAGACATAGAGGCATAAGATTCGCAGCTTAAGCCTCTAATGCAATTCACCAATAGCCAAATACCTTATTTTTTCTTCTTGCTCGACTTCTTCTCGGTAAATTTCTTCAAGCGTTGTTTGTGCTCTACTTGCCGCTTTGTCAGCACATTTTTCTTGCCTTCAAAGGGATTTTCCGAGGTCTTATACTCAATTTTGATTGGCGTACCCATCATCTTCAATTCACGACGGAATACCTTCTCCAAGTAACGCGTATAACTGCCAGGGACTTTTTCAGTCTGATTGCCGTGAATAACTATAATTGGCGGATTCTGACCACCGGGGTGGGCATAACGCAGTTTAATACGGCGGCCATTAATCATTGGCGGCGAGTGACCGTGAACCGCACCTTCTAATATGGTGGTGAGCATACGGGTTTGTAATTGTCGAGTAGCCGATTCATAGGCCTTCTCAACCGACTCATACAAATGACCGACACCGGTACCGTGCAATGCCGAAATGAAGTGAATCTCGGCAAAATCAATAAATTGTAAACGACGATCTAATTCACTTTTTATATGATTTTTCTGATCGGCGGTGAGGCCGTCCCACTTATTGATGGCAACCACCACCGCACGCCCAGAATCCACCACCTGGCCGAGTAAGTGTAAATCTTGATCGACGATACTCTCACGACCGTCCATCACCAGAATGACAACATGCGCGTCATCTATCGCCTTCAGTGTTTTAACAATAGAGAATTTCTCTACCGCTTCGGAAATATGCTTGCGCTTGCGAATACCCGCCGTATCGATCAGGGTGTAGTCTTCGCCTTCGCGTTCATAGTTAATATAAACACTGTCGCGGGTCGTACCCGGCTGGTCGTAAACCACCACCCGATCTTCACCCAACATGCGGTTAACCAAGGTAGATTTACCCACATTTGGCCGACCGACTATCGCAATTTTTTTACCGGTGGCCAATGACGCTTGCTTGTCTTCGGCCTCTTGAGGAAACTTGGCAAGCACGTCGTCCATTAAGGCCCGCACGCCTTTGCCCTGGGTAGCCGTTAGCGGGTAGATGTGCTCCGCGCCGGTTTTGTAAAACTCCGCTTTGGCCACTTCGGCATCTACGCCGTCGACCTTATTCGCAACAAAGAACACGGGCTTGGAGCAGCTGCGCAGGTGCTTGATTAAACCTTCGTCGGCCGGCATTAAGCCAGCGCGAGAATCCAACATCAGCAATACTGCATCGGCTTCATCGATGGCCTGCATAGACTGCTGGGCCATAGGTCCGTCTATGCCTTCTTCATCGCCGTTAATACCGCCCGTGTCGATCACAATATAGCGACGACTACCATGGCTGGCCTCACCGTATTTGCGGTCACGGGTGAGACCGGGAAAATTTGCCACCAATGCATCGCGGCTTTTTGTTAGCCGGTTAAACAGAGTTGATTTGCCAACATTGGGTCGGCCTACCAAGGCGATTACTGGAACCATAATATTTTACAACTCTGCTCGGCGCTAAGCCGGTATAAAACTAATCAAAAGAATTAAAGGTCTTGCAGTTTATAAGCAGCAAGCTCACCGCTATTTCCGTAAACGTACAATAATTTACCGTCTGCAATCATGGGTGCACGTAGACCGTCGCTATCAACTCGGGTGCGCGCAATTAAATGGCCATCAACCTGGGCTAACATATGTAAATAGCCTTCAAAGTCACCTACGCCAATCGCACCGTCAAAGGCCACGGGCTCGGTTAACTCGCGACGAGCCAACACCGTTTGAGTCCAGCGTGCACCCTGGCCATTGCCATCAAGGGCGTTCACACTGCCGTCGGCTGCAACGACATAAATATTACCTAAGGCGCTTGCCGCACCAACATAGCTTGAGGTTTCTTTGCCCCAAAGCGGCCGACCACTGCCAATATCGATTGCCATAATCTGACCTTGGTAGCCTGTGGCAATGACTGTTTGGTCGTCTTCCAAGACTAATAAACGGCCGTCGACATCAACTAAACGCTCAATTTCTGTGCTGCCCTGAGGAACAGAGATTCGCTGCTCCCAGCGCACTGCGCCATTTTCGATGTCAAAAGCCACTACGCGGCCGTTGGCAAAGCCAACCATAACCACGCCGCGCACAATTTTAGGGGTGCTAGTACCACGCAAAGTAAGGCGCGGTACTTGTGATATATAATTCCAAAGGGGCTTGCCGTCGCTAATACTAAAAGCGTGAACTTCACCACTGTAGGTTTGAGCAACGACAACGTCGCCGTCACTTTGCGGCGCACTTAGCACTTCGCTATTAACGGGTGTCGTCCAAATTATTTGGCCTGTCAGACGATCCAAAGCCACCACTTCACCGTCAGAGGTGCCGACGAACAACATAGTGCCCGACACACCAATGCCGCCCGAGATCCTTAAATCGTGGGATTTTTTCCAGATTTTTTTGCCAGTTACTTTATTTAGCGCAGCAATCTTGCCATTGGATGAGGCAATAAAGATTTCCTCTCCATCAATTACCGGGGTAATTCTATGGTAAGCCTCAGCTTGGCCGTCACCTAGGGAATAAGACCAAGCTTCTTTCAGTTTTTTCTCGGCTTGAAAATCAGTGAGCCTAGCGGGCTCACGACTGGTCGGGTCGGAAGCACAGGCAACGACCATCAGCGTAGCCAGTACAAGGCTGAGCTTACGAATAAAAACCATTAGTTAGTTCCTTTTTCAGTAGTAGCGGCAACGCTTAAGTCGCTGATTTTCAAATCTAGCAACGCGTTATTGCTCGGCACTTCCTGCTCCCGCGCCAGAACTTTAGCCTGCTGATACGCACTTAATGCGCCAGGCTTGTCGCCCTGAGCAAACAAAATATCACCGCGTAGTTCGGCGGCCTGAGCGGCGTAACCGCTGCTGGCAACATCTTCTAACAAAGCTAAAGCCGCGGCATAGTCGTCAAGTGCAAAGCGCACTTGCGCCAAACGCAGCTGCGTCTGCGCCATTAATACGGGCTCCGGACCTTGATCCAGCACCCATTCCAACTCACTGGCCGCCGCGTCATACTCGCCATCTTGTACTGCGTATTTTGCTTTATATAGAGCCGCAAACTGGCCATAGCTCAAATTGCCGTACTGGTCTTTTAAGGTATTGGCCAAATGCTCTGCCGTATTACGACTAGTGCCGTCGCGCTGTACTGCCGCGTCAGCAATCATTAAATTGTCGAAAATAGCGGAGGCTTCGGCGCCCTGATCTTTGACATGCCCCTGCCAACCCTTCCATCCAAAAACAATGGCCAATGCTAGAGCAATACCGAAAACCGTCGATTTACCGTTTTCCTGCCACCATCTTTTAATGGCTTCGACTTGTTCTTCTTCTGTACGAAACGTTTCCACTTAACTTCCTCTCCGACGTAGGCAGTGCCTTAAAATAGTATGTTAAAACTTAGTAAAAAAATGTTTACCAATATAATCAGGCAATTCGGCCAAAGCCACAAACTGTTGTTCACTTTGGCTATCGCGCAGTGATTTTACAGCCGCGTGCCCCTGCGCCAGCTCATCTTCACCTAGTACAATCGCCAGCGCTGCACCACTTTTATCTGCCTTTTTAAACTGGCTTTTAAAACTTCCGCCACCGCAATTAATTAATACTCGCGCAGTTGGTATCGCAGTGCGAATCGCTTCAGCAAGACTTAAGGCCGCAATTTCGGCACTGTCACCAACAGAAACGATAAAAACATCGGCCAAGGCTGGCATGGCTGGTGCTACCGCGAGGGTTTCTAGCAATAAACACAGGCGCTCAATACCCATCGCAAAGCCCACCGCCGGGGTTGGCTTGCCGCCCAACTGTTCAACCAAGCCGTCGTAACGGCCACCAGCACATACGGTGCCCTGCGCGCCGAGTTTGTCAGTGGTCCATTCAAACACTGTCAGGCCATAATAATCCAGTCCGCGCACTAACTGCGGATTGAGCTTATAGGGCACTCCTGCAGCGTCAAGACGCGCGCACAAACCGTCAAAATGGGCTTTAGAGACCGCATCAAGGTAATCGGCCAACACCGGCGCGGCCCCCAAGATTTCGCGGGTCTTGGGGTCTTTGGTATCGAGTATACGCAGTGGATTGCTGCCAAGACGGCGCAAGCTATCTTCGTCTAGGTCGTCTTTAAAGCCAGATAAATAGTCGACCAAGGCTTGCCGATAATTGGCACGCGACTCTGCATTACCAATACTGTTTAGCTCTAAGGTCAGGGCATCACTAATACCGAGTTCTCGCCACAAACGCGCGCTAAGCAGAATCAACTCAGCATCAATATCTGGCCCTGTCATGCCAAAGGTCTCTACGCCAACCTGATGAAACTGGCGCAAACGGCCCTTTTGCGGGCGCTCATGGCGAAACATTGGACCGGCATACCAAAGCCGTTGTAGCTGATTGTGCAACAGGCCATTCTGATCGCAGGCACGCACGCAGCTGGCTGTACCTTCAGGGCGTAGGGTTAAACTATCGCCATTGCGGTCTTCAAAGGTATACATTTCCTTTTCAACGATATCGGTCACTTCACCAATAGAGCGTTTGAAAAGCTCGGTATGCTCTACGATAGGAAAGCGAATTTCACTATAGCCATAGCGGCTAAGCACATCGCGAATGCGGCTTTCCAGATACTGCCACAGTGGCGTTTCTGTGGGCAGAATATCGTTCATGCCCCTAATCGATTGTATACGTGCCAAAACTGATTCCTGTTTGCCGCTGCTGCAGCACTGCTAAATAAATGTGAAAAGCCTTAGCTGCGCGCTATAAGGTCTTTTTCCTGTTCGGCTTTAACGGCAATCTTTTCCCGAATCAATTTTTCGAGATGATCCACCAAGCCTTCGTTCTTCACTTTGTGGTCAGGCTTACCCGCCACATAGACTAAATTATTAGGCGTGCCGCCAGTCAAACCGATCTCGGCTTCTTTCGCCTCACCCGGACCGTTGACGATACAGCCAATGACCGCCACATCAAGGGGAATGGTCACGTCATCAAGGCGTGCTTCCAGTTCATTCATGGTGCTAATAACATCAAAATTCTGGCGCGAGCAGCTCGGACAGGCAATAAAATTGATGCCTTTAGTACGCAGTTTCAGGCTTTTAAGAATCTCGTAGCCGACTTTGACTTCTTCAACTGGGTCAGCTGCCAGTGACACACGAATCGTGTCGCCAATGCCGTCCATCAGCAGTAAACCCAAGCCTACCGCCGACTTAACCGTACCACCGCGTAAACCACCTGCCTCGGTAATGCCCAAGTGCAGTGGCTGATCAATTTGTGCCGCAATTTGACGGTAGGCCGCAACAGCCATAAACACATCAGAGGCCTTTACGCTGAGTTTAAAATTTTGAAAGTCCAACTTATCGAGAATATCGATATGGCGCATGGCGGATTCCACCAAAGCCTCTGGCGTTGGTTCACCGTATTTACGCTGCAATTCTTTTTCTAAAGAACCGGCATTCACTCCGATGCGAATCGGAATATTGTGGTATTTGGCAGCATCAATAACTGCGCGCACTCGGTCTTCGCGGCCGATATTACCCGGATTAATCCGCAGGCAATCCACACCGTATTCGGCAACCTTAATTGCAATTTTATGGTCAAAGTGGATATCGGCAACCAAGGGTACCGACACTTGCTTGCGTATTTCACGAAACGCTTCAGCAGCTTCCATGCTGGGCACTGAGACCCGCACGATATCGGCACAGGCGGCTTCTAAGCGCTTAATTTGCGCCACAGTGGCGGCGACATCACAGGTTTCGGTGTTAGTCATGCTCTGCACAGATATCGGCGCATCGCCACCCACGGCGACATTACCGATATGAATCTGCCGAGAAACTCGACGTTTTATCGGAGAGGCCATTTTCATAATTCACCTACCTGTACACGCACTGCGTTACTATTTACCAAAGACTTCAACTCAATTTTCTGGCCGTTATATTCACTAATTACAGCAGGCCAATACGCTAAACTGATCGTGACGGGACCCTGAACATCAAAACGCAATTTTTCGCCTTTTTCCTGTACGCCGCTCACCACAATATTATTTTGAAAATCACGCAGTTCTAACCAAACTGCCTCGACAAACTCAAACTTCAATTCCGCGGCCTGAGCAGGACCACTGTGCTGAGAAATGGGCGTCTCGACACTGAGCTCGTCACCTTCAGACCCCAATAGCACTTCACCCAACGAGGGCTCAACCTTAATTGCGCTTAGGGGGGCAAAGCGCTCAGCCAAGACATTTATAGCCAACTCCGGCTCGGGCTTACCACCAAACACCCATATTGCTACACACCACAAAAATATTGATATCAGCAAGGCTGATATCAGCGGCGCATTACCCGGCGCCTTAGCAATACCTTGTGGACGAGTGGGTGTCTGGTCTTTGTTATCTTCTTCGCGCCGACAAATTCGGTCACAATCTTTTAGCAGGGGCTCTTCATCTAAGCCCATATAGCGGGCGTAACTTTTAATATAACCGCGCGCAAACAGCGGTGAGTTAAACCGCGAGTAATCATTGTTTTCTAGCGCCTCTACATAGCTATTAAGTAGATTTAACGCTTCGGCCGTTTCGAGCACAGACTTACCTGCGCTCATCCGCGCATCATGTAAAACTGAACCCGGTGGCCCCGGGTAGTAATCATCTTTTCCCGGCATTTAAGATTCCTTAACGGCTTTCACTGTTACCCTGCTGCATATACGCTTTATACAATAGGTACTCTTCAGACTTAGGGTATAAATTCTTGAGTGCCAGCGCAAAACTCGCATGGGTATTTTTGTCATCAAATTTATCGGCAAGGCGGATCCCTAACCACAGCGCACTCGCTGATTGATTGACATTTTTAGTGCGAAACGCATCGTAATAGCGCTGGGCTTCGGCAAAACGGCCCATACGAAAATACACTTCGGCTAAGGACATCAGGACATTGGCGTCGTCACCCTGCATCAAAAACGCGCGCTTGAATGCTTCCTCAGCTTTTGGCAGTTCGTTCAACTGCATATAGCAGCGGCCGAGATTGACAAACGCCTCAACCCGTTTTTCGTAGAGCAATTCCTGCACCACTATCTCGAGCTGGCTCGCCGCTTCTGCATAACGACCTCGCGCATACAAAAAAGCCGCGTAATTATTGCGAACCCGAGACACTTTCGGCGCCGTGGCAATTGAGCGCTGATAGTATTTTTCTGCCATTTCGAGCTCGCCGGTATTCTGAAATACCAGCGCTAAGGCTTCTAATGTTTCCGGGTTGTTTTTGTCTTTTTCTTCGACATACTGCAAATGTCGCTTGGCCTGATTCCAGTTGCCCTGGGAAATATAATTCCGTGCCAGCTGAAGAGATGTATCAAAGGCCTTTTGTTCGTCTTTTTTAGAGGCGAAGCCTCCATTTTTGGTCGTTACACAGCCATGTATCGATGCTGTAGCGACCACGACAAACAAGACCCGGGCTAATACGGTGATGCCTTTTATTCTTAACCACGACATGCAGTACGCTCCCTTAAAAATTTAAACTAGACGAATTGGCTGCGCTAGCTCTGCCTTTTGGCGATGACGCTCACTGCGTTTGGTGCGATCTTGAACCTGACCGGCTAATTGGCCACAGGCGGCGTCAATATCATCGCCCCGCGGGGTCCGCACGGTCGTTACATAACCCGCCTCGGTCATCACCAGCCAAAAACGATTCACCGCATTATTGCTTGGACGCTTATAGTTCGACAGCGAAAACGGATTAAAGGGGATTAAATTAACTTTGCACGGCAAGTCTCGCAACACCTCGGCCAACTCTTTGGCATGCTCGACACCGTCGTTAACACCTGCAATCAAAGTGTATTCAATGGTCACAACACGATGGGTATCATCTTGTTTAGCAATATAGCGCTTACTTGCTGCAAGTAATTCGGCAATGGGGTATTTTTTGTTAATAGGCACTAACTGGCTGCGCAATTCGTCATTGGGCGCGTGTAGTGAAATGGCCAGCGACACAGTCGACACATCCCCGAGCTTATCCAACATGGGCACCACACCAGAGGTGCTGAGGGTTACCCGGCGCTTTGACAAACCATAACCGAAGTCGTCGAGCATCAAGCTCATCGCTTCGACCACATTGTCGAAATTCAGCAGCGGCTCACCCATACCCATCATGACCACATTAGTCACGATGCGCTTATTGCCATTATTAAAGCCGTCATAGGATTTAATCGCCAACCACACCTGACCGATAATTTCGGCGGCAGTAAGGTCGCGCATAAAGCCCTGTTTGCCCGTTGCGCAAAAGCTGCAATCCAGACTACAGCCAACCTGAGAGGACACACATAGGGTGCCGCGTTGGCCGTCGGGAATTAAAACAGCCTCAACAAGGTTATTACCACCCACTTCTACCGCCCATTTACGGGTTCCGTCGATAGAGTCGAGTTGTTTAACCACCGTGGGAGGACGAATCTCGGCAAGCTCCTGAAGCTTGGCCCGCAAGGGTTTGCCGAGATTGGTCATCTCATCAAAATTGTCGATCCCCGAGTGGTGTATCCACTTGAGGATCTGCTGGGCACGAAATGGCTTTTCACCGATAGAGCTGAGGTAAGCCTCCATATTCTTGCGTGACATGCCGAGTAAATTTACTCGGGGCTGCTGCACAAGTTCGGTGATTTCGGTTTGATTTTCTGATGCCATTATCGTGCCCTGCAATGAGTGTGAACCTAATTAAACGCGGTCGCACAGCTCACTGGTAGCGAAAAAGAACGCGATTTCCCGCGCTGCAGATTCTTCTGAGTCAGAACCATGTACCGCATTGGCATCAATAGATTCAGCGAAATCAGCGCGGATAGTGCCCGCAGCGGCTTCTTTAGGGTTGGTTGCCCCCATCAGATCGCGATTTTTCAATACCGCGCCTTCGCCTTCCAGAACTTGCACAGTTACAGGACCAGAAGTCATGAAATCAATCAGCGCTGGGAAGAAAGGACGACCTTTGTGCTCAGCATAGAAGCCTTCAGCTTGATCGCGGCTTAAACGCAGCATTTTCGCTGCAACAATACGTAAACCGGCTTTTTCAAAACGGCTGTAAATTTCACCAATAACGTTTTTGCTAACAGCATCAGGCTTGGCTATGGAAAGGGTGCGTTGAACGCCCATCGGTCTTTCTCCAAAAAGTAGAACAATAACAACGGGTAATTTACCCGGCGCGAAAAATCGTCGAATTATACGCGTATTAGAGTCAAATAGGTACGCGAGTGAGGCTCAGACAGCGGGATATGGCATGGGTTTCGGCCCAGAATGGTTTTTCTACCGGAATTAACCCTACGCCGTCGCCTTTAAACTTAATCTTGCTCGTCGAGCCACGCGGTTTGAATCGCTTCAAGCACTTTTTCACCGCTGCGCTTTGGGTCATCATCAAAATCGTCGAGCTCAATCACCCATTGCCGCAAATCGACGAAATTAACGTAAGTTGGATCAACATCGGGGAATTTCTCTGCCAACTCAATCCCAATATCCAGTACATCTGTCCACTTTAAGCCCATACCCAGCCTCTCTTTAAGCACACGCCCTGCGGGCCATTAATGTTGTTCAGACACCATGTTAATCGTGTAGCGAGGAATCTCGACCACCAAGTCGCGATCGGTTACCACAGCCTGACAGCTGAGACGCGAATCCGGCTCTAAGCCCCAGGCCTTATCTAACATATCTTCTTCAAGCTCGTCGGCCTCATTCAGCGACTCTATACCCTCGCGAACAATGACATGGCAGGTCGTGCAGGCACAGGATTTCTCGCAGGCATGCTCGATGTGTATGCCATTGGCGAGCATAACATCGCAAATGGTTTCGCCACTGGTGGCTTCAATTACGTCGCCCTCAGGGCACAGTGCTTCGTTTGGCAATACTATGATGCGCGGCATCGTGACATCCTTACAATTCGTCTACTCGCCGGCCGGCGAGTGCTTGGTTAATACTGGCGTCCATACGCCGCTCGGCAAACAACTCACTGGCCTTGCCAACGATTTCAATATGCTTGGCAATACTGGCCACAGTGCCCTGCTCACGCTCGTGGTGCAGAGTTTCCATTTTAGCCAATAAATCCTGCTGCTCCGCCTCGCTAAGCATGGCTTCGCCGTCTTGCAACAGCGCCGCTGACAAAGCCTGTAATAAAGAGTCCGCTTCAATTTGCTGCTCACGCAGAGCGCGGGCGTCTTTGTCGTCTGCCGCCGCTTCCCAGGAAGACTTGAGCATGTCGGCAATATCGGTGTCATTCAAACCATAAGCAGGCTTCACCGCAATATGGCTTTCGACCCCAGTACTCTCTTCGGTGGCAAACACCTGTAACAAACCGTCGGCATCAACCTGAAACTTTACTTTGATCCGGGCCGCGCCCGCCACCATAGGCGGTATACCCTGCAACTCAAAGCGCGCCAGCGAGCGGCAATCTTCAACCAACTCGCGCTCGCCTTGCACCACATGAATGGCCATGGCGGTTTGACCGTCTTTAAACGTGGTAAATTCCTGCGCCATCGCCACGGGAATTGTGGTGTTACGGTGAATTACCTTCTCCGTCAGGCCGCCCATGGTCTCGATACCCAAGGACAACGGGATCACATCGAGCAGCAACATTTCGTCGCCACTGCGATTCCCCACCAATTGATCCGCCTGCAGGGCCGCACCCAAAGCAACAACCCGGTCAGGGTCTAAATCGACCAAGGGCTCGCGACCAAACCACTGCGCTACCCGCTCGCGCACGCGGGGCACCCGCGTGGAGCCGCCGACCATCACCACATTGGCGATGTCTTCGCTGCGCAATTTGGCATCGCGCAGCGCGCGCTTGCAGGCGCGAATCGCCGTGTCGATCAAGGGGTCAACCAAGCTATTAAACTGCTCGCGGCTAAGGCTTTGATTCAAATCGCCTAACACCACGTTTACAGTTTCCGCATCACTTAAGGCTTCCTTAGCCTGACGTGCAGCAGTTAATAAGCTGCGCTGCTGAAACATGTCGAGATTTTCTAAACCTGTTGCAGCAACAAACCAGTCGGCAATCGCATGATCGAAATCATCGCCGCCCAAAGCAGAATCGCCGCCGGTAGACAGCACTTCAAACACACCTTTGGTGAGCTGCAACACCGAAATATCGAAGGTTCCGCCACCCAAATCAAATACCGCAATCGCCATTTCATCTTGCTGATCAAGGCCGTAAGCCACTGCCGCGGCAGTTGGCTCATTGAGCAGCCGCAAGACATGAATTCCGGCAATTTTAGCAGCGTCTTTAGTGGCTTGACGCTGAGCGTCGTCAAAGTATGCAGGTACGGTAATAACCGCACCCGTCAGTTCGCCACCGAGCGTCTCTTCCGCCCGAGCGGCGAGACTCCTTAAAATTTCTGCCGACACTTGCACCGGCGATATATCACCAGCACGAGTGCGAATTTTGACCATATCCTGCCCCTGATCCAGCAATTCATAAGGCAGCATTTTTGCCCCGGAAGCCGCCGCGCAATCAGCAAAGGAGCGCCCCATAAAGCGCTTTACGGACATCAGGGTATTACTCGGGTCGGCACTTGCGCCGGCCAAGGCAGCCGCGCCCACTAAGGTTTCTCCGGTCTCAGCGTAATACACAGCCGACGGCAATAGATGCTCGCCACCGAGGTCTGCCAAGGTATCTGCGTGGGCATTGCGGACACTGGCAACCAGCGAATTGGTGGTTCCCAGATCAATTCCCACCGCCAGCTTACGCTGGTGCGGTTCAGGGGTTTGTCCAGGTTCTGATATTTGCATCAAGGCCATAAGTGGTTTCTGAACTCCCGGCGATTTTCACGCCTTTTATCAGTAGTCGAGCAATTCGCTCTCTTTCAGTTCAGCTTCGCTGCGCAGTTTTTCTAAAAACTGGAGCTTGGCGTAAGCCGCCAAAGCCAAATCGAACTGCTGTTGATTATACGCTTGCGAAAAAGCCTCTTTCTGACTCTTCGCCGCCTGATCAAGGTCGCGATAAAATACATCTAGCGCTTGCTCAGGATCTTTTGCATCCTGTAATTCTGACAGCTCTTCACGGAGCTGCATTTGCTGCATCAAAAACTCCGGATCCTGAAAAGTAGTCGAGGACATATCACTGTTCACGCCCGCCAATTTCAGCAAATAGGCAGCCCGCCGCGTGGGCGACACCAAGGTTTCGTATGCTTCATTGATAAACGAGGACTGTTGCACCGCCATGCGCAAATCACGCTCGGAGCCACTGGCAAAACGATCGGGGTGCGCCTCGCGCTGCAGCGCGCGATAACTGCTGGTCAGGGCCGAGATATCAAGCTCATAGGCCTGAGGCACCGCCAACAGCGCAAAGTAATTTTCTTGGGGATTAAATACAGACATAGGTATTGGCCAGCCAGCAGGCCGCTAGACGGTGAAGCTCTCACCGCAGCCACACTCAGCCGACACATTGGGGTTGTTAAATTTCAAGCCTTCATTGAGACCTTCTTTAACAAAGTCCAATTCGGTGCCGTCTAAATAAACCATGCTTTTAGGGTCGATATACACCGCAGCGCCGTCTTTTTCAAAAACCTGATCTTCGGCTTGAGGTTCGTCGACAAACTCCAATACATAGGCCATACCGGAGCAGCCGGAAGTCCGCACACCAATGCGAATTCCCAAACCCCGGCCACGGCCGAGCATTTGCTTTTTAATGTGACTAGCTGCTGCACTGCTTACTGAAACTGGCATGCACTCTCCCCTAATATCTAATGCGAGCGATCAAATCAGGATACGGTTCGTTTCTGACGGTAGTCAGCAACCGCAGCCTTAATCGCATCTTCTGCCAAGACTGAACAGTGAATTTTCACTGGTGGCAGCGCCAATTCTTGGGCAATTTCGGTGTTTTTAATTTGCGCCGCCTCGTCAAGGGTCTTGCCCTTAACCCACTCAGTGAGTAGCGAGCTAGACGCAATTGCCGAGCCGCAACCGTAGGTTTTAAACTTGGCATCTTCAATAATGCCCTGTTCATTTACCTTGATTTGCAGACGCATTACGTCACCGCAAGCCGGCGCGCCGACCATACCGGTGCCGATTTCATCCGCGCTGTCGTCAAACTTACCGACGTTACGTGGATTCTCGTAATGATCGAGTACTTTTTCGCTATAGGCCATGATCTCGTCCTCTCAATCTGAACAGCTTAGTGAGCTGCCCATACAATACTGTCTAAATCGACGCCGTCTTGGTACATATCCCACAGAGGCGACAATTCCCGTAATTTTTCCACTGCTGCGCGTACCTGCTTAATCGCGTAGTCAACTTCTTCTGCCGTGGTAAAGCGGCCAAAAGAGAAACGCAGTGAACTGTGCGCCAACTCGTCGTTCAAGCCCAGCGCACGCAGCACATAAGACGGCTCCAAGCTTGCCGAAGTACAGGCTGAGCCCGATGACACTGCCAAATCTTTCAGCGACATAATCAGTGATTCACCTTCAACAAAGGCCAAGCTTACGTTGAGGTTACCTGGTAAACGCTGCTCAAAATCACCGTTTACAAATACCTGTTCCATGTCTTTTAGGCCGTCCCAAAACTGATTACGCAATGCTAAAGCATGCTCAGCATCTTTGGCCATTTCTAAGCGGCCGAGTTGACAGGCTGCACCCATACCCACAATTTGATGGGTTGGCAAAGTACCTGAACGCATGCCGCGCTCGTGGCCACCACCGTGCATTTGCGCCTCTAGGCGAATGCGCGGCTTGCGGCTCACATACAATGCACCAACCCCTTTGGGACCATACATTTTATGAGCCGACATCGACAACAAGTCGATCTTCATGGTCGCCATATCAATAACAACCTTACCCGCTGTCTGCGCCGCATCAACGTGAAACACTACGCCATTGGCACGACATACTTCGCCAATCGCGGCGACATCATTAATGGTGCCAATTTCATTATTGGCGTGCATTATGCTGACCAAAACTGTGTCGTCGCGCAAAGCTGCCGAAATCGCCTCAGCGGTAATTAAACCTTTTTCAGTTGGGTCTAAATAGGTAACCTCAAAACCTTCGCGCTCTAATTGGCGACAGGTATCAAGCACCGCTTTATGCTCGATTTTGGAGGTAATAATGTGCTTACCTTTTTTACTGTAAAAGTGCGCAGCACCTTTGATCGCAAGGTTGTTTGACTCGGTAGCACCGGAGGTCCAAACAATTTCACGCGGATCAGCATTGAGCAGGTCGGCCACTTGGCGACGGGCATTCTCAACGGCTTCTTCCGCCTTCCAACCAAACATATGCGAGCGTGAGGCCGGGTTACCAAAGGTACCGGTCGTGGTCAAACAAGCCATCATCTGCTCAGCCACACGAGGATCAACCGGTGTGGTTGCAGAGTAATCTAAATAAATCGGCAATTGCATACACTTCTCCAAAATCTCGGTGTGACTACCTCAGCACCGAGCTAATAACTAATCTACCGCAGTCAGAATAATTGACTGCGCATTGCGCGCCTTTTGTAACTGACGCGCCGAAACCGATTGCACATCGCGCCGCTCAACCAAACTCGCCAAGCTGATATCGCTTAAAAAATGGTGGATCTGATCACTTAAATCAGTCCACAAATTATGGGTTAAGCAGGTGTGCCCATCCTGACAATCGCTGCTGCCGGCACAACCCGTGGCGTCCACCCGCTCATCGACCGCATCAATAATATCGGCAACGAAAATTTCTTCACTGGGGCGACTTAGGCGATAACCACCACCTGGGCCACGACTGCTGGAAACCAGTTCTTTGCGGCGCAATTTCGCAAATAGCTGCTCCAGATAGGACAGGGAAATGTCCTGCCGACTAGAGACATCAGCCAAACTTATGGGACCTCGGTCGCCGTACAGCGCCAAATCCAGCATCGCTGTAACGGCATAGCGTCCTTTTGTCGTCAATCGCATAGCTATACCCGTTTAATCTACGGTGCAATTATGCAATAACCTAGCAAAATGGTCAACTATATAGCCGAGGAATTTAGTAGGGTTTAAAACGCGCGGGAGCGGCGATTATAATCACTCTGCTCTATCAACACCACTATTAGGCGCCGCAGTACCGTCAGCCTCTGCAGACTCATCGGCTTTAGCTTTACGCACCCAGTACTGGGTAGACGTTAAGATGCCTCGCAAAATATTCACTTCCATTTCATCGAGCCGAGTACGCTGATAAAGACGACGCAGGCGAGTCATTAGCTTCTTAGGTGCTTCTGGACGTAAAAAATTAATATCCCGCAAGGTTTCCTCAAGATGAACTAAATAGCGCTCTAAGTCTTGAGCCCCAGCCACGGGCACGTCCCAGTCGGCCATATCATTATTATTAAGCTCACCACTGAGGTGCTGCATGCGCACTTCGTAGGCCAAAACCTGCACTGCCATCGCTATATTAAGGGAGCTGTATTCTGGATTAGCCGGAATATGCACGTGCAAGTTACAGCGCTGCAGCTCTTCATTAGTTAAGCCCCGGTCTTCACGTCCAAACACGAGCGCAATTTTATGCCCAGCCGCGGCCTCCGCGTAACCCCGCTCCATACAGTGCCTCGGGTCAAGTAGCGGCCACGGCACAGTGCGCTCTCTGGCACTGGTGCCAATTACCAACTGACAATCGGCAATCGCCTCATCCAGGGTCTCGCACACCACCGCCGAATTCAATACATCATCGGCACTCGCGGCGCGCCAGGTCGCTTCATCGTGGGGGTATTTACGAGGTTCAACTAGATACAGCTGACTCAGGCACATATTTTTCATGGCGCGGGCAACTGCGCCAATATTGCCGGGGTGGGAGGTATTCACCAGCACAATGCGGATATTGTCTAGAGGATTTACAGCGGATTGTTCTACAGTAGTCATGGCTGGCGCTCTTTTTACGAGCTGCGCATTCTAGCAGACCCGAGCGATTAGGTCAGCGTCTCCGGCACCCACTGGATCTTCCAGCCTTCCTCGCCCACTGCTGCACTAAAACCTTCACAAACAGCCAAGTCGGCAACCGCCGCCAGTTCGCCTCCACAATAGATTAGCGGCAGCACCTCGCGCTGCCAGGGCGGCAAGCGCCACTCTTGCAGGAGCTTTTTAAGCGGCCGGCGATGGGCGTGGCCCGCCAAACGACAGCGCTCGCCACCGCGGCGAAACCGTATCGACACCGAGCCACGAGGCATAAAGGATCCACCTGGCGTTGCAAATAAGCGACCTATTCCGGGAATAAGCAGCTCGCCGGGTAAGTTCCACTCCAATTCATCCGGCAGCAAGCTTGGCGCTTCGACCGCACCTAGCTCACAAAACAACTGCTGATTATAGGCGCGCAACAACACACCGGCAGCCAAACGAAATTGCGGCTGACGGTCGTCACCCGCGCAAAGAAATTGCTCAACTATCGTCCCCAGCTGGGCCGATGACAGCGCTAGCTCACTGCGATTAATAATAAATTGCCGAAGGATCGCGCGCTGGCGAATTTCTGGTAGCGCCGCCAACTTCTGTAAGTTCAGCGAGCCATCTTCTGCACCCAAATTGGCTAGATCTTGGCTAATATAGCCATGCAAGAGCTGGGCAGTTTCTGCCTGCAAAGCCGCCGCTCGGCCAAAACTTTGACGGTAATCCGGCCAGTGCCGGGTGAGCCGGGGCAAGACTTGCTGGCGCAGAAAATTACGGCGGTAATGCGTATCGAGGTTGCTGGGGTCGTCGACCCAGGATAACTTCTGAGCCGCCGCATAAGCTTCAAGCTCGGAACGCGAAGTCGACAGCAGCGGCCGATACAGCTCACCCGCACCGAGGACGCGCCTAACCGGCATTGCAGCTAAACCTGTCACCCCTGCACCGCGAAGCAAGCGCAGCAATAGCGTTTCAGCTTGATCATCAAGGTGATGCGCCAGTAATAATAAATCCCCGGCGCCTAACGCCGCTTCGAACGCTCGGTAACGGGCATCCCTCGCCAAGTCCTCTATACCGCGACGTCGCCCCTCAACATTCACCACGTTTAGGGTAAACGGAATATTATAAGCGACACACTGCTGCTCACATTGCTCAGCCCAGGCCGTCGATGCAGCCTGCAATTGGTGATCAACGTGAATAGCACGAATTTCTGGAAAGGAGGTATCGCTGGAGTGCGCCAGCTCGCGCAAACGCCAAACTAAATGCAGTAAAACCTGAGAATCTAAGCCGCCACTAAAGGCTAGCCACCAAACTCGCCGAGTTAAATACGGCGCGAGTGATTTTTTGATGAGGGGCAGCAGTTCTGCCATTGCCGACTCCCCGCCCCCCACTACGTTACCGCCTTAATCAGCTGGTGCCGTAGGACATCAGACGGTCATAGCGAATATCTAACAGCTCTTTTTCAGGCAGAGCCTGAAGACGCTTGATCTGGGTAAGCAGATGTTCGCGAACCCGCTCGGCACTGCTGTCGATATCGCGGTGCGCACCACCTTGAGGCTCAGGAATAGTCGCATCAACAATGCCCAACTCTTCGAGAATCGTTGAGGTCAAGCCCATTGCTTCAGCCGCATCAGGCGCAAACTCGGTGCTCTTCCAAATAATATTGGCACAGCCTTCTGGGGAAATAACAAAGTAGGTTGAGTATTGCAGCATGGCAATATGATCGCCTACGCCAATACCCAAGGCGCCACCAGAGCTACCCTCACCAATAACAACACACACTATTGGGGTTTTTAACCGCGACATTACCGCCAAGTTTTGCGCGATGGCCTCACTGATACCACGCTCTTCACTGTCGATACCCGGATAAGCTCCAGGGGTGTCAATTAAGGTCACAATAGGTAGTTTATAACGTTCAGCCAGCTGCATTAGACGCAGGGCTTTGCGATAACCCTCGGGCTTGGGCATACCAAAATTGCGTTTAACCTTCTCGGTAACGCCTCGGCCCTTTTCTTGGCCGATCACCATGACGGGCATACCGTTGATTTTACCAATACCACCAACAATGGCGGCATCATCACCAAAATGACGATCACCGTGTAATTCGTCAAAATCGGTAAAAATTCGGCGAATATAATCCAATGCATAAGGCCGCATGGGGTGCCGCGCTATTTTAACGACATTCCAAGGCGTGAGATTGGAAAAAATCTTTTCGGTTAACTTGCTGCTTTTTTCCCGAAGTTTAGCGATTTCTTCACTAATATTCAGGTCATTATCGCTGCCAACTAACTGAAGCTCTTCAATCTTGGCTTCCAGCTCCGCAATGGGTTGTTCAAAATCAAGATAATTGGGATTCATCGCTCACTTATTCACTTGTTGTCGTCAGTGAAGCCTATAACTATCCAAAAGGTAAATAGGCTCATTTAATAGTGTGATTATACGTTAATCGTAATTGATGACCACGTTATTTGCGCCACACTCCTCACCTAAGCGCAGTAATAACTCATCATTTGGCAGGATTCGCCAATTGTCACCAAGTCGAATTTTACCACTACCCTCAGGTCGCTGATAATTTATCACTACTGGGCAGCGGCCGCCCTTGGCAACACTTAATGCGCCCTTTAAACGGGCAATGGCGTCGTCATTTACTAAATCCGCACTCACCGACAGCTGCAGCTCTCGGGCGTGCTGATCCCGCGCCTCGGCAATACTGCGCACCGCCTTCACCCGCATTTTTTTGCCACCGCTGTACTCGTCGTTGCTACATACACCCTCAACCACAATTACGGTGTCTTTTATGAGTTTTTCCCGACATTCATCGTAGGCATCGCTGAATAAGGCAACCTCAATTCGTGCACTGCGGTCATCAAGCAGCACAAAGGCCATAGTATCGCCGCGCTTATTCTTCATGGTGCGAGTACTCATCACCAAGCCAGCAATGGTCTGAGGATGCTTCTCAGGGTTAAGGTCGACTATCTTCCTTGGCACAAAGCGACGTAATTCAGCCTCGTAATCATCAATCGGATGTCCGGTAACATAAAGGCCAAGTGTTTCTTTTTCGCCTAGCAAACGCTCTTTGGTTGTCCAGCGCCTTACATTCTTGAAGCTTGCATAAACATCACCGCCCTCGTCTTCAACCGCGAGACTACCGCCAAACAAATCCATCATGCCGCTTTCGGCATTACTTGCCGCCTGCTCTGCAGCCTGCACGGCATCGGGCATAGCCGCCATAAGTACCGCGCGATCTTCACCTAGATCGTCAAAGGCACCTGAGCGAATAAGCGCTTCTATAGCGCGCTTATTCACTTTGCGCGGATCGGTGCGTTCACAAAATTCAAAAAGGTTTTTAAAAGGCCCACCGCCATTGCGAGCAGCAATGATATTTTCAACTGGGCCTTCACCCAAGCCTTTGATGGCACCAAGCCCGTATACAATTTGGCCGCGATCATTCACCGTGAACATATACTCGCCTTCGTTTACCGAGGGCAGCTTATAGTCCAGTTTCATTTCCCGACATTCTTCAATGAAGATAACGATCTTGTCGGTATTGTCTAATTCCGAGCTCATTACCGCTGCCATAAAAGGCGCGGGATAATGGGTTTTCAACCAGGCAGTTTGGTAGGAGACCAAGGCGTAGGCAGCGGAGTGCGATTTGTTAAAACCGTAGCCTGCGAACTTTTCCATCAAGTCGAAAATATTGGAGGCCAGCTCTTCGGAGAAGCCCTTTTCGACGGCACCGGTCTGAAACAAGCTGCGCTGCTTATCCATTTCTGCAGCATTTTTCTTACCCATGGCGCGGCGCAATAAGTCGGCACCACCAAGACTTACACCACCCATTACCTGGGCGATCTGCATAACCTGCTCCTGATACAGAATAATGCCGTAAGTTGGGTCGAGCACGGGCTTCAAACACTCGTGCTGATACTGAGGGTGAGGATAGGCCAACTCAGCGCGGCCGTGCTTGCGGTTAATAAAGTCATCAACCATGCCCGACTGCAATGGACCCGGACGAAACAGGGCCACCAGTGCGATAATATCTTCAAAGCAATCTGGCAGGAGCCGCTTGATCAAATCCTTCATACCACGGGATTCCAACTGGAACACCGCGGTGGTTTCTGCGCGCTTTAGCATCTCGAAGGTCGG
The DNA here is from genome assembly GCF_001586255.1 of Zhongshania aliphaticivorans. NCBI lineage: Bacteria > Pseudomonadati > Pseudomonadota > Gammaproteobacteria > Cellvibrionales > Spongiibacteraceae > Zhongshania > Zhongshania aliphaticivorans. The sequence goes on from NZ_CP014544.1 coordinate 2,790,077, forward strand.
TCGATCCTGCAGCGGAATCGACATAATATCGAGGGGATCTTCACCCAGCTTGGCACGCTGAGCGTTCACGATTTTTAATGCCCAGTGAATGATGGTGAGGGTACGCAGCCCCAAGAAGTCGAACTTAACTAGCCCAGCTTCTTCAACATCGCTCTTATCAAACTGGGTAACCAAACCACCACCCGCGTCGTCACAATATAGCGGCGCAAAGTCGGTGAGTTTAGACGGCGCGATAACTACACCACCGGCGTGCTTACCCACGCCCCGCACCACACCTTCGAGCTGGGTGGCCATATCCCAAATTTCTTGGGCTTGTTCATCTGCGGCTAAAAACTCTCTAAGAATCTCTTCCTGCTCAAAGGCTTTCTCAAGCGTGATGCCCACTTCAAAGGGAATCATTTTCGAAAGTTTATCAGCCAGACCATAGGCCTTGCCTTGAACGCGAGCGACGTCGCGCACCACCGCCTTGGCCGCCATGGTGCCAAAGGTAATAATCTGACTTACCGCATCGCGTCCGTAATTATCCGCCACATAATTGATAACCCGATCCCGACCTTCCATACAAAAATCAACATCAAAGTCAGGCATGGATACCCGCTCAGGATTCAGGAATCGCTCAAACAGCAGATCGTATTGAATAGGGTCAAGATCGGTAATTTTAAGCGCATAAGCAACCAGCGAACCGGCACCAGAACCACGGCCGGGACCAACAGGTATATCGTGATCCTTAGCCCATTGAATAAAGTCCATTACGATCAGGAAATAGCCGGGAAACCCCATCTGCAAGATAACATTGAGTTCAAATTCCAGACGATCGCGATATTCGCTTTGGTGCGCTTCAAATTCCGGCGAATTACGGTCAAACAAAAAATCGAGACGTTGATCCAAACCATCATGACACAGCTGACGAAAGTAAGTCTCTTGGGTCATGCCCTCAGGTATTGGGTATTCCGGCAAATAATACGTGCCTAGCTGAATAGTCAAATTACAGCGCTTGGCAATTTCCACACTGTTTTGCAGCGCCTCTGGAATATCAGCAAACAGCTCGGCCATGTCTTCTGGGCTGCGCAAATACTGTTGGTCGCTGTAATTACGTGGCCTGCGCGGATCATCCAAAACCCGGCCATCGCGAATACATACCCGAGCATCGTGCGCTTCAAACTCACCGGCATCCAAAAACCGAACATCATTGGTGGCAACCACAGGGCAGTTATTGCGCTCAGCTAAGCCTATCGCCGCATGGATGTAATCGTCTTCGTTTTGACGGCCGGTGCGCTGCAGCTCCAAATAAAAACGGTCGGGAAATACCGCCAACCAGCGCGACAAGCTGTGCTGCGCAACATCAGCCTTCCCGGCGAGCAGTGCTTGCCCAACATCACCCTCGCGACCGCCTGACAAGGCAATCAAGCCCTCGCTAGCCTGTTCAATCCAACTGCGGTACGCATAGGCCTTGCCCAAATACTGGCCATCTTGATACGCGCGAGAAATGAGCTCGGTAAGATTGCGGTAGCCTTTTTCATTTTGCGCCAGAAGACAGATAACCGTGGTCTGATCTGGGTCATCGTCATCGCGCATCAGCAAATCGCAGCCAAAAATGGGTTTAACCCCAGCCGCCATCGCCGCTTTTTGAAACTTAATTAAAGCGTAAAAATTATTTAAATCGGTGAGCGCCACCGCGGGCATACCCAATTTGGCAACTCGTTTGGTCAGCTCTTTAACCCGAACCAAGCCGTCGACAAGCGAGTACTCTGAGTGCACCCTTAAATGCACAAAGCTGTCATTCATCATTGTTCCGACTCCAGCATTGCACGCACAGGCGCGTAGCTACGGCGATGAATTGGGGTCACGCCTAAGCGTTGCAGCGCCTCCATATGTACCTTAGTAGGATAGCCCTTATGACCAGCCATGCCGTAACCGGGGTAAACGCTGTCAAACGCGACCATCTCACGATCTCGCGTCACTTTTGCCAAGATAGACGCCGCAGCAATAGCGGGAACACGGCTATCCCCCTTCACCACAGCCTCCGCCTTATAGGGCCATTTCGGCACCTTGTTGCCGTCAACTAAGACATATTCCGGCTGAACCGACAAACCAGCGACGGCCCGATGCATCGCCAGTAAACTCGCCTGTAAAATATTGATTTCATCTATCTCAGACACTGAAGCCCGGGCAATACAAAAACTCAGGGCCTTTTCCTGAATTTCAACAAAAAGCGCTTCGCGGCGCTTTTCAGTGAGCTTTTTAGAATCATTCAAACCCGAGATCGGTCGCGCCGGATCGAGAATTACTGCGGCGGTGACGACGTCGCCACACAAAGGGCCTCGCCCTACCTCGTCCACACCGGCGGTTAATTCGGGCACATCAAATTCAGCAAACAAATCATTAATCTGAGGCATTACTCACTCCGGCGCAGGCCAAAACAACATCGGCGGCCCGTTCGCTTGCGGCTTGCGCAAGCTGGCGATGAATGCATTGAAACTCATTAATCAAACTTTCACGATGATTGGCGTTGTTTAACTGCTCCAGCAACAGTGGCCCCATGACCTCGGCCCGCACTTCGTCCTGCAGGACTTCAGGTACCAGCGCGCGTTGAGCCAATAGGTTTGGCAATGAAAAGAACGGCGTTTTAACCAAGCGCGACAGCAATTTATAAGACCACTTACCAAAGCGATACGCGACAACCATAGGACGCTGCAGCAACAGTGCCTCTAAACTAGTGGTGCCCGAAGCCATTAATACGACATCTGACGCAGCCATCACTGTGCGCGACTGACCACTCACCACCCGCACCGGCAAGTCTTGGGAGAATGCGCCAATCGCCTGCAAAATTTGGATTTTGCGCTCGGCATTGGCGGCGGGAATCAAAAACTCAATATTGGGCTGGGCACGGCGCAGCCATTGCGCGGTCTCCAGAAATGGCCTAATCAGCTGAGCGACTTCGCCGCTGCGGCTGCCGGGTAAAATGGCCAAAACTGGGTGCCCGTCTTCAACGTCCAGCTCCGCTCGGGCTGAACTGCGCTGATCGGTGAGTGGAATCTGATCTGCTAAGGGGTGGCCCACACAGGTAACCGGCACACCATGCTCTTGATAAAAGCGCTCTTCAAAAGGAAACAAAGTCAGCATATGATCCACCGACTTCGCGATCCCCTTTACCCGGCCTTGCCGCCATGCCCACACCGACGGACTCACATAGTGCAGTGTTTTAATACCGCGCTCACGCACATAGCGCTCTATATTTAAGGTGAAATCCGGCGAGTCGATACCAATAACTATAGCGGGTTGCCAACTTAAAAAATGAGATTTCAAGAAACGACGCAGGCGCAGCAATTCAGGTAAGCGCTTAAGGGGTTCGACAATACCCATTACCGACAGACGGTCCATTTCACAGAGACTGCGGCAACCCTGCTCAATCATTAGCGGGCCACCCACGCCTTCGAACTCAGCATTGGGGTAACGTGATTTGATTGCGCGAATTAAATCAGCGCCTAAAATATCACCGGAAGCTTCTCCGGCGATAATACCGATTCGTAATGCAGTCATAGAATTGCCATGTTACGCAGCAGAAAAACGCAGTTTAGCGCACAATACCGCGCTGGGATTGTTGCAAGGAGTCCGCCAATAATTGCACGTCGGGAAATTCGGCGATCAGCGGCGCCAATGCCGTCAATGCCTCTTCCACCGTATTATTCTGGCGATAAATAATTTTGTAAGCGCGACGAATTGCGGCAATGCTCTCGGCAGTAAAGCCTCTGCGCTTTAGGCCTTCGCTATTGATTGTTTTCGCCTGGGCTGGGGTGCCGCTCACCGTAACATACGCTGGCACGTCTTTACTGATACCACAGCCAAAACCCGCAAAGCTATGGGCGCCAATATGGCAAAACTGATGCACAAGAGTGTAGCCGCTTAATATCGCCCAGTCCCCGACCACAACATGGCCAGCAAGCGAGGCATTATTTACCAAGATACAATTATCACCAATCACCGAGTCATGACCCACGTGAACATAGGCCATCAGTAAATTTTTACTTCCTATTATCGTTTTCCCGCGATCTTGTATCGTGCCACGATGTATCGTCACCCCTTCACGAATCACATTATCGTCACCAATGATGAGTTCAGTTTTCTCACCCTTGTATTTCAGGTCTGGGGTGTCGTCACCAATAGTCGAAAACTGAAAAATACGATTGTTTTTACCGATTTTCGTCGGCCCCATTAGCACAACATGGGAGCGAATTTCGCAAGCTTCGCCAATTTCAACATCGGGACCAACCATCGTCCACGGACCAATTTTAACCCCAGCACCGATCACCGCACTGGGATCAATAATCGCACGTGGGTCTATAACAGCCGTAGCGTGGATATTTTCAGTCACAATCACTTACTCTTCCGGTCGATACACAATATCGTCGCAGACGCCGCCAGCTTGTCTTCCACATAGGCTTGACATTCAAACTTCCACAGGCCGCTTTTATCTGACACATACTGCGCCTTGAGTATAAGCTGATCTCCAGGCACCACCTGGCGCTTAAAGCGCGCTTTATCAACGCCAGCGAACATGTAGATAGATCCTTCCGCCGGCTTTTTATCGAGGGTTTTAAATCCTAGAATTCCCGCCGCTTGGGCCATGGCCTCGATAATTAACACACCGGGCATAATTGGCAACTCGGGGAAATGGCCATTAAAATGGTTTTCATTACCGGTTACATTTTTCAGGGCAACGATTGATTCACCGAGCTTAAGCTCAAGTACCCGATCAACCAAAAGAAACGGATAACGTTGCGGTAGGTATTCTTTAACTTCATTGATGTCCATCAGCATGACTCAGCTTTCATCCTTTACTTGTTTTTTTAACTTTTTTTCCAGAAACATGACTCGCCGAAATAATTCGTCGAGCTTCGCAAATCGCGCAGCGTTCCGCCGCCAAACACCCGTCTCCATCATTCCTGTGCCACTAGAATAGGAGCCCGACTTCGTAATAGATTTAGTAATTAAAGTTCTGGCCGTAATATGCACCTGATCAGCAATTGTTATATGCCCCACCACGCCCACATTACCGGCAAAAGTACAGCGCTCCCCGATAACCGTACTACCGGCAATCTGGCATGCCGCCGCCATTGCTGTGCCATTCCCGACAATAACGTTATGAGCAATCATCGTGTAATCATCACAAATTACACCGTCGCCAATAACCGTATCTTCTAAGGCACCGCGATCAATGCAGGAATTAGCACCGATTTCGACTCGATCGCCAATTCTAACGCCGCCCAGCTGATGAATTTTTTGCCAGCCCTGGACGCTAGCCGCAAAACCGAAACCATCGGCCCCGATCACCACGCCGGAATGAATAACAACATCATTACCAATACTCACGCCGTGATAGATCGACACATTAGCGTGAATATAACAGTTATTACCTATTCGTGAGTTAGCACCAATAACCGTACCGGGTCCCAGCACGGTGCCAGCCCCAATAACCGCGCCTTTCTCAACAACACAATTTGCACCAATACTCGCCGAGTCATCGACATCTTCGGCGACAACAACCGCACTGGGGTGCACTCCAGCCTGCGGCTTTTCCAAAGGGTTAAACAAGGCGCTTGCCTTTGCATAAGCGAGATAAGGGTCGACTGCAATCAAGCAGTTACCACGATAATTGACAGCAAGTTCGGGATGAAGAATGACCGCGCTGGCAGAGCTATTCTGCAGCGCAGCTTTAAATTTACTATTTGATAAAAAACTAAGATCACCAGCGTTGGCGGTAGCAAGAGGCGCTATACCGGCCAACTTGGTTGCGGCGTCACCTTGAAAATTTAATTCCAAGACCGCCGCAAGTTCAGCAAGGCTGAATGTTTTCGCCCCGGACATTACTTAGCGTTATTCAACTTATCAGCCACTTTAGCGGTAATATCGTAGCTGCTATCAGCGTGAAGTACTGATTTTCGAGGTAATAACAGACCGATGTTTTCGTCTTTAACCAACTGCGGCAGAATTGCCTGCAGTTTTGGTCCGAGTTCTTGCAAAATAGACTGAGCTTCCTGCTGATTAGCACCTTCAATTTTACGGGCTAAATGCTCGCCGTCAGCGCGCGCGGCGTCTATTTTGTTCTTAGTTGCTTGACGTTGTTCTGCGCTAAGAATGTCGAAATCTTTCTGGAACTGCTCAACAATCTTGTCGTAGTTCTTCTTTAAAGATTCTAATTCAGAAACATTCTTTTTGTAGTCAGCTTGATTGCGCATAGCGGTTAAGCGCTTTTTCGCCATATCGGTATTTAATACCGCAGCTTCTACATCAAATACTGCGATCCGACCTTCTGCAACAGCACCGCAAGCCCAAAGAGCCATAACAGCAACGGCAACTACCTTATAAAACTTCATGAAAAACTCCTATCCATTATTTTACTATCAGTTAGAAACTACGACCCAATGAGAACTGAAATATTTCAGTATCGTCAATTCTTTCTGGATTCAGTGCTCGGCCCAAGCTGAAGGTCAGCGGTCCAAACCCGGTGATCCACGTTGCACCCACCCCAGCAGAAAAACGTAAATCCGAAAGTCCGGGGGTAGTACAGTTGAGCTGACTCGTACTACAGCTCGTACTAAACACATTACCGGCATCAAAGAAAAAGCCGCTGCGCACTGAGCGCTGATCTTTCACAAAAGGCAGTGGGAACAATAATTCAATACTGCCCTCAACCAACACATTGCCACCAAAGGGGTCAGGGTCGCGATTATAGGAATTGGCACTATCAATCACAAGCAGTCCGGTAGCGGGGTCTAAAACATAAGCCCCTTGCGCCGACAAAGCACGGGCATTGCCATCTGCATCAATGGCGGTTGCCGCTTGGCTGATACGGTAAATATCGGCGGTCGAGCTACGCGGCCCCAGGGTATTACTCTTATAGCCACGAACCGAACCAAAACCACCGGCGTAGAAGTTTTCATAGAACGGCAGCTGATCGAGCTCGCCATAGCCGTCGCCATAACCTAGCTGGGTGCGGAAACGAAAGGTGAAGCTATTCGTTATCGGCACATACAACTGGCCTTCGTAACCTAACTTGAAATACTCCAGATCAGAGCCTGGCACGGCAACTTCAATCGACAGCGACTGTGACGCACCGCGGGTCGCTAATAAGCCTCGGTTCAATGTGGATTGGCGCCAAGACATACCAGCAGTGAAATTATTAAACTCCTCGCCGTATTTATCTAAAAAGCCTTCCTCATCAGGAGTGGTTAACGCTTCAGGAGGAAGCAAATCAACACTTTCCAGCACTTCCGCTACGGTGTATTTACCGGTCGTTGCGTCCCGAGTACTGACAAAGTAATTGTCGATAATATCGAGAAGACGCGGGCTGGTTTTAATTTCTTTAACCGCGCTGACACCCGCCTCAATCAATGTGCGGTTAAAGCCTAGATTAAATCCTAAACGCTCAGTTTCAGAAATAGGATAACCAAAGTTTACGCTACTGCCGTAGGTATCTGTGGTATAGCTCGCAACGTTAATTTCTTCGTAGTCGGTGGTGCGATAAAACACGGAGAAACCACGGCTCACTCCGTCTTCAGTAAAGTACGGGTCCAAATAATTGAAATTCACGCTGGTGGCGAAGTCACTGCGCGACACACCAAAGCCAACCTGCTGCCCCGTACCAAAAAAGTTGTTTTGTTGAATATTGGCACTCAACAAGAGACCGCTGTCCTGGGAGAAGCCGACGCTGGCGCCAAGGCTGCCAGAGCTCTGCTCTTCCACCTTATAGTGCAAGTCGATTAAATCATCAGTGCCTGGCACTTCTAAGGTATCGACCTTAGCTTCTTTAAAGAAACCGAGCCGCTCTAGGCGAACCCGAGACATTTCAATTTTATCCGCCGATGCTGGCGCCCCTTCAAACTGGCGCATTTCCCGACGCAATACTTCGTCAGACGTTCTCGCGTTGCCTTCAAAATCAATACGGCGCACATAGGTGCGTTTGCCTGGATCAATAAAGAATTTGAGGGCAACGGTTTTCGCGTCTTCATCGCGTTCAGGAATACCGCGAACCTTAGCAAAGTTGTAGCCTTCATTACCAAGGCGCTTCGTCAAAAACTCTTCGGTGCTGGTCACTAAGGCTTGCGAGAACACCTGACCTTCTTTAACTAAAACAAACCGCGATAGGTCGTCTTCTGGCAATACTAAATCGCCAGACAGTTCTGCACCACTAACGGTGTATTTCTCACCCTCTTCCACATTTACAGTGATATACACTGACTTGCGGTTAGGGCTAATAGCCACCTGAACCGAGTCAGCATTAAATAATAAATAGCCGCGATCCAAGTAATAGGAATTGAGTTTTTCGAGATCGCCTTTTAACTTCTCGCGGGAGTATTTGTCTGCGCTGCTGAAGAAGGAAAACATGCCGCCCGTCTTCAACTCAAATAAATCGAGTAGGGTCTCGTCGTCGTAAACGGTGTTGCCAACAATATTGATGTGCTCGATAGTGGCGTTGCTACCTTCATCGATAATAATGCTGATTGACACGCGGTTGCGAGGTTCAGCAACGACATCGGTTTCAATGCTGGCATCGTAGCGCCCTTGAGAAACGTACTGCCGTGTCAGCTCCATGCCCATGGTTTCTAGCGTCGAACGTTTAAAGACTTGACCTTCCGCCAGCCCCGCTCCTTTAAGACCATCCATCAGGGCCTCTGTCGCTAGCGCTTTGTTGCCTTCCAAGCTAATCGCGCTGATTGCAGGCCGTTCAACCACCCGCACCACCAACACATCGCCGTCGACACCAATTTGAATATCGTCGAAGTTACCAGTATTGAACAAGGCCCGCGATGCATTCGCTAAAGACCGGGGTTCAATTTGGTCACCGACACTGATGGGCAGCGCCGAAAACACCGTTTCCGATGAAATTCGTTGCAAACCCTCAATACGGATATCCGTCACTGCGAGTGAATCTTGGGCCGAGGCGAAAAAGCTCGCCGACCACAGAAAAAGACTAAGTGCTAAAAGGCGTTTCATCAACAGCTAAAAACCAAGGCTCGGGGCGACTGCCAAAACATAACCAACAGCGCCAATATGTAAGATAAAAAGCATCGCATAGACCAAAAATTACAGCCGCAACACATCGTTATATAAAGCAAATACCATGACAAAAACTACCAACACCAAGCCCAGCTGATTCGCCCAGATCTGAACTTGTTCAGCGACGGGCTTACCGGTCAGCCATTCAAAAAGCGCGTAAACTATATGTCCACCGTCCAATACTGGAATTGGCAGTAAATTCAATACGGCAAGACTAACACTCAATAGCGCTAAAAACGTCAGCCAAGAAAAAAAGCCGTACTGCACTGAGGAGCTGGCCACTTTAGCAATGGTTATAGGCCCACTCAAGTTTTTTGGTGATAACAGCCCAGTCAGCATCTTTTTAATAGATGTCAATGTAAATGCGCTCATCTGCCAAGTTTTATCGACTGCCGCTACTGCTGCCCCCAAAAGACCGTATTCTACCTTGCGCTGCATCTCTTTCGGCCATTCTGGCATCGCAACACTGACGCCCACATAGCCGTATGCATTGGCAGATTCGTCGAGTTTGCGTTCTGGGGTAATCTGTAACTGGCGCTGCTGACCATTGCGATCAACCAAGAGCGTAGCACTTTGCTCAGGTATGCCCCGCACATATTCAACCCATTCAGACCAACTAGCAACGTCCTTACCATCAATAGCCAATACCACATCGCCCGACTGAAGGCCTGCACGCTCGGCGGGACTATCTGGCATAATTTTATCCAGCGTTGGCAACAGCGCCGGGGTATACAGGGTCACGCCTAATTCCCGAACGGGATTGGGTTCCTCGACACCTTGCATCCAGCCACTTAGCGCTACCGTGCTCTCGTAAACCAGATCCGAGTCGGGATACTTGAGCGACAAATGAATATCGCCGTCCTCGCCAATGCGCTCTAACAGCTGCATTTGCAGGGTCTCCCAGGTCGGCGTCGCCGTGCCATCTACTGCGATAAACTCCTGCCCTGCAACAATCCCAGCTCGCGCCGCGAGAGATCCTGCCTCAACTTCAGCCACAATGGGCGCAACGCCCGTCACACCATTTAAAAATATCAGCCAGTATACAAAAATCGCCAATACGATATTCGCCAGCGGTCCAGCCGCCGCAATCGCAATCCGTGATTTTGGGGTAGCGCGATTAAATGCCTGGCTTTGCAACTCAGCGGGAACCGGGGCTTCCCGTTCGTCCAACATTTTGACGTAGCCGCCTAGCGGAATACCGGCAACGACAAACTCCGTACCGCGGCGATCAGTCCAGGTAAGCAAGGGACGACCAAAGCCCACAGAAAATCGCAAGACTTTAACGCCGCAGCGTCTCGCCATCCAAAAGTGACCGTACTCATGCACAGCAACCAGTATTGCCAAGGTTGCTATCGTGACCAAAATTGTTTGCAAAATATCTAGCACGCCTGTCGTCCCTTATCTGAGCCTGTAAGCAGCCTTGGTAAAAAGCATTTCATTATATTACGTACTAAGTCCGAATTTTAGCGCTAATAAGATCAACAGCTAAGGCCCTCGCTGCGGAGTCCGCAGCTTGGACATCAAGCAAAGACTGGGGTTCACCAATATTTGTCTGCGCCATCACGTCAGCAATGACCTGCGCGATATCAACAAAGGCGAGTTTACCATCCAAAAATGCCGCCACTGCAATTTCGTTTGCCGCATTTAATACTGCTGGCGCTGTGCCGCCGCGAATAGCGGCATCTCTGGCCAAGCGTAAACAAGGGAAACGCTCTTCGTCTGGCGCTTCAAAATCGAGACGAGCCTGACTTATGATATCCAGACTCGAGACCCCAGAATGAATACGCTGTGGCCATGCTAACGCATGGGCAATAGGGGTCCGCATATCGGGGTTACCCAATTGCGCCAATACCGAGCCATCTACATACTCCACCATGGAGTGAATGACACTCTGGGGGTGAACAATAATCTCAATGGTGGCGGGGTCGGTCTGAAACAGCCAGCAGGCTTCGATGAGCTCAAGACCTTTATTCATCATGGTCGCAGAATCGACCGAAATTTTGCGCCCCATCGACCAGTTAGGGTGGGCACACGCTTGGTCTGGCGTAACGCTAGCAAGGTCAGCGAGGGGCGTAGCACGAAATGGCCCACCAGAACCGGTTAGCAATATCCGCTGGACACCCTGGGCTTTAATGCCACCCTCTGCCGCTAGGGGTAAGCATTGGAAAATAGCATTATGCTCGCTGTCGATAGGCAGCAAGGTGGCACCGCTTTTAGCGACCGCGTCAATAAACAGCTGCCCGGCCATCACCAGCGACTCTTTGTTGGCTAACAAGACCTTTTTACCGGCTTCTACGGCCGCCAGCGTCGGCAACAAACCGGCTGCGCCGACAATCGCCGCCATTGTGATATCAGCCGCAGCCGCGACCTCACACAAACCCGTTTCGCCGCTCAACACTTCTGCCTTACTACCTGCGGCGCGAAGCCGCTCGGCGAATGCCCCAGCCACAGCCTCTTCACGTAAAACAGCGTAGCGTGGAGCAAACGCCATAACTTGAGCAAACAGCTCGTCCACACTGGTATTGGCCGTAAGCGCGTAAACAGAATAACGATCTGGGTGACGGGCAAGTACATCTAGCGTGCTAATACCAATGGAGCCAGTTGAGCCCAGCACTGTAACTGACTGCATTACACCCATCCCGCGACAATAAGCCCAAGCGCAAACACCGGTGCGGCGGCAGTAATACTGTCGATCCGATCCATAATGCCGCCGTGCCCGGGCAGCAGGTTTCCACTGTCTTTAATGCCCCGATGGCGCTTAATCATACTTTCCAACAAATCACCCAGTACTGACGCCAAACCGGTGACCAGAGCTAGGCCCAATGCCGCTGGCAAGCTTATTGGCATACCATCGGGCCAAATTCGCCACAAAATCGCCATTAGGGTCAGGCAACTGGCCAAACCGCCCCAAAACCCGGCCCAAGACTTGCCTGGACTCACTGCAGGCGCCAACTTCGCCTTACCGAACGCCCGCCCGGTAAAATAAGCACCGACATCGGCCGCCACAACCAAGCCAATCACCACCAGAATGAGATAGACGCCTTCGGACAAACTCCGCAAATAGCTCAGTGCCAACCACGCGGGCACCAACACCAACAAACCCATTACGCTGCGCGCCCCTTTAGAACCCCACAGACCGGAGCTTAAGGGGTAAGCTTTAACCCACAACAGAGCAATAGCCCACCACAAACAAGCGGCAATAAATATCTCGCGCAACACCAAAAAGTTTTGCTCGGCGTACAGACCAGACTGCCAGGCCAGCAAAGCCATGCCCAGCGCGCACACCGCAACATATATGCTGCGACCCGTGCGGCTAGCAAAACCGCTAAGATTCGCCCACTCCCATGCAGCCATTAATACCGCTAGCGCAAAAACACCAGATAACGCTGGCACTGACAAATATGCCAAGGCCGCAAAAAGCGCTAATACGATCAGCACCGCAGTGATGATCCGCTGCTTTAGCATAATTTGACTCCCTTAATCTGTAATGGCCGCATTATTATTCTTCGTCTCGCCCACCGAAACGTCGGTCCCGCTGAGCGTAAGCCCGCAAAGCCCGATCTAACTCCGCCGCGTCGAAATCTGGCCAAAAACAATCGGTGAAATACAGTTCACTATACGCCAGCTGCCACAGCAAGAAGTTGCTAATACGCTGCTCACCCGCTGTGCGAATGCAAAGATCTGGCTTGGGGACATCAGCCAAAGACATATGCCGATCAAACAATGCGACATCAAAATCGTCAAGCGCCAGTGTGCCGGCCTGCACTTGCTCTGCCAGCGATTTCGCTGCACTCACAATATCCCACTGACCACCGTAATCGACAGCGATCACCAGCTGGGTATCGCGATTAAACCGGGTTAATTGCTCGCTGTAGTCCATTTGCTTGCGCAGACTTGCCGAGAATTGATCGCGCTTGCCAATAAAACGAATGCGCACACCATCGGCGTGAAGCTGTTTAGTTTCCGAGTCTAGGTAATTTGAAAACAAGCGCATTAGAGCCTGCACTTCAAGACTCGGCCGCTGCCAGTTCTCGCTGGAAAAAGCAAACAAGGTCACGATCTCGACGCCTCGTTCGCGAACCAGCTTCAGCAGCGGCCGAATGACCTCAACACCAGCACGATGCCCAGCCGAAGACTTGAGCCCCTGGCCTTTGGCCCACCGATTGTTGCCATCCATAATGATGGCAACGTGACGAGGAATACTTGGAGATGCGGCTGGCCGCGTAGATACTGCCATGACAAGGATTTTCGCCGCTTAGATAACCATCAGGTCAGTTTCTTTGGCTGCAAGCGCCTTGTCGACTTCCGCAATAAATTGGTCGGTGATTTTCTGAACTTCGTCTTGAGCGCGACGCTCATCGTCTTCGCTAATTTCTTTTTCTTTAAGCAAGTCTTTAATATCAGACAACACATCACGGCGCGCATTGCGAATCGACACTCGCGCACTCTCTGCTTCATGGCGTGCAGTCTTGATATAGCCCTTACGGGTCTCCTCAGTCAGCATCGCCATAGGAATGCGGATAACACTACCGGCGGTGCTCGGGTTTAAACCCAAGTCTGACTTCATCAAGGCCTTTTCCACGTCGGGAACAATATTCTTTTCCCAGGGCGTGACAGTTAGAGTCCGCGCATCTTCAATACCAATATTAGCCACTTGCGATAGCGGTGTATCGGTACCGTAATAAGACACGCGCACACCGTCGAGCAGGCTCGGATGCGCGCGACCGGTACGAATTTTGTTAAAGTTGCTGCCTAGCGCCTCAACGGCCTTAGCCATACGTACTTTGGCGTCTTCTTTCAGTTCATTAATCACGCTGTCTTCTCCTCGCGCTTAGTGGCGGCCACTAGCGTTCCTTCTTCGCCACCAACAACAATATTCAAAAGAGCACCCTGCTGCTCCATCGCAAATACTCGCAAAGGCATATTATGATCCCGGCACAAACAGATGGCCGTAAGATCCATTACCTCGAGCTTTTTATCCAAGACCTCATCATAGCTGAGGTAATCGTATTTAACCGCACTTGGGTCAAGCATTGGGTCTGCACTGTAAACGCCATCAACCTTGGTTGCTTTCAATACCAAGTCGGCATCCATTTCAATACCGCGCAGACACGCCGCTGAGTCGGTAGTAAAAAACGGATTACCGGTACCCGCGGCAAAAATCACCACCTCACCACGGCTCAAGGCCCTAATCGCTTTACGACGATCATAGTGATCGACGACACCACTCATGGGTATGGCCGACATCACTGAAGATTTTATATTACTACGCTCCAGCGCGTCACGCAGCGCCAGTGCATTCATGACCGTGGCCAGCATGCCCATGTGGTCGCCGGTCACTCTGTCGAGCCCCGCCGTCTGCAATGCCGCGCCACGGAACAAATTCCCGCCGCCCACCACCAGACCAACCTGCACACCAATACCAACCAATTGCCCTACTTCCAGCGCCATGCGGTCCAAGACCTTGGGGTCAATTCCAAACCCCAGACTCCCCATCAGAGCCTCGCCACTTAACTTCAGAAGTATGCGCTTGTATTTCTTATCCCGGCTTACGCTAGACATTTCCTACCCCACCACATTGCACGATATTTTTAAGATTTGTATATCGCCTATAGTAAATCGGGGCCCGTAGGCCCCGTTTTACTGAGTGGCTTAGCCTTTCAGCTGAGCAGCCACCTCGGCGGCAAAATCCACTTCTTCTTTCTCTATACCTTCACCCACTTCAAAGCGGACAAATTCTTGTATATCTGCACTGCTGCTTTTCAGCAACTTGCCTACTGTTACTTCAGGATCCTTAACAAAGGCCTGATCAACCAGTGAGCTTTCAGACAAGAACTTGCGAATACGGCCGTCGATCATTTTTTCAATGATCTCAGCAGGCTTGCCGCTTTCTGCCGCTTGAGCAGTGAAAATCTCACGCTCTTTCTCGATTTCTTCCGCAGGCATGTCTTCCGCTTTAGCAACGCGCGGGTTAACCGCAGCAACATGCATTGCCACATCGCGAGCCAGTTCAGCGTCACCGCCTTTCAGGGCAACCAATACCGCGATACGGTTATTAGAGTGAACATAGCTATCAACTACGCCATCTTCAGCAGTAACGACCAATGCGCGACGCACACCAATGTTCTCACCAATTTTCTGAACCAGCGCTTCACGTGCAGATTCCAATTCACCGGCCATCAGCACAGCAATATCGGTTTCTTTAGTGGCGAACACTTTATCAGTAACCAGCGCGGCAAACGCCTGAAAGCCCGGCTCGCGTGCAGCGAAGTCAGTTTCACTGTTCACTTCAACAACCACGCCGTAGCTACCGTCTTCGGCAACCTTAGTCGTCACAACGCCATCAGCAGCAGTACGACCAGCCTTTTTAGCCGCCTTCATGCCGCTTGATTTACGCAACTCTTCAATTGCCAAATCGATGTCGCCATTGGACTCATTGAGTGCTTTTTTACACTCCATCATGCCCAAGCCAGTGCGATCGCGTAATTCTTTAACCATTGATGCTGATACAGCCATCCTAAAATCCTCGTATTTGAGCTTAAGCACGGCCCGTCAAACTGACCCTACTCAATATATATCCAAAAAAAGGGGGCCGCGCCCCCTTTCGCAGACTGCTTGGCGGCGAGTATTACTCGGCAGCGCTTTCGCCTTCTGGGCTTGCAGCAACTTCAACAAACTCATCTTTTGCTACAGCGTCGTTGGCGGCGGCGTTAATAGCCACGTCAGCAACAGCAGTAACATAAAGTTTGATGGCGCGAATCGCGTCGTCGTTACCAGGAATAACAAAATCAACACCGTCTGGGTTGCTATTGGTATCCACGATACCAAAAACTGGGATACCCAGCTTATTGGCTTCTTGAATCGCGATCCGCTCGTGATCAACATCAATAACAAACAGGGCGTCTGGCAGGCCAGCCATATCCTTGATACCACCAATGGAGCGCTCTAGCTTCTCCATATCACGGCGACGCATCAGGGCTTCTTTCTTGGTCAATTTGTCAAACGTACCGTCTAATTGCTGAGCTTCAAGCTCACGCAAACGACGTACTGACTGACGAATAGTTTTGTAGTTGGTCAGCATGCCACCCAACCAGCGGTGACTTACAAAAGGCATGCCAGCGCGGGCTGCCTGCTCACCAATAATCTTGCTTGCAGCACGCTTAGTGCCAACAAACAGGATTTTGTTTTTATTTGCTGCCATCTTGGCAATTGCATCCAGCGCGCTATTCATCGCAGGAACAGTATGCTCAAGGTTGATTATGTGGATCTTGTTACGAGCACCAAAAATATACGGTGCCATTTTTGGATTCCAGTAGCGAGTCTGGTGACCAAAGTGAACGCCGGCTTGCAGCATTTCACGCATGCTTATATGTGACATGATTTTTCCTTAATTAACATCGGGTTACAAACTTGCAGAGACCCCGTAAGCCAACCCCAGCTTTACTGGAGCACCCGGGATTACGTGTCGGTTTCTGCGCGTCATTTAACCAATTACAGCAGACGCCATAATTGGGGCGCGTATTTATACCACAGAGCCCTCGCCACATAAAGCCAAAACCGCTTTTGACGCTAAAATTCCCCGCCACCTTCGCCACACTATAAGCGATGGTTTACAATACCGTGCTTTGATCGCCTGACACTTGCGTATATCGGTACTCTTTTATGAATGTAAGCATTAAAACCCCCGAACAAATTGCCGCCATGCGCATCGCTGGCCGCCTTGCTGCCGATGTCCTTGAAATGATTACCCCCTACGTCAAGCCAGGCATTAGCACCGGCGAGCTTGACCAAATCTGCCACGACTATATTGTCAATGTTCAGGGCGCCATCCCCGCGCCCCTAAATTACAACGGTTTTCCCAAGTCAGTGTGCACCTCGCTCAATGAGGTGATCTGTCACGGCATACCGTCGGACAGCAAGGTAATAAAGGATGGCGACATCCTGAATATCGACGTCACCGTCATTAAAGACGGTTGGCACGGCGACACCAACCGCATGTTTTATGTTGGCAATGTACCCGAGCACGCCAAACGCCTGTGCGTTGTAGCTCAAGAATGCTTATATCAAGCCATTGAAATCGTTCGCCCCGGCTGCAAACTGAGTGATATCGGTACGATTATCGCCAAGCACGCTCGCGGCAAACACTACAGTGTGGTCGAAGAGTACTGCGGTCATGGCATTGGCCTGGTCTTTCACGAAGACCCGCAGGTTCTGCATTATGGCGAGGGCTATAACCGTCGCAATGACCTGGTATTAAAGGAAGGCATGACCTTCACCATCGAACCCATGATCAATGCGGGTAAAAAACACACCAAGCTCAATATGAAAGATGGCTGGACCGTGACCACCAAAGACCGCCGTCTTTCAGCCCAATGGGAACACACCATGGCGGTGACCAGCGATGGCGTAGAAGTATTAACTGCCCGGCCTGACGAACCTTTTTACCAGGAGTCCAAATGAGTAATTTGGTTCTACCGGATGCCCAGCTCCTAAGCCAGAAAGACCCCAGCACCAGCAAACCCATCAAGGTATACAAGACCTACCTAAAAGAATTAGCCAAGGACCTTAAAGAGCGCTTTGAAGCCAAGGAGAGCATTCGCGAACTCGTGGCGCTGCGCTCTGCCCGCATCGACGCGCTACTGCAAAACATTTGGGCCAGCTACCAATGGCAGGATGACATCAGCCTAATCGCGGTTGGCGGCTATGGTCGCGGTGAGCTGCACCCCTACTCCGATATCGATTTACTGATTCTGACCACCGACGACGCCGGTGACTACCGCGACAACATTGAAAGCTTAATCACCCTGCTGTGGGATATTAATCTTGAGATCGGCCACAGCGTCAGAACCATTAGCCAGTGCTGCAAGACCGCCGCCGAAGATATTACTGTTGCCACCAATTTAATGGAGTCACGCCCGCTGGCGGGTAACGACGCCCTGCACACCGAGTTAATGGCGCTAGTTGGACCCGATCAAATTTGGCCGAGCAGCGAATTCTTCCGCGCCAAGTGGGATGAACAAATCCATCGCCATCGCAAATTCGCCAATTCAGAATACAATCTGGAGCCCAACGTCAAAAGCTCTCCCGGCGGCCTGCGCGACATCCAGATGATTGGTTGGGTAGTAAAGCGGCATTTTGGCGCCCAATCAATTGACGAATTATTAGAGCGCCAATTCCTCAGCCAAGACGAATTAGACACGCTAAAAGAAGGCCAAGATTACTTATGGCGCGTTCGCTTTGCACTGCACCTCCTTGGTGGTCGCGAAGAAGACCGCCTCTTATTTGACCATCAGCGCACACTGGCAGAATCCTTCGGGTTTACCGACGGCAATGGCAAGCTCGCCGTTGAACAGTTTATGCAGCAGTACTATCGCTGGGCCATGCACCTTGGTGAGCTGAACGACGTTCTCATGCAGCACTTTGATGAAACCATACTGCGCGCCTGCGAGGCCGAAACCGTACTCGAGATAAACCCGCGTTTCCGCATTCGCAACGGGCATATAGAAGTCGCTAACGACAAAGTCTTTAGCAAAACGCCCTCGGCACTCATGGAAATCTTTGTGCTGATGGCAAATCACGAAGGTATTGACGGCGTGAGAGCCAGCACCATTCGGCTCATTCGTAAATCCCGCCATTTAATAGACGACCGTTTCCGCGCCGACCCGAAGAACAAGCGCTATTTTCTGGAATTACTGCGCTCCCCCAATCGGGTCGCCCTGAATTTACGGCGCATGAAACGCTTTCGCATTCTCGGTAAGTTTATTCCGGCCTTTGCCCACATCGTCGGTCAGATGCAACACGACCTCTTTCACATATACTCAGTCGACGCCCATACCCTAGAGCTAATCAAAAATATTAGCCGCTTCCGCTACCCCAGCATGGTGGCGCAGTACCCCATGGCCTGCCGGATAATGCAGCGCCTACCGAAGCACGAGCTACTGTATCTCGCGGGCTTGTTTCACGACATCGCCAAAGGCCGTGGCGGCGACCACTCTAGCCTCGGCGCAGTCGACGCCCGCGAGTTTTGTGAAAACCTCGGCCTGAACAAACGCGACAGTAATTTAGTGGCATGGCTGGTCGAAAAACACCTCGAGATGTCTTCGGTCTCCCAACGCAAAGATATTCAAGACCCCGAAGTCATTCGCGATTTCGCCCTCACCATGGGCGATATTCAGCACTTGGATTATCTGTTCTGCCTTACCGTAGCCGATATCAACGCCACCAATCCCACCCTGTGGACGTCCTGGCGCGCCTCGTTAATGCGTCAGCTCTACGCCGAAACCCGGCGCGCACTGCGCCGTGGCCTCGAAACCCCCATCGACAAACAAGAGTGGATTGACGAAACCCAAGCGGGTGCCATCGAAAAGCTCGAAGACTACGGCTTCACCGAAACCGAAATCCGCACCCTGTGGGCCGACACCGGCGAAGACTATTTTATTCGCGAGCAGATCGACGACATTGTGTGGCACACCCGCGCCATTGCTCAGCGCACCAAACCCAGTGCGAGCGTAGTATTAGTCAAAGAAGGCGGCTTGCTCGACCACGAGGGCGCCACCCAAATCTTTGTGCACACCAAAGCCAAGCTCGGCCTCTTTGCCCTGCTCGCAGAGGCACTAGAGCAACTCGACCTCAGCATTCAAGATGCGCGTATTTACAATAGTGGCACCGGCTACACCCTAGATACCTTTTATGTGCTCGGCGCCGATGGCGAATCCATTGGCGACAATCCCAGCCGGATCGCTCACATTATTGAGTTCATGCAGGAACACTTGGAACACCCCGAGCGCTTCCCTGCCACCATTGAGCGCCGCACGCCCCGACAAATGCGCTTGTTCTCAATACCCACACGCACCAGTATGGCCACCGACCTCAACAAAGGTCACACGGTGCTCGAAGTCATCACCCCAGACCGGCCGGGCTTACTGGCGCGTTTGGCGCGAATATTCAATCAGTACGATATTCGCCTGCAAAACGCCAAAATCGCCACCCTCGGCGAACGCGTTGAAGACGTATTTTTTATTACTGACGAAAACCAGCGCCCCATTGACGACCCCAAACTCTGCGAAGAAATTCAGCAGGCCATTTGCCGGGAACTGGACGAAAAAGCGAGTAGTAAGCCCCTATGAACCCCAACTTAACGGCTCTGCAAGCCTACCCCTTTGAAAAACTGCGCGCCTTATTTGCCGACATACGCACTCCCGCAATGGCCCATATTGCACTGTCTATTGGTGAGCCCAAGCACGCCTCACCAGATTTTGTCGCCAATGCCATTAAGGATAATATCGACAAGCTCAGCAACTACCCCACCACCAAAGGCATTCCCGAACTAAGGCAAGCCATTGCCCATTGGGCAACTCAGCGCTTTAGCTTAAACAAGCTCGACCCAGAGACTGAAATACTGCCGGTTAATGGCACCCGCGAAGCGCTATTTGCCTTTGCCCAAACCGTGGTTGCGGCCACTCCCGACGCACTCGTGTGCAGCCCCAACCCCTTCTATCAAATTTATGAAGGCGCGGCATTGCTGGCCGGCGCCCAACCCGAATTCCTAGCCTGTCGCGCAGATAACAATTTTATCCCAGACTTTGCCGCAGTCAGCCCCGACGTGTGGCAGCGCTGCCAACTACTTTTTATCTGCACTCCGGGCAATCCCAGCGGTGCCGTAATGAGCAGCGCGCAATTAAAAGCGCTTATCGCGCTGGCCGATCAATACGACTTTGTGATTGCCAGCGATGAATGCTATTCAGAACTGTATTTTGACGAAGCTAGTCCGCCTCCCGGCCTACTGCAAGCCTGCGCCGAACTTGGCCGCAATGACTACCAGCGCTGCGTGGTCTTTCACAGCCTGTCAAAGCGCTCTAACCTGCCGGGTTTACGCTCTGGTTTTGTGGCGGGCGACGCCAATATTCTCAAAGACTTCTTGCTCTACCGCACCTACCACGGCTGCGCGATGCCAGTTCAGCACCAATTGGCCAGCGTTGCCGCGTGGAACGACGAAGCTCACGTTAAAGCCAACCGCGACCTCTATCGTCAGAAATTTGCCGAGGTACTGGCTATTCTGGACGGCTGCTTAGATGTTAGTCAGCCCGATGCCTCATTCTATTTGTGGGCCAAAACCCCGATCAGCGACACCGATTTCGCCAAGGGCCTATTCGAACAACAGCATGTCACGGTATTGCCCGGCAGCTATTTATCTCGCGAAGTCGACGGCTACAATCCCGGTGCTAACTACGTGCGTATGGCGCTGGTGGCTGAGGCCGCCCAATGCGCAGAGGCCGCCCACCGCGTAAAAGCCTATGTGCAAAGCTTAAAAGAGCGTGGCGCATGTTAAAGAAAGAACGGGCCGCATTTATTGAAAAACGCCTGCAAGAACTGTATCCAGAACAGCTTATTCCACTAGACCACAAAGACCCCTATACCCTCTTGGTAGCGGTTTTGTTGTCAGCCCAGTGTACCGATGCGCGGGTAAACCAAATCACCCCCGCACTATTTGAATTGGCCGACAACCCCTTTGATATGGCCGTGCAGAATGTGGAAGTTATCCGCCAAATTATCCGCCCCTGCGGCTTGTCGCCACAAAAATCTAGCGCCATTAAACGCCTGTCAGAAATTCTGGTCGAGAAGTTTAACGGCGTTGTCCCTCAGGATATGGCGGCACTGGAAACCCTACCCGGCGTTGGCCACAAAACCGCAAGTGTGGTGATGTCCCAAGCCTTTGGCGTGCCCGCCTTCGCCGTCGACACTCATATTCACCGCTTGGCCCAGCGCTGGGGCCTGACAAACGGCAAAAACGTGGTGCAGACGGAGAAAGACCTCAAATCCCTCTTCCCCAAGGAAAAGTGGAACTCGCTACACCTGCAAATTATTTTTTATGGCCGCGAATACTGCAGCGCAAGAGGCTGCGACGGCACGGTATGCGAGATATGCACCACCTTGTACCCCAAGCGCAAAAAGCCACCAACAGTGTACAAACCTTAGTAGACGACATGGCGCCGTGAACCACCGGCCAGAATTTGTTATCCTTAGCGGCTGAATTTTTCAGCCCACATGCAACAAGAGCAGAACCATGAGCACCACACTCTACGGCATTAAAAATTGCGATACCGTGCGCGCCGCGCGCCGCTGGCTAGAGACGCACAACGTCGACTTTAGCTTTCAAGATGTTCGCGACACCCCGTTAACAGCAGCACAGCTAAAAACCTGGCTGCAAGCATTGGGCGTAGACGCGCTAGTCAATAAACGCAGCACCACATGGAAACAACTCAGCCCCGCGCAACGCGATGGGCTAAACCCAGACACAGCTATTGCCCTACTATTGGAACACCCGACGCTAATGAAACGCCCCCTGCTCGACACCGGCAGCGAGCTACATCTCGGCTTTAAGGCCGAGCATTATCAGTCACTGTTCACTCATCACACCCTTTAAGCCATTTAAGAGACCTTACAATGACTCAAGCACACTTCGCACTCGGCCTCGGCCTCGGCACCCAAAATCGCAAAGGCGAGTGGTTAGATACCTTCTATGCCCAGCCCGTACTCGCCCCAGCCGCCAAAATGGTCGATGCCATCCTCAGCGTTATTGAGCCTGTCGAAGGCAATACCGCCAGCGCAGTAACAAAAGACCAAATGGCGCAGATTGCTGAAGCCCTGAAGGCTGCAGGCAACAAAGACCAAGCGGAACTCGCGGTGCAGTTGGCCAGCGGCAGCCAACCCTTAGTCGTTACCCTGCTCGCCACCGACGACGCGCCAAGCTCAGTACCTGAAGGCTATTTAAAACTGCATTTGCTGTCACACCGTTTGGTAAAGCCTCACAGTATTAACCTTACCGGCCTCTTCGGCGCACTGCCCAATGTGGCATGGACCAATAAGGGCGCGGTTGATATCAGCGAGCTCAAGAGCCGTCAGCTCGATGCACGCCTTCGCGGTGAAATGCTCGAAGTGATGTCGGTAGACAAATTCCCCAAGATGACAAACTACGTTGTGCCAAGTGGCGTGCGCATTGCCCACACCGCGCGGGTTCGCCTCGGCGCCTACCTCGGTGAAGGCACCACCATTATGCACGAGGGCTTCGTCAACTTTAACGCGGGCACCGAAGGGCCGGGAATGATTGAAGGCCGGATTTCCGCAGGCGTGATGGTTGGCGCGGGTTCCGACCTCGGCGGCGGCTGCTCCACCATGGGCACACTGTCCGGCGGCAACAATATTATTATTTCTGTGGGTAAAGAATGCCTCATCGGCGCCAATGCTGGCGTTGGCATTCCGCTGGGTGATCGCTGCACCATTGAAGCCGGCCTGTACATCACTGCCGGATCGGTACTCACCATCATCGACGCCGATGGCGCGGTTGCTGGCACGACGAAGGCGCGCGAATTATCGGGGCAGTCTGACCTACTGTTCCGTCGCAACTCTAAAAATGGCGCGGTTGAGGTGTTAACCAATAAATCCGCTATCGCCCTCAACGAGATGCTTCACGCGCACAACTAAGCGCGGCTCACTGTGCTCTAGCGCTCCTTGGCGCTAGAGCTAGCCTCGCCAACTACTCACCATAGCCCATCGCATCGTTTAAGCGCATCTTGCTACGCACAAATATGCCATTGCCACGACCCACCTCGTTATCGTCACTATCATAAACAATCGCCTCAACGATAAATTGCGACTTAGTGCGATTAACAACTTTGCCCACGGATCTCAAACGGCCCTCAGACACCGGCCTTGTCAAATAGGTGGTGAACGACGTCGTCAACACAAAGTAATCGGGCTCTAATGAGTTCGCTGCAAAAAACGCCGCATCGTCGAGCATTTTAAAATACACCGAGCCGTGCACCGCTCGAGCGGAGTGGAATAGTTTTTCCGACACCGCTATCGAAATCTCAGACTCACCCTCGGTAACGCCTATTTCCGGCAAGTAAAAGGCATTCACCGGCGCCGCTTTATACATTGATTCAAGTGCACGGTAATGGACTTCATTGTTCATATCTAGGTTTCCTATGTTCTATCGGCCTTTCGCCGCGCCATACATTCCAGTGGTATTCGTCGCTAAAGGCTCAGGGCCAAAACATCGACCACATAAATATAACATAATTACTGCCAATACTTTACTTCTTGCCCCATTGTGGTAGCTTGCATCTTAGATCTGTTCGGTAAATATAAAAATTATAAGTCCGGCGCGCTTAAGACCGCCTTTTCTGGAACTCAATATGTATAAAAATAAGCCAAGTGTTAGCTTCTCTCTACGGCCACTGGTATTCGGTATATCCGCTGCCTTACTCGGACCCGCGGCTGCGACCTCAGCCGCCCAGCTCGAGGAGGTCATCGTCACGGCCCAAAAGCGCGCCGAGGACATGCAGACCGTCCCGGTCTCGGTATCTGCCCTAACAGCCGACCAACTTGCCGATATTGGTTTTAACGACATTAGCGACATCGCCGCGCAAGTGCCGTCGCTTATCGTACTCACCAATATTAGCCCGCTAGCCACCACCTTCAGAATTCGCAATATCGGCAACGCCGGTAACATTCCCAATTTTGAGCCCGCGACTGGCCTGTTTATCGACGGTGCCTTTCGGTCTCGCTCAGGCATTGGTATGGGCGACTTGGTAGATGTGAGTTCCGTTGAAGTCTTAAAAGGCCCCCAGAGTACCTTGCACGGTAAAAACGTCACCGCCGGAGTGATTAGCGTCGCAACGCAGGGCCCAACTGAAAATTTTGAAGCCATGGCGGAAGTCAGCTTTGGCAGCGATAACCTGAAACAAATAAAAGCCTATGTGAGCGGGCCCTTTAGCGACTCAGTCGCAGGTCGACTCAGCATCGTCGACACCGGCCGAAGCGAGTTAATTGAGAACGCAGCGGGCCCGAAAAGCGAAGGTTTGAACGGCTACGCGATTCGCGGCCAGTTGCGCATGGACTTTAGCGACGCCCTGTATGGCCGCCTCATTGTGGGTTACGCCGACAAGGACATGAACACCACAACCGGTGATGTATTTTTGAGTGACGCCAGCAGGCGAATCTTAGGGAACGCTGGCGCTAGCTTAACCATCCCCAACGACCCCTCTGACAGGCTCATCGAATACAGCGAAGGCAGCGGCTATATTGGCGATTCCAACGACATTATTTTCACTCTCGAATACAGTGGCGATGGCTATTCATTAACCTCAATAAGCAGTTACGATGACTACGACGGCCTGACTATTCTCAGTGATGTCGAGCAGGCGAGCTTACTCCTCGCCGATTTTAACGACCGCCAAGCGGGCGAGTCACTGTCTCAGGAATTCCGGATCGCATCAGACACCGAAAGCCCGTTCAGCTGGCTCGCGGGTACCTTTGTTTTTACTAATGAGTTCCGTCGCGGCGACAAAGACCTACCTGAGTTCCTCGCCCAACAAGACATTGAAGAGTATGGCGCAGCACTCGCTGGCGAATTGATCACAAGAGGTGTACTGCCCATTAATCTCTCCCCCCTCGCATTGCCACTACTCGGTGTCGAGGGCGATCGAGGCGATTATGACATCACCCAAGACACCGACAGTTTTGGCATATTCACTAAACTCGATTACGAGTTTAGTGATGCTTGGAAGGCGGCCCTTGGCCTGCGCTATTCCTATGAGAAAAAAGCCGGCGTGGTGATTCAAACCACCGAGCTGTCTGCGCTCGGCTGTGTTCCACCTTTAAATACCAACCTAATCTGTCTCGTTACCCCAGACGGCAATAATTTCGACGATTCCCAAAGCTTCGACGCCATCACCGGCTCCATATCCAGCAGCTATTTTGTGAATGCCGACACCATGTTTTACGGTGTGATATCCACCGGCTTTAAAGCGGGTGGTTTCAGCTTACAAAACGGCACCGCGACTGACGAAATGCGTCCCTTCGGTGAAGAGGAAGTTATCAACTTTGAACTGGGCGCCAAAACCGAGTTCTTAGACCGCCGCGCACGGGTCAACGCGTCGGTGTTCCACACGGAATATAAGAATTTCCAGAACGCCAGTTTTGCCGGTTTGGTTTTCATCATCAACAATGCTGAACTCGTTACCGTTGACGGTATCGAAGTTGACTCGACCATCATCCTCACCGAGAACATGTCGACGACCATCAATTTCGCCTATATCGACACTGTCTTCGACAGCTACGATGGCGGTCAGTGTTACTACGGCCGCGAACCAGATAACGACTTAGGACAGTGTATTTTAGATGGCGAGGAGCTGGCCTCCGCCACCAAACTCAAAGGCAATATCGCCATTAACTGGCGCTACCCCTTTGGCAGTGGCGACATCTACACCCGCATGGACTACGCCTACTCCGGCGCCGCCAATGCCAGTTCGGCGCTAGACCCACGCTTTGACCAACCGGCGTCCAATACCCTCAACCTCAGACTCGGCTGGCGAAATAGCAATATTGACGTCGCCTTCTGGGGACGGAATCTCACCGACGAGATTGATATCGACCAAGTCGCCCCCGCCAATATCTTTACCACTATCGACACCCGCGTTGGCTCGCCAGTCGGCTCATACCAAGCCTTTACCAGCCAGCCCTTATCACTGGGCCTAACCGCCCGCTACACTTACTAAACCGGTCAGCAATCACAACACAGGCAGCCTTACGGCTGCCTGCTGTCAAACACACTCCATGATCAATGCTTTTAGCCAGTTGTGGCCCTTGTCTTGGCTCATGGCCCGGTGCCAAATTAAATAGATTGGCAGCGACGGTAAGTCGAGGGGCAGCTTAAATATTTTTAGCCGGTCTTTATACAAAAAGAACTCCGCCATTGGCCTAGGAACAATAGCAATACCGTCAGACTGCATCACCACCGTTGGCACCGCAATATACTGATTTACTTCGGTGAGTATCTTGCGAATGCCGCCCTGCTCTTCCATAAACTGCTGAAGCGGCTCACGGCGCTCGCTGCCAAAACTCATGACGATGTGCTTTTCACCGAAAAACTGCTTGGTACTAATCGACAACTTTGCGCCTAAGCGGGGATGATCACGGCGGGCAATTACCACAATTTCTTCCGGTTTGAATTCGCAGTAATCCAAACGTTTGTCCTGGGGCGAGACAAAGTCAAAACAAAAATCGATCTTGCCGTCCTTAAGTGATTCAAGGCCGGTTTCCTGGTCATCTAAGTGGGAGTATATGCTGATATCGGTTTGCACCTGATTTACTTTTTCAAGAATACGCGGCAATAAATTCAACTCACCGTAACGGCCAAAGGCAATTTTAAATACGCGATCAGACTCCGTCGGCTCAAAATGCTTATTCGAATCAAGCGTGTCGCGGATTTTAAGCAAAACCTCTTGAATCGGCCCCGCTATTTCAAGGGCTCGCGCTGTGGGCTTCATACCGTTGCGGGTGCGAATAAACAGCTCGTCGTCAAAGGTCTGCCGCAGTCGCTTAAGCGCATGGCTAGTCGCGGGTTGGGTCATATGCAGCTGCTGCGCCGCCTTAGACATTTGGCCGTGACTCATTATCGCGTCAAAGATGGTGAGTAGATTGAGATCAACCGAACGTAAATTAAGCTTCATGCATATCACTTATGCTTTTATTGAATTGTACTAATATTAGCAAATTGCTTAAGGTCTCACCATGGCAACAGTGTTTGAGACGAGACCGAGGCCCGAAATGGACAATGTGGAGAATGGCTATACCAATTGGTCACTCGGGGTGATTGTTTTTTTCATCTTGTATGAAATAGCCAAAGGCGCCACCAAAAATGGTAAAAAAATTGGCAAAGACTGGCAGATGCTGGGCATCGCCGTTACCTGGCTACATTTTATAGAGCGGCCGCTGCTGATCCTGTGTAGTTTTGGCCTCTTCACTTTATTCATGCCAGGCCATGCTGGCGCCTTGGCATGGCTTGACGATCAGTACCTCCTCGTCGGTGTTATTAGCTTTGTCATGATTGATGAGTTATTACATGGCTGGGTACATAATTTTTCTCACTCACGCACCCCAGAAAACACCATGCTCGCCAAATTACAGCGCTGGTATAAAGTGACCCACCGAACCCACCATTTACACGGCGGCGCCGATAATCGCGGCGAGCTAGGTGTAAGCCAAACCATTGTGGTCGGCTGGGGCTGGGCTTTTACCCTACCCAATTACTGGTTTGGTTATCTGTGCCTATATCTTGGTCTATTCCATGTCTGGGCGATTGGCACTGCCATTAAGAGTATTTGGGGAATCCACACCCACGCCAACCTCGACTACGATTTAAAACTGCTCAACCACCCAAATCCGATCATCTCGAAAACCATGTATGCGCTATGCCATGTTTTGACCTTTCCCACCCAGCACCATCACCATCACAGCCGCAGCCCCACCTCGGCCTGCAATCTACAAAATATGCTGGCACTCTACGATTGGCTGCTCTGGAAAAAACTCGCCATTGAATTTGAGCGCCCTAAAATCTACGGCTGGCGCAAAAATGAAAAAGAAGAAAACAGCGTGCTCTACCGTTACTTTTATCGGCCGCTCAACAAGGGCTAGCAATACACCCTCAAAAATAACGCCCTAAAACGACTATAACGCGGGCCAGAATTGGATTGATAGAATAATGGATACGTCGACAACAAAGACTTCTGCAGAGAACAAAATTGCGTTTCACGAGACCATTGTTATCGGCGCGGGCGTTTCCGGCATTTGCGCGGCAATCAAACTCCGTGAAGCCAAGGTCGATTTTATTGTGCTGGAAAAAGCCCAGGAAGTCGGTGGCGTCTGGCGCGAGAACATCTATCCCGACTGCGCCTGCGATGTGCCTTCGGCCTTGTATTCATACTCCTTTGCGCCCAACCCGAACTGGAGCCGTGTTTTTGCCAGCCAAGAAGAAATAAAGGCCTACACCCAAGACACCGTAAAACGCTTTGCTGTTGACGAGCACATCCACTTCAACTGTGCCCTTAGCAAGTGCGAGTGGCTGGAAGCCGATAAATGCTGGCAATTGGAAACCAGCGGCGGCGTGTATCGCGCACGCTTTGTGATTATGGCCTGCGGACCAATGCACATACCCTTAATACCGCATATTAAGGGCATCGAGACTTTTCCGGGAACTTCATTCCATTCGGCAACGTGGGATGCAGATTACGATTTGAGCGGCAAGCGCGTTGCGGTCATCGGCTCCGGCGGCTCGGCCATTCAGTTTTTACCCGCGATCCAGCGCAAGGTAACAAAAATCACGCTATTCCAACGCACGCCGCCTTGGGTGCTGCCCAAAGTCGACACCAAGATATCGGATCGCTGGCGGACTATTTTTACGCGCCTCCCCTTTACTCAAAAATTATTCAGAAAAATACTTTTTTTCCAGTTTGAATTTCTCAATCACAATCTCAAAAACAAATGGTTCTCCCAACGTTTAGAAACAGCGGCGGTCAAACACATTGCCCGAGGCGTCAAAGATGAGGCCCTGCGAAAAAAACTGAAGCCCGATTATTCACTCGGCTGCAAACGTATATTACTGTCAAACAACTGGTATAAAGCCCTAGGCAAAGACAATGTCGAAGTAGTATCGGGCATCACTGAAATCCAAGGCAATAAGCTCATTGCCAGTGACGGTTCCAGCTGCGAAGTCGACGTGATTATTTACGGCACCGGCTTTGAGGTTTCCGACCCACCCATTGGCAAACTTATCTATGGTCGCAATGGCCGCAGTCTGTCTGAGCAATGGGTGGGGTCACCGTCGGCCTACTTAGGCACCATGGCCGAAGACTGCCCCAACTTGTTTTTAACCTTAGGCCCCAACCTCTACACCTACACCTCGGCCTTTGTGATTATTGAAGCCCAGGTGAAATATATTCTCAGCGCCATCACCAAGGCCCGCAAAAAGAAAATTGCGACAATTTCTGTTGATGGCGACACCAGCGCAAAACTCAATAAAGACCTACAAAATGCCCTGCAAGGCACGGTTTGGAACAGTGGCTGTGCCAGTTATTTTATTGATAAGACCGGCCGCAATAGCGTCAATTGGCCCTGGACAACCATGAAAATGCAGCGCCGTTTAAGCAAGATTAAGCTGTCTGAATTCCAAATAGAGAAGCACTGATGAAGCCTGCACGCTGGCCCACGAACAAGCTCGCTTTAGCCTGGCTTGGTCTTAGCTTTAGCATTGGCATAGCCAACGCTCGCGCCGCGCAAATAGATGAACTTAATAGCACAGCTGCTACCACGCCGCCGAATATCGTCCTTATTCTCGCCGACGATCTCGGCTTTAGCGACACCGCACCCTACGGCAGTGAAATTCAAACCCCCACTATCTCAGCCCTCGCTGAGATGGGCATGCAATTCACCAACTATCATACCGCCGCGAATTGCGCGCCCTCACGGGCAATGCTACTCACCGGCGTCGACAGCCACCGCAACGGCGTGCCCAATATCCCAGAGACCATCCCTCCGGAGCAAAAACGTCATCCCCACTATCAGGGCACCCTAGACACCAAGCTGCTTACCATCGCCGAGGCATTGCAGTCGGCGGGTTACCACACCTATATGGCGGGTAAATGGCATCTGGGTAATACGCCCGAGCAATTGCCCAGCCAGCGCGGCTTCGAGCGAAGCTTTGCGCTTGGCGCAACCGGTGCCGACAACTGGGAGGACAAACCCTACCTGCCGATTTACGACCGCGCCGAATGGTTCGCCGATGGCAAAGAGGCCTCGCTACCAGACAAATTTTATTCATCGGAATTTCTGGTGGATAAAGCCATAGAATTTATCGACTCAAATATTGCGGATGCAAAACCCTTCTTTGCCTACATTCCCTTTCAGGCGGTACACATCCCCGTGCAAGCGCCCCAGGAATTCACCGACAAATACGCGGATGCCTACCACGATGGCTGGCAAGCACTGCGCGAAGCGCGGCAGGCAAAGGTCAAGGCGCTGGGCATCGTGCCAATGAACAGTAATATGGTGCAAATGAGCACTATGGGCGACTGGGATGCGCAGACAGAAGAACAAAAACGCTATCAAGCAAAACGCATGGCCGTGTATGCGGGCATGGTCGACGCTATGGATTTTCACATCGGTCGCCTCGTCGCGCATTTAAAAACGATAGGTGAATTTGACAATACCGTGTTTATTTTTACCTCCGATAACGGCAGCGAAGCCACCGGCCACAATAACTCCCGTAACCTCTACGGCCGCGCGCTGGTTAAGTTTCTTGGCTACCGCAACGACTACGAAACCCTTGGCCTAAAAGGCAGCATGAATACCATTGGTCCGAGCTTTGCCAGCGCCGCGGCCTCACCGCTAGCCTTCTATAAATTTTACGCCGGAGAAGGCGGTATGCGGGTGCCGCTTATCGTCGCCGGTAAACCTCTGCAATTAAAACAAAAGACCATCAGCACTAGCTTCAGCTTTGTTACCGATATTACACCGACCATTATCGAGATTGCCGGCACCGAAATTGCTAGCGACGCCAAGAAACTCATCATAGGCCGGAGCCTGCTACCCCATATTAAAGGCGAGGCCGAAACTGTCTACGGCCCAGACGACGCCGTGGGTTATGAGCTAGGCGGCAACGCGGCGCTGTTTCGCGGCGATTACAAACTGGTCAAAATCAACGGCAAGATCGCCGACGGCCAATGGCATTTATACAATATTGCCGAAGACCCCGGCGAGACCAAGGACCTAAGCAAGGCAATGCCGGAACTACGCGCCGCGATGCTGGTTCAATACCAGCAGTACGCCAAAGAAAATCAGGTCTTAGACATGCCCGCGGGCTACGACCACGAGCGGCAAGCCATCATTAACGGCATCAACGCCCGACTACCCAATCTGGGGCTTTACGCTAGTGTTATCAGCGCCCTAGTAATACTCTTGCTGACAGTAAGAATATTTCGTACCCGCCGCAGGCAGTAGTAGGCCATACCCGAATTCGACACTTGAGGTTTCAATATGAGCTGGCAGAATTTTATTCTCAGCGCTGTCATCCGCCGCCGCCAACGGGGCACAATGAAATTAACGCCGGAGCACAGATTCAAGCGTCAAAGAAAGTTTATGGCGATGGCTATCGGCAAGCCCAACCCCGCAGTTACCAGCAAGGCAGATAAGATCAGCGGCGTCGCGGTCGAGTGGCTCGTACCCAAGGGGGTCGACAGTAGCCCGCATGCGCCAGTGTGCGTTTACTACCACGGCGGCGCCTTTATTATGGGCGGCATGAATAGCCACCGCCAAATGTGCAGCCAACTTGCGGTAGACGCGAATATCGCGGTGCTCATGGTCGACTACCGGCTCGCCCCCGAACACCCCTACCCAGCCGCAACTGAAGATGCCGTCGCGGTCTATTTGGCACTGATCAACGCGGGCTATTCAGCGGCTAAAATAATCATTGCGGGCGACAGTGCAGGCGGTAATCTGGCGCTCACCACTCTGCAAAAGCTGCGTAACGAAGATCAGCCGAGCCCGGCCGGCGCCATACTGTATTCACCATGGTTAGATTTAAGCCATAACAGTGAATCCTTCACGAGCAATTCGCACAGCGATGTACTACTGAACAAAACCCTGCTCGACGAAGCCGTGGCCTTGTACGCCCCCAACATATCCCGAGATGACCCCCGTATTTCGCCACTGTTCGGCAATGTCGCTGGGCTGCCACCGCTATTCATTATTGCCAGCGGCGCCGAAGTATTACTGGATGACGCCACGCGCCTGCAGCAAATGGTGGAACGTCAAAACGGTTATAGCACCTACCTGGAATGGCCAAAACCACCCCATGCCTTTCCCGTAATGAGCCAATTTTTACCGGAAGCGCGAGCAGCCCTAAAACAGTCAGCCGCCTTTATTAGCAAGCATATTGCCTAAGCAAAATCCCCACTTTCGTCGACGGCCACGCTTCCATAATGAGACTACCTGCTATATATTGGCACATTAAGTGTCATTATATGAGCCAGACGGATCACATCATGAAAAACAAAATAATTATTACCGTCGCAATACTAATTAGCATCGCAGCCTTAAGCCGTTTAGCGCTGCCCACGGCCCTCCACAAAGCTGGCCTGCACCCAGACTACAACGGCCCGCGCTATGACATCGCCGCCGGTAAAAAAGCCCTTATCATCGGCAGCAATCACGCAACGCTAAATGCACCGGGCGAAACCGACGGCGATGCCACTGGCGTCGCAATTTCAGAAGTGACCCACCCCTACTACAGCTTTTTAGATGCCGGTATGCTGGTTGATGTCGCCAGTATTGATGGCGGTGAAATCCCGGTCGACCCAATGAGCCTCAAGTTTTTTATTATCAGCGAGCACGATGAGCGCTATCTTGAAGACCCAACGCTACAAGCAAAAATGCAGAATTCCCTCGCCATCGGCAACGTTGATATTAGCCAGTACGATATTATTTTTATCGCGGGTGGCTGGGGCGCCGCCTATGATCTCGGCTATTCGCCAGTACTCGCCAACAAAATAAGCGAGGCCTACTACGCCGACCACCAGCCGGTAATCGCCGGGGTTTGTCACGGCGTACTCGGACTCATCAATGCCAAAGACCGCGACGGTCAGCTACTAATAGCGGGCCGCCGAATGACCGGCGTGACCGACAAGCAGATAAAAGAACTGGGCGTTGCCATAACGCCGATGCACCCAGAAACCGAACTCAAAAAAGCGGGTGCACAATTTGAAGCTAAAACCGCCTTTCGCGACTTTTTTGCCACCCACGTGGTCATCGACGATGAAAAACGCTTTGTCACTGGTCAGAACCAAAATTCCGGTTTGGAAGCAGCTCATAAAGTGCTGATGCTCCTCGCCCAAAATAGGCATAACGATAAAAAATAAATCTGTTAGGAGATCACAGTGAAAAACACCCTAGGCTCAAAAATACTGCGCGCAATTGTGTGTATTCCCGCCATTATTTTTATCGTCACCGGTCTGCAATTTCTCTTAGATCCGGCAGCAGCGGTAAAGCAATTCGGCATGCCGCTATTAGACGGTGTCGGCCGCAGCAGCCAAATCGGTGATATGGCAGGCTTTTTCCTGACCTGCGGGCTATGTGTGCTTATTGCCGTGAGTACCGGCAAACGCGTTTGGTTTCATCCCGCCGCGATGCTCACCAGCATCACCGCCATGGGCAGAATACTGGCATGGCTGCTCCACGACGCCGCGCTGGCGATAAACCTAATTGCCCCCGAGATTATTTTCACCGCACTTTTTCTATTTGCCGCCAGCCGTCTACCTGCGCCCGCTGCGCCCAGTAAAGCCGCGAACCAAGCAACGTCAGACGCCGAGTGAGGTCAGCCCATGTTTACTAACACTATACGGCCCCGACCCAAGGCCTTGCTGCGCTATACCGTCGCTGCTGTACTTATCGCTGGACTCAGCACCCAAGTCTGGGCGACTGTGGCGGCCGATCACACGAGCAAACGGCCCAATATTGTCCTGATCTTGGCCGACGACTTAGGCTTTACCGACAGCGCGCCCTATGGCAGCGAAATAAGCACCCCGGCATTGTCTGAGCTCGCCGACAACGGCATTAAATTTACCAATTACCACACCGCCGCCAACTGCGCGCCGACACGCGCCATGCTCCTGACGGGTGTCGACAACCATCGCGCGGGCGTGTCCAATATTCCAGAGATGGTGCCCCCAGAACTACAAAGCCACCCCCACTACCAAGGCACCCTCGGCAATAATATTGTGACGGTGGCGACACTGCTTCAAGACGCGGGCTACCACACGTATATGGTGGGCAAATGGCATTTAGGCGCCACACCCGATCTGCTGCCCAGCAGTCGCGGCTTTGAACGCACCATCGCCATGGCCGACTCCGGCGCCGACAACTGGGAACAAAAGCCCTATTTAGCCATCTACGAAAAAGCCAATTGGTTTGCCGACGGCGAGCGCTACACCCTGCCAGACGACTTTTACTCTTCGCGCTTTATTGTCGACAAAACCATTGAGTTTATCGACAGTAATATTAATGACGGTGCGCCCTTTTTTGCCTACCTTCCTTTTCAAGCGGTACACATGCCGGTACAAGCCCCCCAAGAATTTATCGACCGCTATATGGGCGTATACGACACGGGCTGGGCAGCCCTGCGGGAACAGCGCCTAAAGCGCGCCGTTGCGCTCGGTATTGTGCCCCAGAGCACCGCAACCACAATGATGAATACCACCAAGGACTGGGAGCAGCTCAGCGCAGACCAAAAACGCTATGAAGCCAAACGCATGGCCGTTTACGCCGCCATGGTCGAAGCCATGGACTTCCACATCGCGCGCTTGGTGGCCTATTTAAAACAGACCGGCCAGTACGATAATACTATTTTTATCTTTGCCTCCGACAACGGCAGCGAGGCAACCGGCCCAGCCAATGCCCAAGCCGCAGCACTGCGCTTTGCGCTGCGCCAACAGGGGTATAGCAACGACTACGACACCCTCGGCCTCAAGGGCAGCTTTAATTCCCTGAGCCCCAGCTTTGCCAGTGCCTCGGCCTCGCCACTTGCCTATTACAAGTTTCACACTGGCGAGGGCGGCATGCGGGTGCCACTGATTATTGCCGGTCAACCCATTGCCGCCAAACGGCACATCAGCCATGCCTTTTCCTTTGTTACCGATATCACTCCGACTATTCTGGAGTTAACGGGGGTAACACCACCCCAAGTAAAGCATGGCAAGCTGCGCTATGGTGGCCGCGAAGTCGAAGCCATGATTGGTCGCAGTTTATTGCCGCTAATACGAGGCGACGTTGAGCGTCACTACGGTGACGCCGACGAAGACGCCGTGGGCTATGAACTGGCCGGGCACGCCGCGCTGTTTCTTGGCGACTATAAACTGGTGCTCAACAAGCCGCCGGTCGGTGACAACCAATGGCATTTGTACAATATTGCTACTGATCCCGGTGAAACCACCGACCTAAGTGGCGTTGACGCCCCACGCCTACAACGAATGCTTAATCTGTATCAACAGTACGAAAAGCGTAACGACATCCAAGCAATGCCTGCCGGTTTTGTCGGTGCCCGCCAAGTGGCCCTTAATGGTCTGCGCGACCGCTTTGGCGCCCAGATTATTATCGGCATTATCACCCTTATCATTCTGACGTCTTTCTACGCAATTTATCGGCAAAACCACTATGAGTGAAACCCTGCACGTCGACTCAATCGAGCCCAGCGCCGAACAGCTAAAAGCCCTGCAAGCTATTGACCCCGAAGGCCCATTTCACTTTGTGAATTTTCTGGCCTTTAAAGACGAGGCTGAATATCCGGCGGAGCATAAACTCGCAAAGGCTAAACTCAGCGGCAGCGACGCCTACGACAAATACGGCGCCGTCGCACTTGCGCAAATTATTCAACGCGGCGGAAGACTCATCACCCTAAATACAGTTGAACTCGAAGTGATTGGATCCTCTGGTCCTTGGCATCGCGTAGCCACCATGGAATACCCAAATATTGCGGCCTTTCTAGATATGATTGCAGACCCTGTCTACCAACAGGCCTTAGTTCATCGCGATGCGGGGCTCAAAGACACGATCGTCTTAGTGACACGGCCACAACTTAAAGCGCCCATTGGATAGTCTCTGGCCTAGGCAGTCAGGTATCCGACACTTGCTGGGGCTGGCTGAGTAACTGCACTCAAATGAATAGAGAACACTAGCGCATGTTAAGAAAAATAGTTTTACTAATGACGCTCTGTACCATCGCCGTGGGTATCGTATTGGCTTATCGGACGTGGATCAGCTCGACAATTAGCGATGCCCGATTCCAAGAAGTCGCCGATGGCGATGCTCACTTTTGGTTAATGCAGGGCGGCCCCAGCGATCGCAATATGCCCTGCACGATCTACTACAACTTCGACCAGCCTCTAGACGAAGCGACCGTGCGCCTGCGCATACAAGAGCTCGCAAACACCTACCAAATGTTTCAGCGCAATGTAGTCGAGATCGACGGTCTGCCCTACTGGCAATCAGTTAAGCCCGATTGGAGCGAAAATTTTCGCGTACTCAATGCAGACGATAACATCGAGGCCATCAGAATCGAAACCGACGCGCGGCTCTCCAAAGCAGCAAAACCCGGCGAGGGCCTGCCACTGTTTCGCGCCTATCTGTCAGCTGACCGCCGCCAGCTCATTTTTATATGGCATCATGTAATCTCCGACCTAGAAGGCATGTTTAACAAACACGCTAAACACCTATTCGCCGAACAGGGCGAGCGCACACATTTTGGCTACCAAATAGACGCCAACACCAAAACCGCTAGCAGCGCAGACACCTTAAAGCCCCTACGCAAATTACTAAATACCAACCGCTCCCTTGGCTTTAAGGGTAGCGGCTTCGAGGTCGAAAAGTTTGTATTGCCCGTACAAGATCAAGCGCTAAATCGTCTTGCTCAGCGAGCGGGCTTGTCTATGAGTGATATTTTTTCCTTCATTACCCTGCGCGCAGTCACCCAATACCATACCGCTTTAGGAGATGCCGAGCATGTCGACCTCGTCCCCGTCTTAACCCCACTCAGCCTGCGCACAAGTGCCCTAGACCTTGACGAAGGCAATAACCGCGCAACAAAGCAGTTTCCCTTTGTATTCCCCGAAGAAAACATAGCGGATATGTACACGCGTATTATTGCCTTGGCGCCTAGCGACTCATCCTATAATACCGCAGGCAAAAGCATGAAAATCGCCCGGCAATTCTCGTTACTAGAACCGATACTACGTAAAATTGCCATGCCAGATTATATCTCTAACTATTTCCCACTGGCGGACATCCCACTGGCCATTCATGATGCAAAACTCGTCAGTCACGCGCTAAGAGTGCCCATGGTACCTTTTGAACGCAGTAAATTTGCCTGGTCGAATTACAATGGCGAGGTCCAATTATTTCTGCATATCGACCCACAACTTGTCGATTCAGCGCTAATGCGCGCGTCATTTGAGAAAGCCGTTACAGAAGTGCTGCAATTTTTGGAAAATAGATCGCGATGACAATCGTGTTTTAAATTAAACAATTGCCCCTAAAATGCTCCTATTTTGCAAAAACAGAATATGAGTCAAAAGACCTTAATAGCAGGAGAAAATAATGATTAAAGTTTATGGCGTACACGGCTCGCCCTTCGTGCGTAAAGTATTTATCGCGCTGGACATAAAGGGTATTCCCTATGAAGTCGTGCAGCAAATGCCCTTTTCCCGCGACGCCGAATATCTCAAAATCAACCCCCTCGGTAAAGTCCCCGCACTGGTCGACGACGACCTCATACTTTGCGACTCAAAAGTAATTTGCCAGTATTTAGAAGACGCCTACCCCGAGGTTGCACTCTACCCCAAAGATCCGAAAGAACGGGCACGGGCACACTGGTACGAAGACCTCTGCGCCGGTCGCGTCGCCGAGCTTGCCTCTGGTATATTCTTCCAGCGCTTTATGCGGCCCTTTGTCCTCAAGCAAGAAGCCGACGAAGTACTGGTCGCCAAAATCATCGCCCGCGACCTGCCGCCGATGCTCGATTATTTAGAATCGCAAATCCCCGCCGACGGTTTTATCTTTGGCGACTTCATGATGGCCGATCTTAGCGTCATCAGTCCTTTTATAAACGCCGCCTACGCTGGCTACCAAGTCGATGCCACGCGTTGGCCTGCAGTGGCCGGATTGATCGCAAGAGTGAAAGAGCAACCGCAGGTTAAAGCGGTATTGGCTAAAGAGGCTAAGGCCCTGGGATTAGGGTGATTGCTTAGAACGGCTCAGGTCTCATCTTTTACATCTATGTAAAGTTTGGGACTTTAGCCGGTTTGTTCATCCACGTCCCGTTGAATAAGCTCAGCAACATAATCACCCCACACCGTGTAAGCCTCAGCACCTGGATGAAAGCCATCTGCCGCGATCCCAGCAAGATCACCCGAATACGGAATAGCCACGTAGATAGACGAACGCTCGCTTTCCGCCACAGCGCTCATCAACACATTAAATTGCTTCGCTCGCAAACCCAACCACCAACGCAATGGATTTGGCAGCGCAGGGAACAGATGCATAGGTGGAATGCAAGACAGATAGACCTTACGCACACCGAATTTTTCAGTGAGCAGCTGAACGATAAGCCGCACATTTTCAGCCCAAGCGCTCGCCCTATTTAGCCCGGTCACATCGTTTACACCAATAGAAACCACCGCGGTATCAAACTCTTCCTGAGGCATTGCATGGAGCCTGTCCAGTAATTGACGAGAGGTGTCACCGGATTGCGCAATAAGTTTCCATCTCACTGCACTGGTTTTGCTGAGCGCTGCGACAAGTCTACCAGACAGTGCCTGCTGCTGATGGTCAACGCCAACACCCGCAGCCGCCGAGTCGCCAACAATGAGTAGACTCAGCCCTTTGCCCTGTCCCAATTGCCCGTAACGATGTCCCTCCGGTTCCGGAAGTTTAGGTGTCACGCGCTTAACGTGCTTGCCCTGAAGAAAAAGAACGGGGCCTATCAAGATTAACGCAAGGTGGTATAGCACTTATTTTCCTAAAAAAGCGAACAGGTAATTTACCACCGTCGCAGAAATCTACGCCAATATCAATTCGGCCAATAAAGCGTCTCATCGCTCGGCGTTACAGGCTCATCCAAGGTCTTATCAATCGCCACCGGTATCTCAGCAACATAGGGGTAAAGGACTGGAGTTCTACCGGCTTGATGTTCTTGCAGCATCGCGGTGAGCTCAGCCACGACGTCTGGCTGCTGAGCGGCTAAATTAATTTGCTCGGTGGGGTCTACGGACAAGTCGAAAAGCCACTGTTTTTTCGGGTTCTCAGATACTTGCAGTTTCCAGTCTTTGTGACGAACGACTTGGTAGTAACCGCTTTGCCAAAACAAGGTGTCTCTAGCCCACTCCCCGGTATGCTCGCCCATTGCCAGTGGCAATAAATTTGCGCCGTCGATGATTCGATCTTCCGGTAGCTTAGCTTGGGCGGCAGCGACCAAGGTTGGCAGAAAATCGATATGGGCGGCAGGTGTGTCGATGCTGGTGTTTCGCGCTATATGTGCTGGCCAGCGCATAAATAAGGGTACGCGAATACCGCCTTCAAACATGGTGAGTTTCCACCCCCGATACGGGGCATTAATATCTGGTATGCCGATGTAGCCAGCGCCGCCGTTGTCGCTGGAGAACACCACAATGGTATTGTCAGAAAGGCCTTCTTCTTTCAGCGTTGCTAAAATACGGCCAACACTGCGGTCTACTGCCCGTACCATGGCGGCGTATACCCTTGCCCGGTGAGGCTTAATGTCGCCAACGGCTTCATAGTCTTCCCGAGTTGCCTGCAAAGGTGTGTGCGCACCCCAATGAGCGAGGTAGAGAAAGAAGGGACGATTTTTATTGGCTTTAATGATTTTTATCGATTCATCGGTCCAGTAATCAGTAAGGTAGCTCTTAGGTTCAAAGACCGGACCGCCATCATTAAAGGCGGCAGCGTAGCGCATTTTTGCCCACAGAAATTGGTCGATTGGATCAAAGTCAACTTTGGCATTGACCACATCAGGATGGTCAACCGGCAGATACAAGCCGCTGTGCATTAATAAACTTTGCTCAAAGCCCTGCTCTTCTGGGCTAAAACCTTTGCCTCGACCCAGATGCCATTTACCAATATGAGCGGTGTAGTAACCGCGATCGCGCAGGATTTCGGCAAGGGTAATTTCAGAACTCGGCAGACCTTGCTCGTCAAAGGATGGGATTTTGTCCGCACCGGCTTTATTGTAAATGCTCGGCGGCAGGCCGTTATCATGGGACGAGGCAATCATGGTTGCCATTGCCCCCATACCGTCTGGTGTCGGCGTAAATTCAAATCCGGTACGTGTTGGGTAGCGGCCGGTTAAGAGCATGGCCCGCGACGGCGCGCAGGTCCCTGCGCCGGAATAGGCCTGGCTAAAGTTAGCGCCACTGGCGGCCAGCTCATCAATATTGGGGGTTTGCACCTGGCCATTGGCCAGACCGCCGCCATAGGTAGATATGTCGTTAATACCTAGGTCATCGGCCAAAATCACAATGACATTGGGCGGACGATCTTGGCTCGCCGCGTCTGCCTGCGCTGGCCCCTGCTGCCAGTGTATGTCGCGGTTGGGCGCAACCTCATAAGCTCTGGCGGTCTGGAACTTCACCAAGGCCAACATAAGGTCGATTCGGTTCAGCCATGCGATGCCCAATGCGGCGGGAATCACGATAAAGGAGGCAATTATTATTTTTTTCATTGAGCGATCCTTTTGCCAAATCGAACAGTGCTATGCCACTAAACCTTAGTTTGAACTGGTGACTTAGGACTATCTGCTCCACGCTTGGCGTTAAATTAAAACAGCGACAGCATTATTATGGCACTTATAGTGTCATTTTATTCAAGTACTGTAAACACCCCTAGAAATCCGCCCAGAGGCGAGCGTCTAATTTATCATCCGTCACTATTTGATTAGGGCGTTTCCGGCGTCGCGACCACTGCGCTTTTGCAGGTAAAGCGATAGCAAATCGCTCGTTAAGGGCGAGGCATGGCCTCGACTCGCGACGGTCTTTAACACGGTAATGGCCTCGTCGAGTTGCCCGCGATTTTCCAAAGCAACCGCATAGCCATAGGCGAACTCAGGGCGATGGGGTGCGAGATCAAAAGCCTGCTTTAAACCGGCCAGCGCCCGCGCATAATCTTTTGCCCGAACCCAATACAAGCCAAGTTGGTACGCCGCATCCGCAGATTTAACATCTGCCTGCTGAGCCTCTTGCAACCAACTCAATTCCGCATCACTGCCCCTTGTCAGCATGGCCAGTTGCAGATACGGGTACACAAACGCCGCATCCAACTTAATAGCCTGCTGATATAGCTCAGCGGCTTCCGCCAGACGCCCTCGCGCTAATTGGTAGTTGGCAAAATTAGCGGCAATTTGGGGGCTGTCCAGGTGGGTGTTCATCAGCGACTCATACTCCGTAAACAGCGCTGCCAGCTGAGCCGACTGCGCTTGACTCAGCTGCGCGGGTGCGGTACCGGCCAGCACCGGAGCCAATTCCATTCGCACCATTTTACTGTTGTCTGCCAATAGCGCGGACAGGCGGCGCCAGCGCTCCGCACTTGGCGCTTGCGCAAATGCCCGAACGCCAGCTGCTCTCACCAGCGGTGATGGGCTTTGAAGTTTGCTGAGCAACACATTTTGCTGGGCATAGTCGTAGGGTGACAGCTGCGCTAATAAACTGGCCTCACGTATTGGCGACAAGGTATCAACAATGCTTTGGTAAAGTGCCATATTTGCCACCCCGCCGTCCGCCAATGTGGCAAAGTCCCGAGTCTTTTTCTGCGATGGACTCGTGACTTTGGGTAAGCGCTCCGACAACTTCGCCATTGGCATTTCAGCATGGCAGCTGCGGCAGGCATCGGGACTGCCCAATGATTTACTTAAAGCCGGATCAGGAATCACAAAGCGGTGATCCCGACGCGCATCAACGCCCATATACACGGTTGCCGGCATATGGCAGTCAACACAACCCGCCGAGCCAGTCTGGTGGCGGTGATGGCTGGGCACGGCAAAGGTATCGGCCTTGTGGCATTGCATGCACACGCCATCGCCCTCGGCTCGCAGTTTCGCGCTGTGGGGCTCGTGGCAATTGCTGCACACGACGCCTGCGGCATGCATACGGCTCTGCAGGAATGAACCTAGCTCAAAGACTTCATCGCGAATTTGGCCGTCTTGGTAGTAAAAGGGCTGGTGCGGTAAAACCGGACTAACATGGTCAAAGAGCTCAGCCTTAGGATGCCAGCTGCCAATTTGCTCACTGCGAGTGTGGCATTGGGCGCAGCTTGAAAGCTGCGCGCCCACCGGCGGCGATTCACGACTGGCGATGGCTTGGTCTTGATGCCAAGCCCACTGCCCCCCATCTTTTAAACTGGCGGCAAAACCAGCATTTAGCGTATTTGGCTTAGCGCCAGCCGCCCAAGCGAGGTGTGCTTTTGCGTCGCCATGACAGGCCGCGCAGGACACATTCACTTCATCAAAGCGCGTTGCGAAACTATCGCTGGCCGGATCATAAGCCTTTACTAAATTGGTGGAGTGGCAGCTCGCGCAGGAGGTATTCCAAGTAAAACCAGGGTGATCCCAGTTAAGATCGGATTCCAGCGCATACCAGCGCTGGCCGCCTGCAGATTGTGGTCGCGTATCCCAGGCAACGGGAATCGCCTGGTAGCGGCCTCTTGGCAAACGCGCAAGATATTGTTGCAGGGGCGTGAAACCAAATACGTAGTCGATAGCATAGGTTTCGGCTGTTGCGCCCTCACCGATACTCACTTGATAACCGAGTTCGCCAATCGTAAAGCGAAACGCTAAGTCCTTATAGCGGGTAACTGAGCCGTCAAACACCCCCGCAACGGTTTCCTGCGTCGCGGGCAACATGGCCTTGGCGTGGTGGGACTGTTCCCAGAGTGCGACTTCTTTTGCATGGCAAGCCCCACAAGCGCTATCGGCCACGGCCAAGGGCGCGTATAAAATAGCGAAAAGACACAATATTTTTAATCGTAACCAAGGGGTATTCAACAGACCTTTTCCTCTGTACGCGACAGTCGCTTTGTCGCACTCGAACTTAGCACCACTATAGTCACTGCAGATAGATGCCATAAACGTATTGTTAATTCGCTTTTAACGGCGCTGAAGCGGTAGCGGCCATCGCTCCCGCATTATATTGACACAGAATGTGCCACAATGTTATTTTCCAGCGACGATTATCGCTCACAAGGCGCAAGCATGAGTACACCTTATAAGCTTTACGGCATCCCCGCCTCGCTGTATACCGCGAAAGCGCGTAGCTACTTGCGCAAGCAAAAAATCGACTTTGTGGAGTATGCGGTATCTGATCCGTACTACCAAAAAAACATTATTCCGCAGCTAGGGCGAATGATTATGCCCGTACTTGAAGCGCCTAACGGCGAGATTATTCAAGACAGCGCAGACATTATTCGCTACCTCGAAAACGTGCACGCAAGCTTATCGCCAAGCCTGCCGAAAACACCGCTATTACAAGCTGTTGCCCATCTTTTTGAGTTATACGGTGGTGAGGGTTTACTCCGCCCCGCCATGCATTATCGCTGGAGTTTTGACGATGTGAATTTACACTACCTCCATTCAGAATTCGCTTGCTTGGCGCCACCTGGCACCGACGATGCCAGCTACCAACAGATTTTTGACTTCAGCAGTGGCCTCATGCGCAAGGCCGCGCTTTCCTTTGGGGTAAATGAAAATAGCGCGCCGCTTGTTGAATCTTCCTACCGCGAATTTTTAGATCTATTCTCAGCCCATTTGCGGCAACACCCCTATTTACTCGGCGCTAAGCCGACGCTGGGCGACTACGCGCTTATGGCGCCGCTCTACGCTCACTTGTACCGCGACCCTAAGCCAGGCCAATTGATGCGTCAGCATGCACCGCTGGTGGCGCGCTGGGTAGAGCGGATGAATGCCCCAGAGAATAACTGGGCAGACCACTGTGCAGACCAAGCGGAATTTGAAGTCGACAATGAACTGCCAGATACCCTCAAATCGCTAATGCATTACATCGCCGTGGACTTCCTACCTGAGATGTCCGCACATATTCAATTCACCAACAACTGGCTTGCCGAAAGGCCAGATCTTAAATCAGGCAGCAATGGCTGCGACAAGCCCAGCCAACGCTTTATAGGCAATGCCGAATTTGCATGGCGGGGCATAAAGCTACGCACCGCGGTACTGCCATATCGCTTTTATTTATTACAAAATTTGCAGGATCATTTTGACTCGGCGCCGCAGACAGATAAAGCCCTCATCCAAAACGCTTTCAAAGCCTGCGGCTTAGCTGACTTACTCACACTGCGAGTAACACGGCGCGTTGAGCGTCACAATCATCTAGAAGTGTGGGGTAACCCCCTCCACTCAGTT
This sequence comes from Zhongshania aliphaticivorans, assembly GCF_001586255.1. NCBI lineage: Bacteria > Pseudomonadati > Pseudomonadota > Gammaproteobacteria > Cellvibrionales > Spongiibacteraceae > Zhongshania > Zhongshania aliphaticivorans. The sequence continues at coordinate 2,834,937 of NZ_CP014544.1, forward strand.
TGCACGGCAAAATAAACGCGCAGCGCCATTATTTTAGCTAAAAGTTATTTACCCGCAATTTTGGAGTCACAATAATGATCGACCTTTATACCGCCCCCACCCCCAACGGTCACAAAGCCTCCTGCACCTTGGAAGCGCTTGGTTTTGAATACAATACCCATTTTGTAAACATCACCGAGGGCGAACAGAAAAAGCCGGAATTTTTAGCAATTAATCCTAACGGGCGAATTCCCGCCATTGTCGACCGCGACTTGGGCGACTTCCCGATTTTTGAATCTGGCGCCATTATGATTCACCTCGCCGAAAAGGCGGGACGCTTACTGCCAACAGACGCTAAAGGCCGTGCAATGGTCATGCAATGGCTTATGTTTCAAATGGGCGGCGTAGGGCCAATGATGGGCCAAGCGAATGTATTTTTTCGCTATTTCCCTGAAAAAATACCTGCGGCAATTGATCGCTACCAAAATGAAAGTCGCCGCTTATTCGAAGTATTAGACAAACGCCTGAGCGAAAACCAATGGCTTGCCAAAGATTACTCAATAGCCGATATCGCCAATTGGTGCTGGGTACGCACCCACAAATGGTCTGGGGTATCTATCGACGGCCTCGATCATTTAGGACGCTGGCTAAATACCATGGGCGAGCAGCCCGGCATGCAAAAAGGCATTGAAGTGCCGTTTAGTCTCGATAATTTATTAGAAGACAAAGACGCCCAAAAGAAATTTACCGACAACGCAAATAAGCTCTTACAAAAATAGGCACCCGGTAAACTAGTGGCATACCTCAGTCAAATAGACAGTAACAATGCCACTAGTTACAATGCCCTAAATTCAAAGCCCGCGTAGTAATACAGCGTCTCATTGCGCCTATCGCGGCTCCAACAATCATACTCGCTAAGCGATTAATTATGCCTAAAGACGCAACACCAGTAGAAAGTGATGGCCGCCGTCAACGCACCGAGCGCAGCCGCAGCGCCATCATTAATGCCGCCCTCGAATTAATCGAAGAAGGCGTACTGATCGCGACGGCTCAACAAATTACCGACCGCGCCAACGTCGGCATTCGCACCTTTTTTCGCCACTTTGAAGACATGGGCGCCCTCGCCCAAGCAGTTGATGAAAGTATTCGCGGGCAATACGAAGCGGCCATGCTCGACGCCGACCGCAGCGGCACACTTGAGGAGCGTATTCTGCATGCGGTGGAGCGTCACGCCGAGGTCTACGAGCAAAACTACAATATAATCTTAGCGACGACTGCCCAGCGCTGGCGCCTTGAAGTACTACAGCAAAACTACGCCCGCGTGCAAAAAGGCCTGCGCAAAGATCTTGATAACTGGCTACCCGAACTCAAGACCATTGCCTCGTCACAACGCGAAGCCATAGATGCTATTGCCTCTTTTGAGATGTGGCACCGGCTTAGAGAACATCAGGGCCTAAGCGTCAAAACCTGTATAGAGATAATTAACGGCCTGCTACTAAACCTGACCCAAAGCGCTTAAACACCTCGACTAGCAATATTTGGTCGTAAGGTGTAAGCCCTCATCGTAAAACAAGGATCATATAATATGAGCACTAATCTGTTTGATTTAACTGGAAAAGTGGCGCTGGTTACCGGCGCAAGCCGTGGCATCGGCGAAGCCATTGCCCGACTTTTGGCCGAGCAAGGTGCCCATGTTATTGTCTCTAGCCGTAAAATTGACGACTGTCACACCGTCGCCAATAGTATTATTGCCGCAGGTCACCGCGCGGAAGCCTTGGCCTGCCACGTTGGTGATATGGAACAAATTGCCGATATTTTTCAAACAATTCGTAAGCAACATGGCAAGCTCGATATCCTAGTGAATAACGCTGCCGCCAACCCCTACTTCGGCGACGTGCTCGATACCGACTTGGCGGCTTACAATAAAACGGTAGACGTAAATATACGCGGCTATTTCTTTATGAGCGTCGAAGGCGGCAAAATCATGCGCGACAATGGCGGTGGCGTCATTATTAACACCGCATCGGTCAACGCGCTACAGCCCGGTGATATGCAGGGCATTTACTCTATTACCAAGGCCGCCGTGGTCAATATGACCAAGACCTTTGCCAAAGAATGCGCGAAACACAATATCCGCTGCAACGCGATATTGCCCGGTTTAACAAAAACCAAGTTCGCCAGCGCACTCTTTACTCACGATAAAATATACGAAGCCGCCATGGAAAAAATCCCCATGCGTCGCCACGCCGAACCACAGGAAATGGCCGGCACCGTGCTGTATTTGGCATCCAACGCCAGCAGCTATACCACCGGCGAATGCATTGTTGTTGACGGTGGTCTAACGCTTTAAACAAGCAAGGGATTCGCCGCGCCGTGACAAGCGCGGCGAAACTCAGCCAGCCTTGAGCAAGCGCTGAATTTCGCGGCTAAATAACCAAAGGCGATCTTGACCCCACAGCGCCATCACTTGATTACCGTCCTTATCTAACAAACGAAAACTCGGCACGCCCCATAAACCAGCCTCGTACATAGCCAGCCGATTTTGTTCGACCATCGCTTCCCAGCGCGTATCCGCCAATTGCTCCTTAGCCATCTGCCAGTCCAGTCCCGCCTGCTCAACAACCTCCTGCAAACCACTCAATTTATTAGTATTCACCCCTTCCGCAAAGGCCAACCGCAAAAAGCTGGAGAGCAGAGCATTGCCCTTGCCCTGCTCACACGCCCAGGGATAGATTGCGTAACAGCGCCGCACTGGGTCACCAATAGGGTCGTAAATAGGGCCGAATGGCACGCCGCTCGCCCGCGCCTCACGACCGCAATCAGTCATAATATAAGCCCCCTTGACTCGCGTTGCCGGAACACCGCGCATGACCATTGGCAATACCGGCCGCACTACAAGCTTAACGCCACTGTCTGCGGCCAGTTTTAGTGCCCGATCAAAGATGATGGCGGTATAAGGGCTGCGCAAAGAGGGGTAAATTTCAAAGGTCAGCGAGCCATTATCTTTTAGCTCGCCGATTTCTACCGCTTTACGTGGTGCTAACGGCGCGGCATCTGGCTGCTTATCGACTCCTAGCGTCGCCAGTCGGGCTTCTAAATGGTAGAGACGGTCAACACCCCAATACCACTCCTTGCCATAGTAAAACATCGCGCCGGAATAATGACCGAGCACAGCGCGTTGCGCATTACCCTGCTGAATACGCGCCGCGGTGACTTCAGGGCTTGCAGCGCCTAGCCTCTCAGCAAGGGCGGCCAGCGTCGTCTGATCGTGATTCCATAGCGCTGTGCTCACCTCAACGAGGCAATCAATAAACCCCTGCGCAGTTTGCCTAGCCAGTATCGCCTGCGCTTGATCCACAAGCGCCTTAGGCGGCTGGGTGTTGCCATGGGGAAAATGCAAACCGTAGTGTGGCGCAATGTGAATGGCATCTTGCCGAGCAAGATCACTCAGCAATTGGGGCTCAGGGGCATTTGCGTCTTGTGACGCGGATACCAAATGGCAGACCACCGTCACGTCGTAGCGCTTACTGATTGCCGACAATAACTGCGCGCTGAGGTGGCTGTAGCCATCATCAACTTGATGAAAATATTCCACAATATGTGGAGAGCCAGCGCTATGACGACGGCGCTCAAATTTAGCGCGCAGTTTAGCTTGGTAGCGCAAACTCGCAAGCCTTGACATAAACAGTTTTGAGGTCAGCCAGCGATATAGTCGGCTCGGTTCAGAGCTTGATACGCCGCCCTGATTTTTAAAATTTTCAGACATGGTCGACCTCTTTCATCCACTGTCACGTTATAGCGCGACAATCATTATTATTCAGTCGAAAAGCAACTTTTAACACAGCACATAAGTCGGCCATTGACTCCTTTCTTTACAAATGACATGTTACCCGCAAGTATTGACACTCACAATGCCATTACAAGTATTCTAATATGAATAAACGCCAATTGATGCCGGAATAGATAATGAAAAAATACAATAAATTAATAAGCCTGCTATTTCTTTTCGCACTTACTGGCTGCATGCCCTCGGGCCTGAGCAAACTGATTCTTGAAAAAGGCATCACAGCGCGCATGTCGGCCAATACCCTCGCTGAACTCGACGACGGCCTGCATCTTGCGCTTTGCGGCGCAGGCGGACCGATGCCAGCGCCCAATGCGTCTGGCCCCTGCGTACTCGTTATTGCTGGCGAGCGTATGTTTGTTGTTGATGCGGGCACCGATGGCGTTAGAAATATTGCGCGCATGGGCTACCCGATTAACCAGCTTGAAGCGGTTTTCCTCACTCACTTTCACTCCGATCACATCGACGGTTTAGGTGAAATGGCTACGCTGCGCTGGGCGAGCGGCGCAAACGCATCGCCACTGCGCGTTTATGGCCCCGAAGGCGTCGACAATGTCGTCGACGGTTTCAATCTCAGCTACAGCCAAGATGCCCTTTACCGCCACGCCCACCACGGCGACGTCGTCGCGCCAATGAGCGGCGCTGGGCTTATGGCGCAAGGCTTTAGCAAACCAGCGCAGGGTGAACTTACGGTGCTTCTTGCAGATGAGCATTTGACCATTGAAGCCTTGGCCGTTAACCACGCCCCAATTGACCCTGCAGTTGCTTACCGCTTTAGCTATAAAGGACGCACACTGCTAATTAGCGGCGACACCGTAAAATCAGCCAACATTGAAAAATTTGCGAAGAATATCGACCTACTGGTGCACGAAGCGCTAGCGCCCAACTTAGTTACCATGATGAACGAAGTCGCCCATAAGACCGGCAATACCGTTATGGAGCATATAACACATGACATCTTGAATTATCACGCCAGCCCCATCGAAGCCGCAGAAACCGCCCGAGATGCGAACGTTGGGCACTTAGTGTATTACCATATTGTGCCGCCACTCGTGATTCCTGGGCAAAAAGCGCTTTACCTGAATGGCGCAGACAAAATATTTAAAAATTACACCATTGGCGAAGATGGTGTGGCGTTCAGTCTGCCCGCAGGTTCTAAAAAAATAATTCAGACGCAACACGGACTATAGGCAGACAGCAAACATAATCTGCGTCGCTTAACGGCAACTAAATCCCCAGAACATAGCGCGAGGACAATCGGACTCTCGCTATGGCAAATTCAAGTTTCTTATCTCGGAACGCATCTTTTTAACAAAGCTGCTATACCTTATAACAACAGCGCGATGCAGGCTTATTGCCAATGTGATTTGCCTTGCGCTTGACGGCGCTGATTGAAAACAGTGAACTCCTAGCGGCAAAGCGACTCTAAGCCTGCGTTGTCACCATCGGCTGTTATTGATCACTCAGCGGCAGTTTTTACGTTTCAAACGGGGAAAAACATGGACCTTCAGATCACTGGTGTACTCGGGTTTCTTATTTTTATCGCCGATATTTGGGCCATTCTCAATATTGTGCAAAGCAAAGAAAGCTCCGCCACCAAGTTATTATGGATAGTTTTAATCCTGTTTTTACCCGTGCTAGGCCTAGCCATCTGGTGGTTTGCCGGTCCTCGCGACCCGCGCTAATTTCGCCCTTAAATGCCTATACCAACGCTAGGGAATAAACCTCCCGTGGAAACCATGCCCCAAAAACCGGCTGATTGGCCGCTTAAAATCATTGCTATTCTGGCCATACTCTACACATTACAAGTGGCTAGGGATGTCATGCTGCCAATTACCTTGGCGCTCATTTTCTCGCTGCTATTAAGCCCCGCCGTAAGTCGCTTACAGGCCTTGCGCCTACCGCGCAGCCTCGCGGCACTGCTGGTGATGGGCGTTTGCCTAGGCATAGCCGGTGCTGGCATTTACGCTCTTGCCAAACCCGCCAGCCAATGGCTCCAGCGCGTACCAGAGGCCGTTGAAATAGTTCGCGAGCAACTCAGCAACGTCAATGCCGACAGCCCCGACGTTGACGCGGCCACCCGCAGCATCGACTCGCTCGCCAAAGAGCTCAGCACCACCCCCGGCAGCCCCGGCTTAACCAAGGTAGTGATTAGCGATGCGGGCTGGCGCTCAGAACTGGGCGAAACCGCAAAGAATTTTGGGGTTTACGGCACCCTGAGTATTATTCTCTTATTCTTCCTGCTAACGTCTGGGGAAGCTTTAATGCGGCGCTTTATTCACAGCCTACCCGCCCAGCGCGACAAAGCCGTGGTCACCCGTATAGCCGAGCGCGCCCAAACGCAGATGTCGCGTTATTTAATGACGATTACCGCCGTCAATGTGTCAGTAGGCTGCATAACGGCGCTTGCATTATATGTGCTAGATTTTCCTGACCCCGCGTTGTGGGGCGCAGTAGCGGCACTGCTGCGCTATATCCCCTATCTTGGGGTCAGTATGACCTTGATTCTGTTGAGCATAGTAAGCGCGGTGAGCTACCCGACCGCCGCAGCCATGATCGTGGTGCCGGTGAGTTATGGGCTGTTTACCGCTGGCATTGGCCAGTTTGTCGACCCCTTTGTGCACGGCTTCCGCTTCAGCCTCAATCCGATTGTGGTGTTTCTGTGGATTTTTTTCTGGGGCTGGCTGTGGGGGGCACCTGGCGTATTACTGGCCGTGCCGCTACTCACGCTTTTCCAGGTTGTTTGCCAACACACAGAGCGCCTGCTCCCCATCGCCCATATTATAGGGAATACCAATGACTAAGCCCTTAGATGCCTATCGCAAGCAACTTTGGCCGCTACCTATGCAACTGCACACCCGTGCTGGCGACGTGCGTCGCCTTGGGGTAGAAATTGAATTTACCGGGATGGAAATAGACGCCATTGTCGACAGCATTATTAATCAGTACGGCGGCCGCGCCGAGGCCCTTTCTGATTACGAGATTAATGTTGTGGAGACGTCGCTGGGTCAATTTGGTGTTGAACTGGATTTTTCATACATCAAGCGTATCAGCCGCGAGCGCCATGAATCTGCCGACAGCAACGACCTCGAAGAATTGGCCGAGGCCATTGTGGGCGCTATCGCCAAACAGCTAGTACCCTTTGAAGTTGTCGCGCCGCCAATCGACATGACGGACTTATGGCAGCTAGAAGACCTTTTTCTGACGCTGCGTAATAGCGATGCCCAAGGCACCCACGCCTCGGCTAAAAACGCCTTTGGCCTACAGCTCAACCCCGAGATGCCAGATTGCGAGGCCGCCACTATTCTCAATTATTTGCGCGCCTTTTTATGTTTGTACGAGTGGTTAAAAATGCGCTGCGATGTCGACTTCAGTCGCCGCCTAACCTCCTATGTCGACCCCTTTGGCAAAGACTATATACGCAAGATTCTCAAGCCCAGCTATGAACCTACAATCGAAGAGCTAATTGACGATTACTTGGAGTTTAATCCTACCCGCAACCGCGCCTTGGATATGCTGCCCCTGTTCGCCCATATCGACGAGCCACGGCTGCGCGCCAAAGTGGATGACGACCGCGTGAAAGCGCGGCCGACCCTGCACTATCGCCTGCCTAATAGTTTAATTGACGATCCACAATGGGGCTTAATTCATCCCTACCGAGACTGGCTGCAAGTGGACAATTTGGCCATGGACAAAGCCCGCCTCGAAACGGTGTGTCGGGCTTACCGCAATTATTTAGATAACCCAACCGCCAATTTATTCACCAATTGGTCGCACAGCGTTAGCCAATGGTTGATACCGGAGCTGCTGTGAGTCGACCATTAATTGGCGTTACCGGCGACGACACGCGCCTGCCGCTGGCTTGGTGGTTTATTCGCCTAGCGCTACAGCGCTGTGGCGCAGAGGCCTATCGCCTCACCCCCAGCCACAGCGCTATACCCAAAAATCTGGACGGTATTATTATTAGTGGCGGCGATGATATTGATCAGCGCCTTTACCTGCCCGACGCACCCGAAATTGCGCCAATCAATCGCGCCCGTGACCGCTTTGAAATGATCGCCTTGGAACTCAGCCTCAGCCGTAATTTACCTATTTTGGGTATCTGTCGTGGCGCGCAATTATTAAATGTGGTGCTAGGAGGTACCTTGCATAGCGACCTCAGCGAAATGCGCCGCCTTACCTCGAATAAGCGCATGCTGCTACCACGCAAAACCCTGCACCTAGAAACCTATAGCAAGCTTTTCGATATTCTTGGCAAAGAGCAGTGCAAAATAAATAGCCTCCACCACCAAGCAATCAAAGACCTAGGCCAGGATTTGCGGGTTGCGGGCCGGGACGCCGACTATATTATTCAAGCAGTAGAAGACCCTGAGCACCCCTGCCGCATCGGTGTGCAATGGCATCCGGAATACCTGCCATTTCAATTACGGCAATTGCATTTGTTTCGCCACTTAGTTGCGAGCGCCTGCCTGTGATTTCCTCTTATCTACTCTTGTTTGCGGTTGCCTTTGGCGCCGCCACCCTGCTGCCCTTTTACTCTGAGATTTTATTGGTAAGCCAGTTGCGCGAAGGCCTGCACCCCGGCTGGCTATGGCTAGCCGCCACCACCGGCAATACCTTGGGCGCCGGCGTGAATTGGTGGATGGGCGCAAAACTTGTGCAATACGCTGACCGGCGGTGGTTTCCGGCCCGCAAAGCCGATATTCAGCGCGCCCAAAACTGGTTTACCCGCTACGGTAAATGGACCTTACTCATGTCGTGGATGCCCATTGGCGGCGACGCCCTCACCGTTGTTGGCGGTATGATGAAGGTACCCGCCCCCGCTTTTTTCATCTTAGTCGGCATCGGCAAAGGCGTGCGTTATGCCCTGGTAATTATTGGTTTAGCCGCCTTTTAAGCGCAAATCAGCGTAGAATAAGGCCTCCTGAAATACCGCGAGTTAGACCATGGCCTTAAATGCCACGCTGTTCAAAACCACCCTCGATGTCAGTGATATTCGTCGTCACTATTATCAAACCCATCAGTTTACGGTGGCACGCCACCCCTCAGAAACCGATGAACGCATGATGCTGCGAATCCTCGCCTTTGCGCTCTATGCCGATGAGCATCTGGAGTTTACCAAAGGCCTGAGCACTGACGACGAACCCGATTTATGGCTTAAGTCGCTCACCGGCGAAATAGACCTGTGGATCGAACTCGGCCTGCCCAGCGAAAAGCGCATGCGCAAGGCCCGGGGTATTGCCAAACAAGTTGTACTGTTAATTTACGGCGGCCGCACGGCACAAATGTGGTGGGACGAACACGGCGCTAAAATTGATCGTTACGGCAATGTTCGGGTCATTGAAGTGAACCCAGAAGACTCCGCCGTGCTCACCGCCATGGCTCAGCGCACCATGAAACTACAGTGCACAATCGACGAAGGCTCGGTGTGGTTTTCTGACGCCACCAGCAATGTTGACGTACAACTGATTAAGCGCTGCTAGACAAAAAACATGAGAATACCCAAGCTCTAAAATGACAGTGTTAACGTAGAGCCTGGGTCTTCAATCACTTATGCAAGGCTCTTTTAAAGAGCGCACAGGAGAGCGCACATGTTTCGTTTTTTAATAGTCATTGGTGTCAGCGCACTAACTGCCTGTAGCAATGCCCCGATGAAAAGCCAGGCCAGCACGCAATTCGCTCCCTGCCCCAGCGCCCCACACTGTGTATCCAGCTTAGCAACTGACAGTAAACACATTGCCGCCATTTCGGTTAATTCAGCTCAGGAGTGGCAGCGGCTGCAAACAACACTCTTAGCCATGCCCCGCACCGAGGCCGTCGAGCGCCAAGCCCAATACCTCCACGCGGTGAGTCACAGTGCAATTATGCGCTACAAAGATGATATTGAATTGCGCTATAGCCCAAATGAAAATCGCGTCGATGTGCGCAGCGCATCACGCATTGGCTATTACGATTTTGGGGTTAATCGCAAACGCATCGAAGCACTGCGCGAGCAGTTTAATGCCGGGCACGCACCTTAAGTCGAGATTTGTTGCTGATAACGCCGCGGAGACAAACCGGTTTCCCGCTTAAATGCGCGATTAAATGCGCTTTGTTCTGAATAGCCTAATAATAGCGCTATTTCACTTAAGGTTAGCCGCTTATCCCGCAGATACTCCTGTGCTAACTGCGTGCGGGTTTGCGCCAAGATCACCTTAAAGCTCAAACCCTGCTCACTAAGGCGTCGAAACAAGGTGCGCTCCGACATATTCAGAGTCGCGGCGACCTGCGCAGAATTTGCGCGACCACTTTGCATGGCCCGCAGCAGCGCTTTGCGCAGGCCTTGAATAAACCCTTCACTATCGGGCAGCACGGCGAGTGCCGCTTGCGCCTGACGCTCTAATAGTAATTTCAAGCCGGGGTCGCTATTACTTACCGGCAAATCTAAATACGCCGTGGGAAATTCCAATGCGGTACAGCTTTGCGCAAAGCCCACCGGCGCGCCAAAAACGTCGATATAGGCTTGGCCATCGTCGGGCTGCGCAAAGGTAAAATTCACCGCCAGAGGGCGCAGGTCGGGCCGGCCAGTCATTAGCCGCAAAAAGCGCAGTAATCCGCCTACCAGCACCTCGTCCGACAAGCGGGTAGACGGCCCGTAATTTGCGCTCCAACTCAAGACCATGCGCTCGCCCTGCAATTCAATGCTGGCCTTGTCGCCGTCGTGCAGCAGGCCTTGATAGCGCTGAAACTCCAGTAGCGCTTCGGCCACCGTATCGCTGGCGAGGGTCAAATAGCCCAACATGCCCAAATGGGCGGGCTGTACGCGCTGGCCTAAGTCCAAACCAATATGCCGACGAGGAAAACGCTGTTGCAGACGATCTAATAAAGCCCACCATTGACCAAAGCTAATCCGACTACTGGGGCTAAAGCTTTGCAGCTGGGCATATAATTCGCAGTGAATATCGCCTTCGCTGCGCATAAAATCGCGAAGCAAACCGGCCAAATCGCCGCTGACCTGCAATTCTGCTAGTTGTAATGCCGCCACCCGTCGCACTCCCACTATTTACTCTGAATAGTCCACATCATCGGCACAATGGCAGGAAATGTCAAAAAGGTGTCTGGCTTAGTCAATTTATTTCCGTCCAGACCGCCTATTCTTAACACTCCAGCGATCATGTACTCTGCTGTTTGCTTATTAACGAGGCTTTCTCATGCAAGACGTTTTCCACGCCCTGTTTTTTGTCACGGCCTTTGGCGCTCTCTTTCTCGCGATTATTGGCGCGGAATACCTCTATGTGCGTAAAACCGGCCAAACCGGGGTTTACCACCCCCGCGAGACGCTGGCCAACTTGACCGCGGGCCTGTCCTATAAGGTGGTCGACGGTATTGCCATCGCACTGTTCATTCAGGCTTTTTACCTAAGCGTTTACGAGTGGGGTTTGCAGTGGCAACCCGAGGCGTCGGTATTGAGTATTGCGGCGCTCATTGTGTTTATCGATTTTTGCTTTTATGTAAATCACGTCATGATGCACAAAGTGCGCTGGTTTTGGAGCGGCCATATAACCCACCACTCCTCCGAGCACATGAACTTTTCAACCGCACTGCGCCAAAACTTTACTTTTGCCCTGTCGGGCACCTGGGTATTGTGGTGGCTGCCCGCCGCCTTAGTCGGTTTTGACAAGGACTGGGTGCTATTGGCAATTGAAGGTAACTTACTCTATCAGTTCTTTTTACACACCGAGCAAGTAGGTAGATTGGGCTTTGTCGAAAAAGTCATGAACACCCCGTCTCATCACCGCGTTCACCACGGCAGTAACCCTGCGCAGATCGACCGCAACTTCGGTGGCATTTTTATCTTCTGGGATAAAATATTCAACACCTTCCGCGACGAGGCCGATGCCGGAGAAATCAAATACGGTGTTACGCACATGCCAGCTAAGCCCTATAACCCCTGGTATTTACAGACTCACGGCTGGGTAGAATTGGCGCAGGACGTGTGGCGTTATAAAGATTTACGAATTTTGTACAAGCACCCTGAATGGGTGGACGAAGTCTATGCCAACAAGGCAGTCAAAACGGAGTGGCTGGGCGAAAAGGCCTGAACACCTCAGGCCATCGTAAGCTAGGCTGGCTCGGACCACACCGCAAATTCATTGCCACTGGGTTCAGCAAAATGAAAACGGCGACCGCCGGGAAAGTCATAAATTTCTTTTAGAATAATCCCACCAGCCCGCACCACCTCGTTGCGGGTTTCTTCTAGGGTCGCACTGTAAAATACCAGCAAAGCACTGCCGTTTTCCACTTTGGCACTTAGTGGCGCACGGTAAAAGCCACCATCTAAGCCTTCATCGGCAAACGCGGTATAATCTGCACCGTAGTCGGTAAAAGACCAGCCAAAGGCCTTGCTAAAAAAGGCTTTGGTGGCCTCAATATCCGCCGCCGCTAGTTCGACATAATTGAGTTTGCCGTGAGTATTCATGTACCACCTCGTTTAATCGGCTAGCTGTGCCTAGACGCTTAGTTCAATATTTCGATAATTTCTAAGGTTGCCGCAAGCAAGCGCAGACGCCGATCTTCGATTTCAACAGTGACATAGCCGTAGTTATCAATTGGCTCGATTATATGGCCATGGCTGTATATATCGCGATCCAAATGGTGGCCCACCGCTAACTTCTTCTGCCAACCTGGTGGCAGAGAACGGCCCTCCGCGACCTTTTTCTGTAAGCCCGGTGGCAGTGACTTACCCTCTTGTTTGGCCATGGCTGGCGTTGTCGCCAGCAGTAAACCAGAAGCCATAATAATGCCTAACATCGCTGTTATTTTCATAATGATCCAACCTCATTGAACGTCGAAAAAATCGCTATCACAGCTCAGACCATCAATAGCGAACTAAGTGCTATTAAGGCCTGCACCTGGAATTTTAGCTCGCCATCGGCATTTCCCCTATACTGGGCGGCCATCCTCGCCAAGATTAAGCTGAACTATGCGCAAAAAAGACAAAAAAGCTGAAAACGACATCATAGAGGTGTTAACCCAAGCCTGTGATGAAGCCTTAAGCACCATTGCCGATTTCCGCTGGCTCAGCCATGAATTGGACTACAGTAACATCCAGCAAAGCTTGACCGTGCGCTGTGTATTTGATGCCGATGCGGACCTTAAGACGCTAAGCAGCAGCCCAGAGGGCTTAGCCTTAAAGCAGTTAATTCGCGACAAACTTCGCAGTGTCGGCTATTTGCCCGGCAATAATATGAATTGGATCGAGTTTGAACTTGCCAGCCCCAAAGGCAAGCGCAAGGGCACGGCTAGCGAACGCAAAGTTCACTAAGCAAGCCCTCACGGGCTTAGTATATTTACCCCATTTCCCAAGCTATTGTTGCCGCGATATTGTTATTGACCTGTAACTCAGGCGACAATACCTTTTTACCTAAACTCGTGACTTTAATAAGAAGGAAATCACTATGTTTGAACCCTCAGCAATTCTCGCGCCCATTATGGTTTTGGTCATGTGGAGCTTTGTCATGATGATTTGGATGGCAGTGACCCGCCTACCCGCAATCCCAAAGCTTAAACTGGGCCGCGATGCTGGCCAACGCACTAGCGACCTGGGCAAACAAATGCCGCCCCATATTCAGTGGAAGGCCGACAACTACAACCACCTGATGGAACAACCGACCATTTTCTATGCAACCGCCATCGTCTTAGCGCTGCTCGGCGCGGGAGAAGGTTTTAACCTAATGCTGGCATGGTTTTATGTTGGCGGCCGTATTGTACACAGCCTTGTTCACGCAACAAGCAACGTGGTTATGGTGCGCTTCAGCCTGTTTTTCATAACCTCGATCGCGCTAATTATTATGGCGGCCAGAGCCTGCCTGCTCATCTTTTAAGGCACTATTACTAAGTCTTAAAACACGGAGACAGCAAAAGGCGCTGGCTAAGCCCACCTAGCGGCAGGGCTTAGCAGCGCTTTCTTATTATTCAATCTTGCTGAGTTTTATACCGCTTCGGTAATTAACGCATTACTGATGCGAACCGCACGATGAGGCTGAAACTGCGGCCCGTTTAACTGTTCTATTTTCCCGCCGCCGTTTAAAAACTCATCGACCTGCCGAGAGATCTCCGCTCTCAAGCTTTGCTGATATTGATTAGAATGGGTGCCGTGTTGCTTTATATAACGATCCATACCTCAACCCCTTAACAATTTAGCCTACAAGCCACCTGCTCAGCGGCAAAGAGAATGCTATAGGGAAGAAATGACATTTTAGGGATGGTTTTATGACAGCTTTAAAAAATAAAGGCCGCAATGCGACCTTTATTAGCAGAATGACCTAAGCCTAAGACTACACGGCAGGCATCTCGTCAGCCATTTCCCGCAAGAGGTTTTTAGCCACTTTATCTAAGGTTGCACGGGGAAATTCATCAACAATATACACGGCGCGCGGCACTTTAAAATCGGCCAAATTCGCCTTGCAGTGGTCGATAATAGTTTGTGCGAACACCGCATTATCTTCGGGCGCGCCCCAACCTTTAATTACAAACGCCACTGGCACCATGTCTAACATGTCGTGGGCTTTTGCAACAACAGCAACTTCGCCAATACCACCACCAGGCACTTGCATACACACTTCTTCAACCTGACGCGAAGAGACATTTTCGCCCCCCACTTTTAAAGCGTCTTTATCGCGGTCGCTGAAATAGAAGTTACCTTCGTCGCCGACATGCACCATATCGCCGGTTTTAAACCAGCCGTTAGGTGTAAACGCTTTGGCCATGGCCTCGGGATTTTTATAGTATTCCAAAAACAAGTTCACACCCCGTGTACCCTGCACCCACAGCTCGCCGATTTCGCCTTTTTTACAGGTAGCACCGGTCTCTGGATTCACAACCGCAAGATGATAGCCCGGTGTCGGTTTACCGATAGAACCCTGGGGCCAGTCACTGACAAAATCAGATCGCGTTGCGTGGGTAACGGTTTCAGTCATACCCCAGCTGGCAAATGACTTGGCCTTAAGCCAGCCTTCAATGTCTTTCCAGATAATGCCCATTGGCATGACCTTTAAGCTGTGTTGCTCCGGCACCGCCTCCATACCAATCGCCTTAAAGACAAAGGGAATCATAGAACAGTGAGATACTTGGTATTTCTCAATCACTGCCCAAAACCGGCTGGCAGAAAACTTGGGCATTAACACTGCCGTGCCGCCCACCCCTAGCGAACCCCAGAATGCCCAGCTTTGGCAGTTAACATGGAAGAACGGTAAAAAGCCAAGGTAGACGCTGTCGCCATTCATTCCCATGCTGCTGGAACCCATGGTGCCCGACCACAGCGCATTGGCATGGGTATGCACCACCGCCTTAGGTAGCGAGGTCGTTCCCGACGTAAACATAATGCCGGCAGGTAACATCGGTTCTGCAGCACGTGTCGGCAGGCTTGCCGCATCGCCATACAGACTGCCGAATTTATCGCCGCCACTTGGCGCGTCCGCCGCCTCGCCGGAATTATCGTCGGTAACCACAATCCACTTCAGCTCTTTGGCGTGGGCCTTTATTTCGTCGTAAAACTTGGGCTGCGTAATTGCACCCACCGCTTCGGTGTGGCCGGCAAAGTAGGTGATTTCGCCACCCACCGAGCGGGTATTGGTGGTGACACCAACAGCCCCGATTTTGGCACAGGCATACCATGCCAAAACCATTTCCGGGCAATTCTCCGCGTGAATCATGATTTTGTCGTGCTTGCGTACGCCCTTGGCATACAAGCCCGCCGCAATGCGGCTTGTCTCAGCATCAAAGGCGCTATAGGTCCAACGCTTGTCCTCGCCGGAGCGCGGTTCCCAAATCATAAACGGATGATCCGGCTTAACTCGCGCCCAGTGACGCAGCCGCTGGGGAATATCCTGATCGGCAAAGTCAAATTCGGCGGCGCCAACCGCAATATCCAAATCCATGCTCATAAGCCTTCCTCTGTTATTTGTATGCACTGACTAAACTGCAGCCGCGTGGCGTAAGCGCGACCAGATAAGCCATCTTAACCAAGCCAGAAAATGGGCTCTATGACATTTCCACTCAATTCCCCCGCCAGTGAGTGATTCGGTCAGTCAGCAAAGTTCTGTTAGAATACGCCGCTTACATCTGCGCCCGCCGCAACACCTATTTACGCTACAGAAGTCGACACCCTATGACAGCGCTCTCCCCCACCTTGCAACTGGCCTGCGAACTCATTGAACGCCCCTCGGTAACGCCTGCCGACGCCGACTGCCAAACCATTATGATGGCGCGCCTGAGCGCGATTGGCTTTGAGTGCCAGTCGCTGCGCTTTGGCGATGTTGACAATTTTTGGGCAGTGCACGGCACTAGCGGGCCAATATTCTGTTTTGCAGGTCATACCGACGTGGTGCCCACCGGCCCAGCGGCAAATTGGCAAACCCAGCCCTTTGAAGCCGTTATTCAAGATGGCATGCTGCGGGGCCGTGGCGCCGCCGACATGAAGGGCAGTCTCGCGGCGATGATTACCGCCTGTGAGAACTTTGTTGCCGCCCACCCAGACCACAGCGGCCGCATCGCCTTTTTAATCACCAGCGACGAAGAAGGCCCCGCAGTCAACGGCACCGTAAAGGTGGTTGAGTGGCTAGAACAGCAAAATGAAAAAATCACCTGGTGCTTGGTGGGCGAGCCCTCTTCTACTGACCACGTTGGCGATGTCATTAAAAACGGTCGTCGCGGTTCATTAGGCGCAGTGATGACGGTAAAAGGTATTCAAGGCCATGTTGCCTACCCACATTTGGCGAACAACCCCATTCACCAAGCGGCCCCTGCGCTGGCCGCCTTGGCCGCTGAGCAGTGGGACGAGGGCAATGACTTCTTCCCCGCCACTTCTTTTCAAATTTCCAATATCAATGGCGGCACCGGCGCCACCAATGTGATTCCCGGCGAGCTGGAAGTGATTTTTAACTTCCGTTTTTCCACCGAACTCACCGCTGAGATATTAAAAGACCGCACCCACGCCATACTCGACAGTCACGGGGTGGATTACCACATTGACTGGAATTTGAGCGGCCAACCCTTCCTCACCTCAGAAGGCCCTCTGGTGGAGGCGGCACAACACGCCATTAAAGCAGTGACGGGTAAAGACACCATTCTATCCACCGCTGGCGGCACCTCCGATGGGCGTTTTATCGCCCCCACTGGCGCGCAGGTAGTTGAACTCGGCCCCGTAAATGCCACCATCCATAAAGTGGATGAATGCGTTAAGGCCGAAGACTTAGATAAATTGTCACTAATGTATGAGGGAATGCTGAAGGAGTTGCTGGCTTAGAATTTATTCGGCTTTGTAGCCCCCAAGGGCATTCGCTGCGCTCATATGGATACCTGCCTACGCAGGTATGACTCCGTAGCAACAGCTATAACATCGTAGTAGCGTAGTAGGCATTAAATTTAATGTCGCTCCTGCGTAGGCAGGAGCCCATCCCCGTAACGGAATCAAAGTCTGACGCATTCGCTATAAGCTGAAAAAATCTCATATTATAGACAAAGAGCTCAGCCAGAGCTCTTTGTCACACGCAGTCATACTGGGCCGCTAGATATCTGCGCGTTAAACTCAAGAAATAACACTGCGTCATTCACGCCATCGTTTTAGTACCCGCTAACGCTAACGTACCAACATATGCCTTATTGAAACTCGGCCGGGTCCGGCACGACGCCATTACCACGATAATTTTTTTCAAGACCATTAATTCGTGTTGCACTATCGTGCAAATAAGAGAGATGCGGGTGACCGCCTTCTAAAATGGCCAATGCCGAGGTGTCACCGCGCAAGTAATAATTCATCCAAGCCAATGAGTAGCTAGCAGCTATTTCCCGCCCCCAGGTCGCGGTGGGTATTAAGGGGTAATTGGTGTGCTGGCCGTGACTGGAAGCTTCCGCCACAATAAATGCCCGATCACTGGCAAGGCTATCGTAAAGCGGCCTAACCACCGCCGGGTTTGCAAATGGAATAGGGGCTATGGGGCCGTCGTGGTCGCCGGTCTGGATCATGATGGGAATCGGGCTCGCGCTCACCGACTCACCCACGGGTGCAGCCGCCACGCCAGCTTTAATGCGCACCGGGTTGGGCTCTGTGGCGTTTGCCGCCTCCTGCTCTTGAACCCGCAGAACCGCACCTGCGCCCATGCTATGGCCGATGACACCTACTTGTTCTGCATTCAGTACACTGGCAACCGACGACTGTTTAAACAGATAATTCATCGCGTCTTGAGCATCATGTAAATTATTGCCGGGATCACCTTCAACCTCATCGTCAGAATGACCTTGGCCACTAAAATCAAAGGCAAACACCATATAGCCATTGTCCGCAAATAAACGATGCCACCAGCGGTACATACCCACATTGGTATTCAAACCCTGCAGTGCAAAAATAACGGGAAATGGCCCCTCTTTAGGACTGCCTTTTGCCGCGTAAGGCAAAACAATTTCACCATATAATTTAGTGCCATAGCGATTCAGAAATTCGACAGGGATTAAAGCGACTTCGGCATTCTCATAAGGGTGGCCATACCAGTGATAGGCGTGCTGGAGACGTGAGCCATCTTGCAACTGGGCAAAGGTAGAGCGCACCATGTGCTCGACAATAATCGGATCGCTAATATCGTTTATGGTGTACCCAAAGGCGACGGGATCAAATAGGCGATTAGCGATATTAGCCGGCAGCATGCTAGCCAGTTCATCGCCATTGCTGACAATGGGCTCAAACTGTTCAGGCGCTGGCGGCGGATTTTCACCCTGCTGAGACGCTGGCCACGACGCCAAACTACCTGCCTCAGCCGCACCGCCAGCGTTTGAACTACCCGAATTTGAACTGCCGCCGCAGGCTGCCAAGATAGCACTGGCCAATATCACACATACCAATCGCACTATTATTTTCTCCATCGCTATTAAAATTCCGATTAAACCTACCTTAATTAAAATAGGACGCCAGCACAGATTTAAGTGAATCCACACTATACGCTTTCGCGCTAATTTATCACTGACTGATTAGCTAGGAATACTATGCAAACACTGAGCAGGTTTGAATCACTATTTAAGGTAATTCACCATAGCCCATAGTTTTAACTCCATAATGCGCTGAGCGGAGTACTTGGCGTAAAGTGCGTTGCGCATTGCGCTTGCAGTAACTCACCGCAAGCTAAGGCATCAGTTAAGGCATGATGTTGTCGATAATAGGGCAAATGATAGCGAGTGCGGCTATCCGTGAGACGAATCGAGCTAGGCTGGCGCCCCATTAGGCCATTCCACAAAGTCTGCCGCCAGGTACGAGTATATCTCGCTTCAATTTCCATCGTATCGATAACGGGGAATTCAATTCCTTCTTGGATATGGCGCATCAATGCCGCATGCAGAAACCGTCGCTCAATCGCGCTGTAATGGACAACAACTGTCTTGCCCTGCAAATGTGCGAGCAGAGTATCAATAATGGTGGAAAACTCAGGGGCATCTTCTACAACAGAATGCGTAATGCCATGAATCATGACTGAGCTTGAATGCAGGCGTGTTTCTGGTTTAATGACCCAATGCCTTGCACCGTTGCAGCGTATCCGACTTATAGTCATAGGCACTAAACCGATACTAACTATGCTGTCGCGACGCGGATCTAGGCCTGTTGTTTCAAAATCCAAAGCCACCAAAGACACATCGGCAATTGGGGTAGACGCGGCAACAACGCCGTGTTGATAAAAAGCCTTTAAGCTTGGATGTTTACTCGCCTCAGCCAAAAAAGCAAAACGACTAGACCAATCCAATCGCTTGCCCTGCGGCATCGCTTGGGCTTGACCGGAAAGTTGATTTTTAGCGAGAT
This sequence comes from Zhongshania aliphaticivorans, assembly GCF_001586255.1. Taxonomy (NCBI): domain Bacteria; kingdom Pseudomonadati; phylum Pseudomonadota; class Gammaproteobacteria; order Cellvibrionales; family Spongiibacteraceae; genus Zhongshania; species Zhongshania aliphaticivorans. The sequence goes on from NZ_CP014544.1 coordinate 2,854,580, forward strand.
AAAACACAAAAGCCTCTCAACTTATCCTACCCGGCTGATACCTGAATTTTAAAAAACGCTGGGCATTGCTTAGTATTTGAAACGCTTCTTTAAGATTTTTCCGTTCAAAGTCCGACAAATGCTCAGGCTCAATATTGTTGTCTGGCTCACGCTTCAATTCAATATCCAAAGCTTGGTGACGAATTCTGACCATCGCAATAAATTCCAGTGCATCTCGCAAATCAAGGCCCCTACCGGGGGGTAATATCCCTGCTGCGATAATATCTTCTAGGCGTTCAAAGGTATTACGCGCCGACGACCCCACCGCCAAGGTATGCACACGCACAAGGTCGGCAATGGGGCCGGTACCTCGACGCTTCATATTGATTGAATTCGTTTGGCGACCATCGGTTTCCATCACAAAATCTTTAAAGAAACCCAGTGGCGGCGTTCTGAGCAAGGCGTTACGGGCCATACAAGCTAAAAAGCGCGCATTGGTTTGCGCCTTTTGGCGAATCAACTGATTCAACTCTTCCGCCCATTGGCACTGCCCCCACACGCCTTCTAAATCGAAGAAAATAGCGCTGTGTAGCAATGACTCCGCGGTGGGTTTCTCAACCCATTCATTAAAATATTGCTGCCAAACGGCTAGAGGTTGGCGCCACTTCGTGTTGCTGGCCATTATATTGCCAGTGCAATAACTGTAGCCACAGCGTGCCAAACCGTCACTAACAAAATTCGCCAAGGCGCTAAAATACGCGTCGTGCTGCTCAGCGACAAAGCTATTATCAAGAATAAGGGCGTTGTCTTGATCTGTAACAATAAGCTGTTCACCCCGCGCCATTGAGCCCAAGGCTAAAAAGCAATAAGGCACGGGAGGGGCGCCCAACTCCGCCTCGCCCAGCTCGCATAAGCGCTGTTTAAAACTGCGGCCTATCACCGCCATCGCACTCCCAATCATTTGGGAATTAGCGTCCTGATGAACCATGCGCGCGAAACAGGCTTGAGCTTCTGGCAGAAGCACGGCAAGCTCATCAACACTTTGGGCATTAAAAATACTTTTGACAACAAACAAGCTGTTTTGCGACTCGTAACGCAAAATATCAAGATGACTAATCAAGCCAACCGGTACGCCCTTTTTCAATACGGGCAGATGCTGCACCTTGTATTTAAGCATTAGCATCATCGCGTCGAAGACAAACTGATGACTTTGCACATAAATCAATTCGGTGGTCATAATATCAGCCACGGGAATGTCGCTGCTTAAGCCCATCGCCACTAGGCGCCCGCGAATATCCAAGTCGGTAACAATACCAACCACCTGAGCTGGCCGCCCTGACGAGTCCTGTTCGTCAAGGGTGATTAGCAACGAGGATACGTTTTCCTCAGTCATGCGAATCGCGGCCTGATGCACGGTCGTGGTGCTCGACACCGTAACGGGTAAGGTGGTGATTAAAGTGCTTATTTTAGCGGTAAGCAAGGAGTCGTCGTCTTCGCCTTTGGCAATAGATTGACGCAAACGCGTCTGGTCTTCCACTTCAACAAAGTCAGCAAAATGCTCGAAATTATCGAATAAATAATTAAATGTCTCGTCACTAATGAGGTATACCAAGGTATCTTCTAGGGCTGTCACGGGAAAGCGAACTGGGCGATTCAACATTAAGCTTTGCTCGCCGAAAAATTCACCTACACCTAAGCGATTATAAAGTTGCCCGTCTCGTCGAAAAACCTCAACCGCACCACTGCGGATCACATACCATTGATGATTATCTTGCCCCAAGGCCAAAATAGCCGACTGCGCCCGGTAATACGCGACCTCAACATTTGCAGCTACCGTAGCCAGCACGTCATCCGGTAAATTTGCAAATGGCGGGTGACGCCTAAAAAAATCCAATACTTCGGATTGCTCGGCCAGCATTATCCTACTCCGTGATTGACTATTAGGCTCGGCCAGAAATTCTTCCAGACGAGCCCCACCAAGTTACTATTATCTGGGCTCAGACATCAGACCCTTAATCATCGAAAATGCGGCAACCAACAACACCAGAGTAAACGGTAGGCCTGTCGACACGGCCATTGCCTGCAAAGCGACCAGTCCGCCACCCAAAATAAGTGCGACGGCAACCAAGCCTTCAAATAAGCACCAGAATACCCGCTGCGGCGTTGGCGAATCGACCTTGCCCCCGGCAGAAATCACGTCTATTACCAGCGACCCGGAATCAGACGAGGTAACAAAAAACACGATTACCAACACAATAGCAATAAACGACGTGATGCTGGATAACGGCAATACATCGAGCATGCCAAATAGCTGTAAGGGTAAATCAGCTTCAACCACTTTTTGATAACCATCAGTCACAACTTGCTTTATCGCAGTGCCACCAAATGCCGTCATCCAAAATACACAGGCCGTAGACGGTATCAGTAACACAGAAATAATAAATTCCCGCACCGTGCGACCACGTGAAACTCGGGCGATAAACATCCCCACAAATGGGCTCCACGATATCCACCACGCCCAATAAAATGCCGTCCAACCGGAGGCAAAATTACTGTCTTCGCGGCCTACCGGGTTGGCTAGTTCCGGCAAGTAGCGGAAATAGGCAATGATGTTGTCAATAAAGCCGGTGGCGATTGCCAACGTTGGGCCAACAATCACTACAAAAGCCAGCAACAGCATCGCGAGCATCATATTGATTTCAGACAATCTTTTAACGCCGGCGTCCAAGCCCTTTACCACAGATATCAGCGCAATGGCGGTGATCCCGATGACAAGCAGGATTTGCGTGGTTCCGCCCAAGGGAATACCAAATAAATAATTCAAGCCCGAGGCTGCTTGAGATGCGCCTAAACCCAATGACGTCGCCAAGCCGAATATCGTTGCCAACACCGCCAAAATATCGATGATATGCCCAGGCCAACCCCAAATCCGCTCACCTAAGAGCGGGTAAAATACCGAGCGAATCGTTAACGGCAAGCCCTTGTTGAAAGAAAACAAGGCTAAGCCCAAGGCCATTACCGCGTAAATAGCCCACGGGTGCAGCGCCCAATGATAAATTGTTGCCGCCATCGCCAAACGTTCAGCTGACTCGGCATCGCCCACGGCGCCACCTAAAGGAGCCCAGTCACTGCGCACGCCATTCTCGGCTGCGGTACCTGCAAATGAGGTCGTGAAATGCGTCAGCGGCTCAGATACGCCGTAAAACATCAGACCAATGCCCATGCCAGCGGCAAACAGCATCGAAAACCAGCCTAAATAGCTATAGTCTGGCGTAGCCTCCGTACCACCCAAGCGCACACGCCCTAGTGGCGAGACCACTAGCACCAAACATATCAGTACAAAAACGTTTGCTGCACTAATAAAAAACCAATCTAAGTTAGACGTTAGCCAATTCCGCACGCCACTGAACATCGGCTCGGCTTGCTCTTGAAAAAACAGCGTAAGCGCAACAAAGGCAATTACCGCGAAAGCAGAGATAGCAAACACCCTATTGTGTATATCTAAGCCAAATGGCCCTATATTCAACACAATATTGTCTTGGCCTACTTGATAGTCGGTATCTATTGGAGTGACCTGGCCATCAGGAACCATGGGATCCTTATTATCTGTCATCAGATTATCCTTAGTACGTGTGTTAGTTTATGTGTGTATGCATTTCCTAGGCTCAAAAGTAGTATCCGATATTGATATTAAAGCGCTGCTCGTAATCACCGCTATCACCGGCACCACTGCCACCCACAAAGGGCTGATTTTTAGCATGCACCCAGTCAAAGTAAGTGAACAGACCACCTGCCGCGACCGACACTCCTGTAACGTTCATAACCGTATTTGCGGTGTCATCTGACTTGTCGTAAACAACGCCGTAGTTATTATAAAATTGCAGACCTGTTACTGCGCCAAAGTTGACGGGTAAATCGTAAGCGACATTTAGCGTGGTAGACGTCGCTTCTGCAGCAATGGTGTCGTAGAAGGAGTAGGCGCCAACGGCAATTTGCTCTAGCTGATCAATGTCGTAGCGATATTCACTGTGCTGTAACTGCAAATGCCAGCGTTGATATTGGCTATTGGCGTGTAATGCCAAAGCCTGATAATCGCCCGCCCTGCTCTGACCGTCATGTATACCGCCACTCAGCGCAGACACGCCCACTTCTGTCCTTAGCTCGCCTTGTTTAAAATGATAGGCAAAGCGCCCACTAAAGGTGTTGTATTCAGCCAAGGCTTGGCCAGGTTCATCATAAATTCCTTCACCTGCCGTACGAGCGCCGACAATATCGTAGGAGTAGCGATCTGAGCGATTATCAACGTATCCGTCTACGCCACCGAGCTCATCATTTTTAAAGAAGCCTAAATCTAACTGCCAATTATTAGCAACACTACGCTTGAACACGACACCCAGATCAAAATCGTCTTCCAAACCCAGATAATAATTGGTGCTGAAAAAATAGTTTTGCGAATTATAGGGGCTATTACCAAAGGGCACCTTAGTGATACCTGCGTTCACTTCCCAGTTCTCGCTAAATTGATAACCTACATAGGCGTATTTAATCGCCGTCATATAATCAAAGAAGCGAATTTCGCCATTGAGCGACACATCGCCGATTTCGCCTCGCAGATTCAATCGAAAGATATCGAAATCGAAATCGCCACCGCGATCCTTATTGCCTTCGCTATAGGACGTATAATTGAAATTGGTACGAATCGCGCCCCCTACCGTGATGCCATCCTCAGACTTCGCTTTCTCCGGCGCAGCGCTATTATCTGTCTTCTGCTCCGCAAGTGTTTGAGCATTTACCGCCACACTTGTCGTATTGGCTTTGGCCTGCTCTTCAATTTCGGCCAGTTTAGCCTGCAGGGCAGAAATTTGGGCTTTGAGGCTATCTAACTCTGCGGCGGAAACGGACACCGTTTGAGCATAAACAGGACCAACAAAAGTACTGGCGAGCAAAATCGATAATAAACGATGCTTATTCATGATTATTTCCTACGATTAAAAATTGGACTAAGCTAGCGAATCGGCTATCACTTCTAAATTCATTTAGCGGAGTATAAGAAATGCGCTTTTGGTTCAGCGAAAATAATGGACGCAATGGCTTTTCATTTCAAAAATCAACTGTTCTGCGCCATAATATTAATTCGACATTCACATTAGTGATGTTTTGACAAACTTGCTTTTATGCGACGAAATAGCATTATTAGGTCTCGTCGCCGATCTACTTACTCGCCTAGCCATTCTTCTAACGATCTATACGCCTACGCTCATTTTCAACAATATCTAAAGTAAGCGCCAACGCTGACACCCCACCACCTTAGCATTAGTGACGCTGATTCGCGACAGCTGAGTACGTCAGCAAATTTCCTATTATTATTGCCACTCAACGTATTGCCAACAATTCGCTTCAGAATAGTTACTATAAGCCTCATATCCAACATTAAAGCTGAGTATAGACCAGCACACCGAGTCCGCCAGCTTTTCAGTTAACTTGAACTCGGGAAGCGATTTCACAGGACCATTACGTTTCTTTTCGTGCTTTTATGTTGACTACCGCCTGAAATCCATCTTGGTTATCGGTAATGGAAACCCCCGACACGGAGTATTTTGAATCACTTATCACCAGACCCACACCGGCTCTTACTCTGACTCGACTGGTTATTGGCTTTGCTTGCTTCGCGAAGTCTTGAGACTTAATTTCGTAATCATCGGCGATATCAACTCCGGTGCTGCTTACCACACCAGATATCACTTCAGACAAGGCCTCTGAATCAATGTATTGAGAGGAAATATCCTTTATCTCTGCTATCGATGTAATTTCTGAGGAGTTTATTTTTTCGGTGATTTTCTCGTTCAAATCAGCAACATCTTGAGAATCTTCAATTTTCGAACTTATCCCCTTCAATATAGAACCACATATCTTTGCGTAGGATTTTGACGTTGCTCTTGGCGATACCTTTAGAAAGGAATCCTTCCAGTATTTGGTCTTCTGCCCAAGATTGTCGACAACAAAAACACCTTGTTCATTAGGAAGCACTAAGGCTCCCTTTTGAATTTTATTCAGCGATATACCCGATCTTTCAATAATGTCAAATGAATCCGATGATTCCGCTATTTCAAGAAAATAATCTTTATTTTCTATTTTCAATATTGCAAGGCCGCTAGACTCTACATCGTCAACTTTAAGCCCAGTAAAGAGTAAAAAGACAAGATCACCAGAAGATATATTTTGATGTGTTGATGTTGCGTATAAATGCTTGGCTATCGCCTGTGTTTGCAGTACAAAATCACTCTGCTCAGCAAATAGCTTTCCAGTAATATTAGAGACAGTATTCAGTGATAAGTCAGACTCATGAAAGAAATCGTATATCTCTTTCTGCTTTGCGAGCGGACTTAAGTAGCTTTTAATAAGTAGTTCAGCCAATGACTCACTGACTTCCGACTCACTTTCTGCGAGACGCATACCCTCTTCGCGGACTTTATTACCCACTCGATGCACCACGATATTACTTAATCGCGCAGTACTTACATCAACCATTACTTACTCCACTCATTATAAATAATTGACAGCAATTCGGCCCCCAATCAATATCGAACACGTATCTGATTAAAAAATATGCCACCAGCAGATTATTTCCACTAGAACAATTGAAACATTTTGAAACGCTATTCAGCTGGTATGCTGTGCGTATTGTACCGACACTGGGAGATCGCCGCAGTAATCTGTACGACATTAATTAATTCAGACAGACGACGCACCCGCTATATCACTATTTCGGCGGATGATGCCCCTACACAGACGGGTTCAGCTGCAAGCAGATGGCGGAATGCCCTTTATCAGAGATCACCCGCCGAAGGTTAACGCAGGCGAGAATGAGCGCTTATTAAGGCAACAAACTTTGGTAAAAGCGGTACTGGTAGATCGTGGCCCATGCCATCAAACAATTCAAGACGAGCACCGGGAATATGTTTGGCGGTGTCTATACCGCCATCGACCGGCACCAGAGGGTCACTTTTGCCATGAATCACCAGGGTCGGCGCAGTAATCGTTTTTAAGGCGTCGACTCGGCTACCGCAGGACGATATTGCGGCCAATTGTCGAGCAATTCCAGCCGGGTAATAACTGCGCCGGTAAGCGAGGAGCAGCCTTTCGCGCAACTCAGCATCGCTAGGCGGGTATGCTGGACTGCCAATAATTCGCCAGGTTTGCATTGCCGTATTGAGATATGATGCCTCATCTTTTGCCGACGCCGCCGCGAGCCTCAGCAACACTTTGGCGCGGGGCTGAGGTAAACGAGGATTGCCGCTTGTCGACATAATCGAGGTCAACGTCAGTACGCGCTCCGGGTAGTTGGCGGCCAGCAATTGAGCAATCATCCCGCCCATAGACGCACCGACGATATGAGCCGATTCAATATTTAAGGCATCTAACAGCAATACCGTATCCTTGGCCATATCCGTCAACTGATAGGGGACCGCTAAGCGAAAGCCCAGCTTAGAGGCCAACAACATTTTAACGACGCCGGGTGCCCGTACACCCCCAAGCTTATGAGACAGACCCACATCGCGATTATCAAACCGTATGACTCTAAACCCTTTCGCCGCCAAGGCCACACAGAATGACTCTGGCCAAGACACCATCTGCATGCCCAAGCCCATAATCAACACCATCGCCGGGTGTCCGGCGTCGCCAAACTCTTGAACAGCCAGCTCAATATCACCCACTTTTATGCGCTTTTCAGTGTTCATGAGACCTCGAATAGTGGGTGCTACCGCACCTAAGGAAATACATCTAGGGTATGCTAAGCAAAGTAAAAAATGGCTGCCCGCCTTTCCCCACTAAAAGCACACGCCCTGCAAACAGTTACCATACAAAATACACCTATATTAAGGCGCAAGATGACTATAGCGCTCGCGGAGCCACTAACAAAGGCAAAAACTCAGGCCTTGCGGCGGCGTGATTTAAACCGGCCCACACCGGCTCTGTTTAAGCGCCGCTAAGGCGGCAGAGGCCTCACCTATTGCCGATGCCCGCAGCAGCATAATGCCCCGCTGACTCGGTGACTGGATAACTTCGCCGGAATAGTCCTCAGGATTGCTGTTAGGGCCGATCAAAGTCACCTTAACATGCGTACCAGCGCGGTACCGGCCATCGCCGCGATTGCTCATACCAGCATAATTATCAGTATTCATCTGGTCAAACTGCATAGACCAATAGCGCTCCGGCACCTTAGCCTCAATCAACAGCGGCCTTTCTGCCAAGTTGTAAATACAACTGCCATAGAATAGATCTGGACTGGGCCGCACCACCTCACGGCTGGCTTCGTCAGCGCGAGGTTTAATATACAAGGTGTTGTAAGCCTGCTTTACGCCACCGCGATGGTAGAGAACTTCCATCACAAGATTCGGTAGCGCAAGGGCGAGAAGATACTGGCCAAGATAGCCACAGAGTAGAATACCGAGACACCACTTGAGAAACTTCATGAGCAGCTCTCCAACGTAACCCTAGGTAGGGGAGCCGAGTGCGGTTGCTCAAGATAAGCCTTACCAGGCGTATAGAGGCGCAATAACAAATCAAAATCGTGCCCTGAACGCTTACGCCAAGACGCCGCCCCCGAAGGCCCGACCGGTAGCCAGTTTGCAGTTTGCTCCTCGGCACCCACATAAATCACCCAGCTGCCGTCTGGGTTGCGGAGGATATTCTCGTTATTGAAGGAGTAGCGCTTGTGCGGGTTTGGTATCAGAAAGTTGTCCCAACCATAGGCTGTGACACTCCACCAGTCGGCGTCGTAGTCTTTACCTTCTATTCGATAGCGACAATTCAAACTTAGCGCCTGTCCGTCCAACGAATCCAGCCGGTAGTACATGGAATTTTCGCGAGTAGAGGCCAGCAAACCGCCCATAGCTATAGTTGCTTTTAGCATGATTCCGGCGTCAGTTGAGCCTGTGCTCACATTAGTGACCCAATTACCGTTATGCACACTCATTGCCCCAAGACCGCTACCAATATTGCGTACCAAAAAAAAGACCGATAAAGCCAGCGTCAGCAGCGCCACAGCAAGCACACGAATCACCTTCATTTGCGGGTGGCTCCTTATTATTTATATATCAGCGCCCTATAATGCCGTGAATACCCGTGGCAGCCTAGCCATTGCAACATAAAACTCGCTTTAAGCCGTGCGGCCAGACGCCTACAATTCATTAAATCTAAGGCAATTTCTTCCGCGTGTGAGCTGACGACATTACGGCCATTTAAAGCGCCTAAAACATCGTCTCACCCTCATTATTTCATTAGTACTAGCCATACCTCGCTGCGTCTCACCAAGTGCGCCGGCTGATCACAGCAAAACTGGCCGTTTAGGCTTGCTCATTGACCTAATTCCCCCTCTCTTATCGCATCTTTCATTGATAAAGTTCGCAATCTATCGCCGACAAGAATTTGGCTCGATCAAAAAATAAAGGCCGCGCGTGCCGGCAACACAGCAGAGGAAATATTATGAGTCAGTGCCCATTTGCCAATCTACTGAGCTTGGATACCTATCAAAATGGAATGCCCTACGAAGAGCTCGCTCGAATTCGAGCGCAAGGGTCAATGATGTACATGGAAGATCCAGAGAATGGCGTGCCATATTGGGCCGTTGTTAAACGCGACGCACTGGACTTTGTCTCGCAAAACCCAGACCTATTTTCGTCAAACTTGCAGGGTGCTTTCCCAATGGAAGTACACGAAAGCGAGAAAGAGATCCAAGCGATTATGCAGGAGAACATCATTATCTCCATGGATCCGCCTAAGCACATGAAGTACCGCAAAATCGTCAGAGATGCCTTTACGCCCAAAGCGGTGAACAATATGGAGACGTGGTTGCGCGAGAGCGCACGCGCCATTATTGATCGTGTCGCCAGCAAGGGGGAATGTGAGTTTGTAGAAGATATTGCCGCAGAACTGCCCTTAATGGCCATTCTTGAGCTACTTGGTGTTCCTCAAGAAGACCGTAAGCAGTTTTTTGAGTGGACAAACATCATGGCCTTCGCCGATGATCCAGACCTCGCCACCAGTCGCGACGAAGCCAACACAGTGAGCTTTGAGGTCATGGGCTACGCCGCTGAACTCGCCGCTAAGCAGCGCGCAAACCCCACTAGTCAGGTTGTTGAGGCTTTATTAAACGGGGAAGTCGACGGCCAGAAAGTCACCGAAGAAATGTTCGCCTGGATGTTCATATTGATTATGGTTGGCGGCAATGAAAGTACCCGCACTGCGACGGCACACGGCATGCGTCTCTTAATGGAGCACCCGGACCAGCTTCAACACCTCGTAGACCACCCAGAAGATATCGCCGATGCCGTTGAAGAAATGCTCCGTTACAACACGGCGTTTATTGCGATGCGCCGGACAGCGACCCAAGATATTGAATGGAACGGTTACAATATAAAGAAGGGCGATAAAGTCGTATTACATTACCATGCAGTTAATCACGATGAAGATGTATTCGGCGAAGATGCGATGAAATTTGATATTCACCGCGCCAAAAAAATGCCGACACTACGCAGGGAAATGCGCGCATTTGGCATTGGTGAACATTTTTGCTTGGGCATGAATTTAGCCCGCATGGAATTAAATATTATTTTTGAAGAACTGATTCCACGTATTCCCAATCCGAAATTTGCCGGCGACGTAACCTATATGCGTTCCTTTTTTATTAACACAATTAAATCAATGCCGATCACCTTTGATCCCGTCTCTGCATAAGGCGGCAAAGCAGATATTGGACGCCGTTTAAACCTAAAAACGTCTGGCGTGACTCTATTGCAGAGGGTCACGCCAAACTACCCGAAGCAAACCATCAAACACAAATCACATACTAAACAAGGCTGTTGATCTGTTTACGGTCACAACCAAGTACAGCCCAGCCCTCAGCCAGCTTGTAAAATTGCCCGAAAGCGACCTGGCGCTTGACCATACCAGCGTTTAAATGCCTTTTGAAAAGCACTCTGATCACTAAACCCTAGCGCCGCAGAAATATCCAACAAAGCCAATTCACTCTGCGACATCAGCCTAAGTGAGCGCTCACGACGAGTCGCATCAACGAGGCTTTTATAGCTTGTTGCCGTACTGTTTAAACGTCGCTGCAATGTGCGTGTCCCGATGCCAAGCTGCGCCGAGATATCCTCAAGACGAGGCACACCGTCTGCCAACTGGTCAATAATACAGTCGCGCACCTCTTTTATTAAACGGACTTCATACTGCAAATTTGACATCTCAATGCGGGCAGCCTGCTCTAACGATTTGTATATTGCGGGGTGCGGATACAGTGTTGGCTGGTCCAATAATGCCCGGCCAAAATGCACCGCATTTACTTTTTTGCCAAATTTAACCGGCGCCTCAAACAAGTCAGCCATTTGCTGCTCACGACCGCCCCCACTATGGGCAAAATGCACTTCTCGACGTGTTGCGCCTTTATCTAACATGGGTTTATTCACGCGGTACCAATTCGCAAAGAAAAACTCAACGACATGGCGAGATGCTTGTTTACGCGCAGGCAGTAGCCAACTCAAACAGGCTGTTTCGCTGTTAATCTCGCTGAGCACCATATCGCCATGATCAATTAATAAGCGAGAATAACGCTGCATAGCATCGACCGCCTCGCGACTATTTGCCGCACTCATGCCGAGATAGTCCACCATCCCCCATGGCGTGCGCGAACAATCTGTACCAGCATGAGCACCTAAACAAGGGTCATTCAACAAACTTGCACCGGCGTCGAGGGTTAATTCAAATAATCGCAGCGGCACCCTGCCCTGCTCACTGAGATGGTCCAGTGGATCTAAGCGCAGCACTGACTGCAACTGCCGAGCACTGACACCCTGGGCACCAAGATACGCTAATAGGTTATCGAGATAATCTTTACACACTGTAGGCGTTCGCATTTTCCACTCCCTTTAGTATGACTGCTGCCGCGGCCATACCAACACGCAGCTATTATTGTAGGCGGCTGAAACAAGCCTTTGTCACCCACAGACTAACAAGTTAAGAGATAAACTTGTCCCCCTCCGCCCCCTAAAGTATTATCATTAGTGACCGTCAATTTTTATCATTTATGGCCAAAATAGTTTATTCATTGTGCAATTAATCGAAATGGAGCAGCTCGGCGCCCGATTACTACGGGTTCTGTGGCGCTTATTGCAACAACACTACCCCGAGATCGACTGCGCCGAGCTAGGCCGACGCTGTAATCTTGGCGAGGAATGGTGGCAGAACCAAAGCAGTAACAAGCTGGTGAATACCTTGGTGCTGCTAAACGCGTTGCGCAGTCACGACGCACCAGCCATTGCCTTAGAGCTGGGTGATCTCGCGGAACTCAGTGATCTAGGCTTGCTTGGCTATGCCATGCTGACAGCCGCCAATTGCGAGCAAGCAACGAATATTAGTTGCCACGCATTCAGCGAAGCCAGTTTTCTAGTAAGGGTCAAGCTCGAGCGCGCCGAGCAACATGGTCTAATCCAGTTTCAACTTACCGACAATGCGCTCCCCATCGAGCAGCTCATTTTAGAGCTGTGCAGCGTCGCCGCATGGCGCTATGTCCAAGCCATATTGCCTGAGGGGCGGTCAGCCGTGCCCGACTATGTTGAGCTCAGTTGCAGCCCACCAGATCACGCCGCCCGGTATAGCGAGCTGCTGGGCTGTACCGTACATTTTGACTCGCCAAGAAATACTATCGCGCTGCCAATAGCGTGGTTGTCGCGCCCCATCCCCAGCGGCAATGAGCAGGCGCTCATTGCTTGCTCTCACCACGTCCAACAAATGTTTGGCGACAGCTATCGCAGTGCAGGGATTGTTCCTCAAGTAAAACGCCTGTTAATGGCAAGACCTCAGGACTGTCGCTTTAAACTAGAAAACACCGCCAAATTACTGCGCTTAAGTCCGCGCAGTCTGCGGCGGCATTTAGATCAGTCAGGCAGCAGTTTCCGAAAAATCTGCCTCGACGTGCGTATGGAGCTAGCCCGTGAATACTTATACAACACGCGTATGAGCCTGAAGCAAATCGCTTACCAGCTGGGCTACAAACACCCTAGTAACTTCAATCGAGCTTTCAGTGACTACTACGGAAACTCACCTCAAGCGATGCGCCGAGCCAATCACGCCGCCTTCCAACAAGTGTAAATAGCCTTGGCGCAGCGCGACATAATTGGCATCACAAGCGCTACTGCTGCCGCGCTCAAAACCCCACAATATGCAGCCTATTGGCGCCAATTTCTGCGCTTATTCGCGCTATATTATTGAAACGGGACTCCTTATGAATGCAGCCGACAACACCCCCATCCTGGTCGGCGTCAGCCAGCGTACTTATCGCGACACCGGCAACCCGAATCGTACGCCCACTGATGCCCTGCACGACGCCCTAGAGCTCGCGCTACAAAATAGCGGACGCGGCGAAGCACTGCGCGGTGCCATCGACACCCTGTGCACTGAACCGAGTCTGCTCGAGGTATCTGCTGAACTCGGTGCATTAATCAGCCGTTTTCCCGGTCCAGAACTCGTTAAGCGCCTTGGACTCAAGGATGCGCGCTGCCTCAAAGCCCCCGATGGCGGAAACGGCCCGCAAATGCTAATTAACCATTTCGCCAAGGAGTTAAACCAAGGCCAGCGCCGCGCTGTGGCTATTTGCGGCGGTGAACTGACGGCCAGTTTCAAAAGCCTACTCGGTGGTGGTGGCGACATCAGCCACTGGCCAAACGACGTAAAAGGCGATACTCAACAACCTTGGGCTGAGCGCAGCGGGACCCACTCGGAAGAGCTCCGCCACAATTTATGGCTGCCTACCCATATGTACGCGTTGTTTGAAAATGCCCTGCGCCATCGCTATGGACACAGCTTAAGCGAGCACCAAGAGCACATGGGTAAAATTATGCAGGGCCTAAGCGACACCGCCGCCGCCAATCCAGATGCATGGTCATACCAGCGGCCACGCAGTGCTAAACAACTCGTCAGCTTCGAAGAGCGCAGCCCCTGTCTCGCACTACCGTACAACAAATATCTCTGCGCGCAGATGAATATCGATATGGCTGCCGCCGTCATCATGACGACGGTTGCTACCGCCCGCGAGTTGGGTATAAATGAAGATCAGTGGATATACCTCAACGGCTGCGCGGACGTTAACGAAGTGTGGTACGTCGCCGAACGCGCGGACTTATCGCGCTCTGGCGCAGTCGCTCTCGCTGGCGAAACCGCACTTGCACGTGCGGGATGCCATATTGACGATATCGCCTTAATGGACATTTATAGCTGCTTCCCCAGTGCGGTAGAAATGGCCTGCGATGCTTTAAATATAGACCCATTCGGCCAACGCCCCCTCAGTATAACCGGCGGCCTGCCTTATTTTGGCGGCCCCGGTCACGGCTATAGCCTGCATGCCGTTGTCACGCTGGTAGAGCAACTTCGTGAACGCCCTAATGACAAGGGGCTAATCACGGCTAACGGCTGGTATATGACCAAAGAATCTATCGGTATTTACAGCGCAAAGCCAAGCGAGATGCACTGGCAGCGCGGGGACGACGCCGCCTTGCAAGCTCAGATTGATGCTCAGCCCCACCACCACATCGACGGCGCCCCCAGCGGCCATGGCCACGTCGACAGCTTCACTGTGGTCTGCGACAACAACGGGCCACAGCAGGGTATTATTATTGGCAGCCTAGACAGTGGCGCCCGCTTCGTCGCCCATACTGAGCAAGACGATGCGCTATTTGCACAGCTGATGAGCGAAGACGTAATAGGCCAACGCGGCGTAGTCTCCAGCGGTGAGCAACACAATCTATTTCGTTTTAAATAGCACAAAATTGAGCCATAAAAAAACCGGCAATTGCCGGTTTTTTTATGGCTCAGCACACTAACACTAGGCGAATGCAGCAGCTCTCTCGGTAGTGCTTAGCAATGTCGCCAAAATAGCCTGACACTCTGCTCGGCTCATCAGAATAGGCACCGGATAAGCCGCGCCTTCCTTAACCGCAGCGGCAGCAATAGCCGGAATATCCGCTTTGTTTAAACTATCTAACTGGCCAGGAATACCTAAGCGTCGATTTAAGTCAGCGATAGCATCAATGAATTTCTCAGCCGCTTTTTCATCACTATCACCACTGCCAGCCACGTCGATAAGTCGGCCTAATTTCGCCAGCGGCTCCTGTGCAGCCTTCGCCATAAAACGCAGAACTTCAGGCATTACTAATGCGTTAGCTAAGCCATGAGGCGTTCCGTACTGACGACCCAGCTGATGCGCAATTGCATGCACATTGCCCACGCCAGCATCGTTGATTGCCATGCCGGAATAATAGGCTGCAATCGCCATTTGCTCACGCGCTACCGCATCACTACCGTCACGATAGGCGCGGGGCAAATACTCAAAAATCATTTTTACCGACGCGTAACCGTAGGCATTACTACTGTCGGTGCCCCATAGACTAATATAGGTTTCGATTGCATGGGTTAAGGCATCCATTCCCGTTGCCGCGGTGATCGCCGCCGGCATGCCGAGCAGCAAATCGGCGTCGAGCGCGACGGCTTTTGGCAGCATTTTGGGGTCGGCAATAAAAAATTTCTCATGGCTTTGCTGATCAGAAATTACCGCGGCTATCGTCGCTTCCGAACCGGTGCCAGACGTTGTTGGCAGTGCAAATAACGGTAAGGGCGCCTTCTTCACTTTAAAGTAGCCAACTAATTTCCTGCCGTCTCTGCCATTAGTCGCCGCTGATGCAATAGTTTTCGCGCAGTCAATTGACGAGCCGCCACCAATAGCCAATACCGCATCGCAGTTATATTCGGCTTGCAACGCCAAGCCAGCATCGACCATAGAAAAAGTCGGATCGGGCAATGTTCCATCGTAAATCGTACAGACAAGGCCTTCCTCTGTCAGAACATCAACGGCACGGGCAACGATACCCAGCTCAACCAAGGGTTTATCACTCACTACTAGCACTTTCCGGATGCCCTGGCGTGCAATGTGCCGACATAGCTGCGCCGTGCTACCTTGGCCAGTAAACGCCATATATGCCAGCGACGGCATCAGTTTAAAGGGGATAGCTATCAATGCTAAATAGCTGCGCTGTAATAAAGTTCTTAAAAACTTACTCATTTTAAACTCCAGTTGGTCAATGACCGAAAACCACTTCACTTATTGCGATATCAAGTTGCTCAAACTAAGGTGTCTTAGTGGCCACTAGACCACTTCGCCTTGGTATTTGGGAACAATGTTAGCCCGCAGCTCTTTTTTCAATATTTTGCCGCTTGGGTTCCTTGGCAGCGCAGCCACGTATTCCAAGTATTTGGGCGTTTTAAAACCCGCCAGCGACTCTCGACAGTGACTAGTCAGCTCCTCAATGCTAATCTCGCCTTGATCACCAGCCACTATAACCGCCAATGCAACCTCGCCCCACTTCTCATCAGGCACACCAATCACAGCAACATCTGCAATTTTAGGGTGGCTCATAAGTACGTTCTCTATTTCAGCAGGGTAGATATTTTCACCCCCCGATATAATCAAATCCTTCACTCGATCCTTAAGAAAAAGATAGCCATCTTCGTCGAGATAACCGGCATCGCCCGTGTGTAACCAACCATCGACAAGCGTCTTAGCGGTTGCTTCCTCAGATTTCCAATACCCCTTCATCACCTGTGGACCACGCCCTAATATTTCGCCGACTTCGCCGATAGGCAGGGTATTGCCCTTGTCATCAACCACCCGCAGCTCGGTGCCAAACACCGCTCGACCACATGAGCGCAGAAGTTCAGGCTTGCCCTGCAAAGCGCGCATATGGTCTTCGTTAGTTAAAAAGGTCAAGGCCGTGGTGGACTCAGTCTGTCCGTATCCTTGATAAAACTCGCAGTCAAAGACCGCCAAACAACGCTTTAGCAAATCCACCGAAATCGGTGATGCGCCATAGTTAATCCAACGGAGATTAGAAAAATCGTATTTCTCTATATCCGGCACACACGCCAGAGAGAATTGCAGCATGACGGGAACAACCGACACATAGCTTATATTCTCGTTGGCCATTGTTTCGATCATACCCACAGGATCATAGTCCCGATGTAGGACGAGATCGCAGCCGTAATAAATCGCCATTAAGGCGCCAACCAAACCGAGGGCGTGAAAGGTGGGGGCAATGATTAAGGCACGATCCCCTGCCCGTGGCGCACGACCAGTTGTCAGCGGGGCTTGGATACTATTGCAGATCAAATTACGGTGAGTTAGTAAAGTGCCTTTGGGCAGACCGGTGGTGCCACTGGTGTACATTTGAAAGAGAACATCATCACCGTGAATAATTAATGGGGCAGGCTCACCAGCATTCCCAATCCAGCGGTCTAAAGGTGTGGCCCCATCGAGTTCGCCAACAATCGAAACCTGCTCAACTCCCGCGAGATAACTGCCGACCAAGGGCGCAAATTCACCGTCAATGAACAACACGCGCGCTTCGGCATTTTCCGCGATAAAGCCCACTTCATCAGCGGTAAGTCGGTAGTTAATACCAACCGGCACCACGCCCGCTCGCGCGCAGCCCAAAAAAACCAAGAAATTTTTCAGCGAATTTTTACTGAGTATTGCCACCCGCTCACCTTTAGCAACACCGCCAGTCTGCAAGCGGGCTGCCACCCGGCCAATTTGTTGCCAGGCTTGGGCATAAGTCAGCTGCTCGTTGGCGTCACTGCCAAATGATGCATCGGGCCGCATTTTCACTTGAAAGGCCAAATAATCCATAAAACTATCAAACATCTATTCATTCCTCTTTGTATCATTACGCGAGCGGCAAATTGACGGTAAAAAAGTGATAGCAATTACACGTTTAAAAAACTCATTAAGAAAAATTGCGGATATAAAAGTCACTTTTTATTATTAATAAGTAAGCAAAAACCAACAGAGCTAGGCTATCAGTGTCTCGGATTAGGGGTTAGTCCTGGGGTGCCTGAAGTTGGCATCGCCCGACCAAAAACATAAGCTACGACACATCTATAGCTGCGGCTAGCCGCGTCCTTGGCGTTGTTGGCACATACCGACTAAGGCCGTCGCGCGCCGACTAGACCTCATTACGCCACTGCCATAGTGTGCCCGCTAGAACACGCCCCACCCAATGGCGACGGTCAGTAATGAGGAAAAAAATGAATAGCCAGAGTATTGATCAAGCAGAGCTTCCACGACGTCCAAATCGCAGCCTTTCCCACATTCCTGGAACAAGCGGGCTTCCTGTCTTTGGCCAGACCTTTAGCTTTTTGCGCAATTACAAAGCCTTAACTGAACTGCGCTTCAAAAAATACGGAAAAATTTCCAGAGGCAACACCCTCTTCCAGCACAGCCTTACTCTACTCGGCCCCGAGGCCAATGAAGTTGTACTCAAAAACAGCGAAGCACAATTTTCCAGCATGCTGGCATGGAACCCGCTGCTTGACCGCTTATTCCCGAATGGTTTGATGCTTAAAGATGCGGAGGCACATCGCTATGATCGCAAAATCCTTCAAGGTGCTTTCAAAAAAAGTGCCATTGAAGGCTATTTAGACACCATGAACCCCCAGCTAGAACGCGGCTTAGCAGCGTGGCCAAAAGGCCAAGAATTTCATTTCCAGCACACGGTAAAGAAATTACTACTGGAAGTAGCGGCCGAAGTTTTTCTCGGCGTTGAAATGGGCCCAGAGGCCAGCGGCGTCAACCAGGCGTTTGTCGATACCATGTTGGCGTCAATGGCGGTGGTAAAGTTGCCGATACCCGGCACCCTTTGGCACCGGGGACTGCGTGGTCGGCAGCACTTAGAAGACTTTGTTATGGCGCACATCGACACCAAGCGCCGCGAGCAGGGTCGCGATATTTTTTCCCAAATATGTCACGCCACAGATGAAGACGGCAACCATTTTTCCGACGAAGCTGTTCGCGACCATATTATCTTTTTACTATTTGCCGCTCACGACACCACAACAAGTACGCTGTGCTCGATCATTTTCGCCTTAGCTAAAAATCCCGAGTGGCAGCAGCGACTTCGAGAAGAGTACAAGGCCCTTGGCAAACCCCAATTAGAATACGACGACCTAGGGCAACTGGAAGACAGTAAACTGGTCTTCAAAGAAGCCCTGCGAATGTACCCGCCGGTACCCGCGATTCCGCGTCGCACCCTAAAAGACATGGAGCTTTTCGGTTATCACATACCCAAAAATACTGCGGTAGCGATATCCCCACTCTTCACCCATTACATGGAAGAATATTGGAGCGAGCCCACTAAGTTTGATCCAGAGCGATTTTCTAAAGCGCGCGCCGAAGACAAGAAGCACTTTTTCCAATGGGTGCCCTTCGGCGGTGGCGCCCATAAATGCTTGGGTTTGAATTTTGCCGAAGTGCAAACCAAACTATTCCTTTTCCATCTGCTGACCCGTTACCAAATACAGGTTAAAGAAGGCTACGACATGCCGCGCAACTGGGTGCCCCTCATCTTCCCCGCAGACGGCTTACCAGTGACATTCATACCTTTGTAAAACCTACTTGCTTGCAAACGAATCGCGGCGCCCGGTAACGGACGCCGTTTTTTATTGCCCGACTATTGGACACCACCCCATGACAAACACCTTCTTTCCACACTGTTCTGAATCTGACTGGCAAACCATGCCAATGGTGGCCGGACGCTCTTTCGACGCCCAAATGGGCGCCTTTGAATTTCGTAAAGTTTCCACGAGTAAAGCGCAGGCGCGGTTCAGCACCAATGAAGACAGTCGAAATATTCAGTACGGTTTGCACGGTGGTTTCCTCGCAGCCTGCGCCGAACAGGCGTTCTACTTACCCTTGTACACCGATCGCTGCGTTGCGCTCGGTCGCGTTGTCACCATTGATTTCAATATGCAATTTTTCCAAGGCGGCGAGATCGGCCAGGACATCATCGCCGATATCGAACTAATGAAAGAAACAGGAAGAATGGGCTTTACCCGTGGCACGCTCAATCAAAACGAACATTGCCTGTGCAGTTTCAATGCAACGCTCCGCAAGTTAGCGCCCCAGGCATAAAAAAGCCCAGCAAAAGCTGGGCTAAACCAACAAAACGGCGGTACTTAAAAGCGCAATACACCCTCTACCGCAACACTGCGCGGCGCATCGGTTGCCGCAAAGTGAGCACCAACAAATAATGGAACATCATTGCCGCTTGAGCGGGTCATTTCATTCGTTAAGTTTTTGGCAATCAGCGCGACTTCCCAACCCTTGGCAAAGTTCAGCAGTGACAGGCGACCATTGATTTTGTAGTAGGCTTCCTGCAAATCAGACTCGTCGCGATCTTGGGTGTAAAAGTATTCATCGCTGTAATTCAGGTCCAGCTGCACACGCAATTCCATTGCATCGCCAATAGGCTGAATATACTGGCTGGTTAAACTCGCCGACACTTCAGGCGCATAATCCGTCCCGGCGCCAGACAGATCCTGACGACAATCAGGATTACCGGCCCGGTAGGCAGCATCGGTTTGCTCTGCATTACACGGCCCATCCACAAACGAGGTGAAGTAAGAGTCCAGCCACGCCATTGAGGCACCCACGGTTAAGCGCTCACTCAATGCCCAACGCAGATCAGCCTCAACACCTTGCGTAATAGATTCAGCCGCATTGCCAGCCACATAGCCTGTTAAGGTAAAATTACTGACTTGGCGATCCATAAATTCAGTATAGAATACGGCCGCATTAAATGTTGCCGCACCATCGAGTAAGGTGGTTTTTATGCCCAACTCGAAAGTGTCGGCTTCTTCATCTTCATAGGTAAATGCATCTTGGCTAGCCGTGGTATCGCTGGCATTAAAGCCGCCATCTTTAAAGCCTTTGGCGTAACGAAAATAGGTCATTACGTCTTCGACGGCATACCATTGCAGATTAAACGCCGGAGAGACATTAGCCACTTTGCGCGCATTGCTAATATTGTGATTTTCTGAATTATTTAACGCACCAGCAATAATCGCATACAGCGGATTGACGGTGCGCTCTTTAGAACGAAACTCGGCAACATCTAAATATTTGCTCGCCACTTTTTCGTCCTGCCCCCAACGAAGACCAAAGGTCGCGCTGAGCGTCTCGGTGATATTCCATGTTGCTTGCCCAAATACCGCCACGCTGTCGGTGGTCTGATCAAATTCGGTATAGGTCGCCAACTGGGTTGGCAACGACAAGCTTAAACCCGGAATCGGCAAGGTACTTGGTATGCCCAGCGCAGCAAAGTCCAAGTTAAGCCATAGTGTACTGTTTAGCTCTTGGGTGTGCGCGTAAACACCGGCGATAAAGTCGATGCGCTCGCCAGCGCTACCCGCAATTCGAAACTCCTGGCTCAGCTGAGTGAAATCCTCAGTATTTTCAGTGCCGATAAACTCCAGATCAGTAAAATCAGCATCTAAATTAAAGGTAAAATCAAACTGGGAATAACCGGTAATACTTGTCAGAGTAATTGTATCTGACACCTCATAGTCTAAGGTCAGTACCGCAGCATCACTGTTATTTTGGGTCATCGCTGGCTGCCAAGCAAACTGCTTGTCGGATTTTCGACGATCAAGCTGACCATCCTCGCGAGGGTCTATTTCGTCCTCCAAATTAAACGACAGCAAGGGCAGAGGTAATGAAATAGGTAAATCAATCGGCAAGGCAATATTTGATTGGTACAAATTAAACGTACCGGTATTATCGGTAAGCTGAAAGCTGGTACCGGTTAAACCAAAATCAGATCGCTCCATTTTAAGATTCACGTCTAGCTTGTCACTCGCGTCCCAGCGCAGTGCTAAACGCAGGGATTCATCAGCGCGCTGCGCCTCATTGCGATCAAGAATAAAATTTTCGACATAGCCCTCTTCATCAAGCCGCTTGTACGCCGCACGGGCAGAAAAGCTGTCCCCCATGGGAATATTCAATACCGCTGTCATCTCATTCGCACCCAGCTCCGAATTGTGCTGGTAGCTCAGCTCACCGCTTAGCTCTTCAGTTGGACGGCTAGTAGTAATATTCACTGCGCCAGCGATGGTGTTCTTCCCAAAAAGTGTTCCCTGCGGCCCTTTCAGTACTTCAACCAAGGCAATATCAAGAAATGGCGCCTGAAATTGTTGGCCCCGTCCCGCGTAAATACCGTCGATAAACATACCTACCGATTGTTCAAATCCGCGGTTATCACCTGAGCCAACGCCACGGATATACACCGCGTTCCCTTGTCCAGTGACCGCCATTTTAAAGTTAGGCACATAGGCAGTCAGCTCCTCAATACGCTGAAGACCCGCATCGCGTATCTTGGCACCGTCAACTGCAGCTACCGCGACCGGGACGTCTTGCAAGCTTTGTTGCTGTTTCTGGGCCGTAACAATCACCTCTTCGAGCTGCGGGCGGCCACTTTCTCCAGCTGCAAATCCGGCAGCGGGGATCACCATCAGCGCCAAGGCGCCACTCCGTAGTTTGCTGTTCAGCATAATCCTTCCTTATCGATATTATTGAGCAGGATGGTGTCACAATGTCTCACAGGAGGATTGTTTAGCAATGTCAGCTGTGTCGCCAAGCGACATTCCAGCAAATGACAAAACGTGTCCGCGGCTTAAAACCCGACACCTATTACACATAAGTACAAAAGATGTTTTAAGCGGACGCGAATAATACTTAGGAGCTTAATCACGCCGAGTCCTTTATCTAAGCCCATCGAAGGGTAGACGCCCGCCACGACATCTACCCGCTCCGAGATAAAATCCCGTCAATTCAGCCTATCGCTATGGCGTAACAATACGTTTAATTAAAGCTTTGATCTGATGACGATCATAGCTAAGTACCGCCATATCCTCAGCCGCTGGCTCATAGCTCACCGTAGCTCCGGCGCCTGCAAACATAATGACATTGGGGAACATGGGGTGATCGTCTTCTCTAACCTCAAGTTCCAGCGGATTTCCCACTGCCTCAAACCACAACTCAAGATATTCCTTCCAACTGTAATTCTCGTCGCCAACGAGATAGCCCTTGCCCGGCTCGCCTTTATTCAAAGCATTCAGCGCCGCCTGTGCAAGCGAACGAGAACTGATGTGGTTGGTGCCTCCCTTGGGCGCGAATACCGGTAGGCCCGGAATATTGCCCCGCGCGTATTGCTCCAGCGCACTGATATAAGGCACGTCCATGCCGGGGATATTACCGAGGACAAACGGTGCATTTATGCTGCACACCGAGAACTTTTCATTACTCAGCGCGCGGACGGCCACGTCGGTATTATGGCGCGAGGTGACATAGGGGCAAACGCCGATCTGCTGCGGCGCAACTTGCGGGTAAAAAGTCCCCACCATCACTGCCCTGCTAAACCCTGCGTCCCGAGCAGCGGCAAAGAAACGGGGTACTGCCTCATCATTTACCTTCGTGTAAAAGTCCTGAGGGGAAACAGAGCCGTCTTGGGGAATATTGCGAATATCCGCCGCGGCTGAGAATACCAGCCAATCGAAGCCGTTCAGGCGGCCATCAGAAAAATCGTCATTGATGTAGTCGCCTTGGAGAAACGGCATATCAGCCAGCCCCGGCACTGTCGTCGGCTTGCGGGACATCAGCGTTACCGCATGACCGTTTTCTTGCAAGTAAAGTGCAATCTCGCCGCCGATTAAGCCCGTACCGCCTACCACTAATACCTTCATGATTTATTCCTTTGTTGAAACTAAATTATTCGGTTTCTCGACCATCCGACCTTAAAACACGCGAAAGCGCCGCTGAACATGCCGTTGGCGCAATGCCACTTGCTGTTGTCGCTGCGCCTGACTAACAACGGGCGTAGATTCCGGCAAGTACTCTCGAATTTTGTCAAAAGCCACTTTTTGCACGGTAAGGCTGGGCCACTGCTCAGGCTTGGGCGTTTCGCTGTAAGCCCAGCGCGGCGCAAGAAAGCCTTCGCGGTGGCCGCTGGTATCCAACCAGTTTGGCACCCCAGGGTCGCTGTGCGCTACCACCAAACGGATGACGCCGTCCGCATCTGCTGTCATTTGATGGCCGTTTAAACTGCTGATACGGTTGGCGTAATCTATAGATTCACCCCACAGATTACTTAACTGAAAGCCGATATAGTTGGGCGGCAACTGAATTCGATTCTCAATAATTAGCGCCTCCCCCTCTTCCAATTCAAAAACCCCGCCCGCGTAGAGATTGGTGCTCATACCGCCGCCTGTCGCGCCGGATGCGACATTGATGTTATTGAAGGCATTGCGTTTAAACGCCACCCCCGGAATTGAACCGGGGCGCTCGCCGTAAGTGCCCATTGGAATAGTCCAGAAGGCATTCCAAAAATGCACCTGATTGCGCACCAATTGCCCAAGCTCACGCAGCTGCGCTGCAGCGCTTTCTGCCGAATACGCTGGCGACGGCCCTGCTACCGCTAAAGGGGTAATCTCAAAATGAATAGCCTCTTCATATTCCCAGTCGTTAAATAGCTGACGGCCGCTTACATAGTTGGCGTAACGCTCTGGGCCAAGTTCAGGGTCTGCTGGGTGGGGCCTATCGACGATTTTTAAGGTCGAGATAAAATTTCCGTCATACCCTGCGGGCTTTTCCGGCGCCAGTAAAATATCAAAACTGCCGTCGGCATTGACCGCTATGCACGAGGAGTCAAGACGCCCGGTCTGGGCCTTCATTCCCGGCCGCAATTCACTCAGCTCACCGGAATCCCCCGCTAGGCCACCGGCAGTGGCTTCAAAAATAAGATAGTGAGGCGCCTTGCGCACCCCCGCCTTTGACTCTCCGCCACGCCAATGTTGAGAGTCCCCCATTTCGCCGTGAATCCGGTAGCTTGCGCGGCCGTCGATAGGCGTGAAAAAATAAATACCATCGGCGTTATCAATAGTGCCGCGATTAATCGCACTCAAAGCATTGCGAAATTGGGGGCGCTGGGGATCACTGTGAAATGCGCGCTCTACCGCACTGTGCATATAGCCCATTAGATAGCGGTAACCCTCGGCCAAATTGCGATCACTTGTCGGCGGCGGCATGAGATCGGGATTGTCGATAGCCTCACGGGCTTGCTGTAAAGACCCAATCATCTCATCCCAAGCCGTGCGCAAGGCTTGCTGCGCTGTCTTTGCATCCATGGTCATTTAATATTCTCCTGTTCAGTTTTCTGAACAACAAAAAAACGCGTCATTGCGTGGCCTGCGGCCACGCGAAGTCATCAAAAAACACCGCTAGCTCTTTCTCGATACGCTCTGGCGACAATTCATAGTCGTCTATGCTGTAGGCAAACCGGGTACTGTGACTGCGTTCTTTATCTTCTTGAGCAAGTAAATAACGATCGAACTCTGGCGATACGGTCATATTGAATGCCTCGTAGACCTGTAACACCGTAGACCGGGGCTGCCGTGTAAGCTGGCGATAATCAAGCACGATTTGTGGGGTATTCGGATGGCGCGCCAATACCTGTCGCGGATGCTGAAAGGTCTCGAATGACACTTCAGTTAAGGCTCGCAACGACGCGTCATAATCCTCCCGCCGCCAGCCCTTGGCTCTCCAGCTGACTTCAACCAATTTCAGTACACTCGGTATGCACTCACGAGGATCGCGCACCACTACTGCGATACGGGCATCAGGAAAGGTCTCGATGAGCGACTCTACCCAACCACTCATCACCGGGTTTTTACTGAGATGAATACCACTACCACCATTGAGTAATAATTGGCGTTTAACGCACTCGCGATAGTGACGCAACCAACGACGACGCTTTTTCACTGGCATTTCGTCAACATGGAAAAGGTCAATCACGTCCATCATCGGTACATCCAAGGCCCACTGCTGGGTAAGAAACGCGCCGCGCATCACGAATTGGTCCTCCTCTGAGTTCCACAAACTCATATCGTGAATGTGGCGATATTTGCCAAAGGTTTTTTCATCCCAGGCCATTAGCCGCTTTTTAATCGGACCACCAAACACATATTGATCGACCCAGCCGAGACCGCGAATAATTTTTTTCTGGAGCAGCGAGGGAAAGAAGGTCTCCCAATACAGAAAGTAACTGAAGGTTTCGCCATCGGCGGCCAATAGGCGATGAATCAAGGTGGAGCCACTGCGCGCATGCCCCACCACAAAGACCGGCTGGCGAATCTTTTGGCGCCACAAGCGCGGAAAAAAAAGGTAGTCCAATACAAAACAAAGACCGTGAATAAGGGTTATCAGCGGCACTAAAAAGACAAGCCGGAATAGCATGCGTCGACGCCCACGCCAAACTTTTAGCGACCACACATGGCGTAGCACCCGCCAGTAATATTCAATATCAAAGTACATAATAAAGGGTCCGTTAAATTGAGCTGTCAGCTGACTTTACGTCCCCGCCAGGACTGCAACAACTCGCGTTTATGACCATTCACTTCAATCACAAACCCCTGATATACGGGAGCTTCAAGCTCTTTCAACGTGCAAATAAGAAACTACTCACGTTTACGCCTTCTGTTAAATCGGCAACAGCTACCCCGAATGCAGGGCGCAAAGTAGCCACGATTTGCTACAGTTGGGTGGTTCATATACACAATGGGTTTCGACAATGAAAAAATTACCACCAGAACCCCGTCGTCGGCCGAGTCAGAGCCGCTCAAAAGTATTGGTAGACGCCATTATCCAAGCCTGCAAACAGGTATTGGCCGACGAGGGCGAAGAGCGCCTTACAACCAACCGCATCGCCGAAGTTGCCGGAGTGACCATTGGCTCCCTTTACCAATACTTCCCAAATAAAGAGGCCATACTCGCCAATCTGCTCAGCGAAGAATTTGCTGCGGCAAGTGACCAAGTCTGCCGAGAAGTGACGCCCCGGGTTGCCGCACAGATTGGGATTTCCCTGCGCGCCACCATCCACGAGCTCATTCACGTCACCGCGGAATTACATCTGCGCTACCTACGACTGCACGGCAGCTTTTATCGGGAGTATCACGATTTTTTTGATTTTCACGGCAAGGTCAACAAACACATGACCGAGGTTTTCCACCAACCGTCATGGCAAGATTGGTTACCTGATCTATTAAAAAAATACAAAAGCGAAATTATCGTCAGTGATCTCGATCAGGCCGCGTTTATAAGCGCGAATATCATTGAAGGCTTAATAAGCACAGCGCTAAAGGACAGGCCCGAGTGGCTTGAGAGTGAGGTTTATCTCGACAATATTGAAACTGCCGTGATGAATTTTTTACAGGGCTGTAACGGGGAATAGTGTGTATGGGGAGCTGTGTACGCTGAGCAATCGGATTGCCCAGCGTCACTTCTCTATTTAAACTTTACCGCTGCCAAGTATAAATGAAGTCCAAGCCAACACTACGCGGCTCGCCAAACATGACCGAACGGCCCGCTTCCGGCAAATTGTGAATATTATTGATGCTGTACTCTTCGTCGAGCAAATTCTTACTCCACAGCGCAATATCAACATCGCCATCAAACAGTGTCAGGTCGTATAAACCAAGGCGAGCGTTCAGCACCGCAAACGCGGCTTGACGGTCTATTTGGAAGGTCGAGGTATCTCTTCTTACCCCACCATTGCGCTCATCAGTAAAGGAATAGGTCGCATTAAAGGCCAGGCGCTGACCAGTATTACCCTGCCAAATACTCCAATCCATGGCCGCGGTATAGGCGTGACGTGGCGCTGAGTCAAACACAAAGCCGTCGTCAATTTCCCCAGACAGCGGGTTAGCGCTAGGGTCAATACTGGCAGCAAGATAGGCATAATTAAAAATCAGCACCAGATCTTCGTGGGCCAACCATGTTGTATCAAATTCAAAGCCCTGTAGGGTAGATTCATCGG
The DNA here is from genome assembly GCF_001586255.1 of Zhongshania aliphaticivorans. Lineage (NCBI taxonomy): Bacteria > Pseudomonadati > Pseudomonadota > Gammaproteobacteria > Cellvibrionales > Spongiibacteraceae > Zhongshania > Zhongshania aliphaticivorans. Next base: position 2,882,308 of record NZ_CP014544.1, read on the forward strand.
AATTCGCAACGGTGGTATCGCTCACCGCGTTCGGTATACCGAAATTAAGCTGCTGGCCTTCAAAAATTTGCACAAACACATCGGCATTAACTTGCACTCTATTCTCAAACAGGCGCGACTTAATACCCAGCTCATAGGCCGTTACTTTCTCTGGATCAAAACCTTGGCTAAAACGCTCCGCGCCGCCGGCGTTGACGGGTTCTCGCGTATTAAAGCCACCACTTTTATAGGCTTCATTACGCTTGGCATAAAGGTTAATTTCATCGCTAAGGTCAAAGGCGGCAACCAGGCTATAGGACTGGTCGTCAAAATCGCGGTCACCGTAGGCATCGTAAAACACTTCCGGAAGCTGGGTAGCAATATCCATATCATCCCGGTCAGTATTGTCACCGTCACCAGGGGTTACTAAAAAGCTAATCTGCCGCCGCTGCTGACGCGCTTTACGATTGTCTTGCGAATGCCTAAAGCCCAAGGTAAAGCTTAAGCGATTCTCTAGTATCTGCGGCCGCCAAGCCAACTGCATGAAAGCAGCCATTGCGGTGTTTTCTATATAGGCATTCTGCTGAGTCATAACTTCAATGCGGTTGCCGGTATTATTGCCGTCTTGAGCACTGCCTAGCGGCGCAGAAAGTAAATGGCCGACTTCGTCTGCCCCCTGGTGCGCAGTTTCTTCAAAATAATATAAACCCGCGATATAAGACAAACGATCGTCCAGCAGGCCGCCAGAGAACTGAAGCTCATGAGACGACTGTTCTTGGGTGATGTCGGGCTGAAAGCCATCATAGAAAACGCTTCGGCCTATGCAAACAGGGGTACATGGCGCAGTACCACCCGCAAGGGGCGCGACAGGAAAGCCAAGCAGAGCATTATTATCAAGGCGATAGCCGTCGGTGCGAGCACCAGTGCCTAAATTGGTAGGCGTACTGTCAAAGAGCGAACGCTGGGCATAGATATATTTAATCGCTAAATGCTCACTGTAATCCCAGTTAAGGCTCAGCTGATGGCCGTCAATAATATTATCCGCCTCGACAAGATCGACCGGAGAATGCATTTTATCTGGGCGGCGCCCCGACACATTAAAGTCGTAAAACTGGCGGGCACCAGAGTTAATCAAATTGGTAATGGCGATGCCAGAATTTGCGCCGGGGTTTGGAATATCTTCCGACGGCAATACCGCAGAATAAGCCATATTGGTGTTGGCCACATCGGCCTTGTCGTAGGCGTAATCAAGCCGAATTGTGTCTCCGATATCCCAGCCAAAATCGACTCGGTAACCTGTGGTTGCTGAATCACCAAAGTCACCACCCAAGCCGGTGTTTTCAATATAGCCGTCAACAGATTTTTCAAGATAGGAAAGTTTTAATGCCGAGCCCTGCCAAAGCGGCAGGTTTAACATGCTTTTACTGGTAAACAGATTACGGTCGCCGTAGGTCAAGCTTTGCTTTAGCAACAGCGCATCTGGATCAGGACGGCGAGTGACGAGGTTCACCGCACCGCCGGTGGAGTTGCGACCGTATAAGGTGCCCTGCGGCCCGCGCAAAACCTCAATACGGCTTAAGTCCGCAATCTCAGTTGCCAGGGACGAGGAGCGCGCAATATAGGCACCGTCGATATACACCCCCACCGGCGGGTCTTGGGTTATCTGGGCGTCAACAAGTCCTATACCGCGAATATAAATTCGCAAGGTGGTGGTGTTAATTGGAAACGGCTGAATATTTAACGAGGGGACATTATTCGCCAAATCGCCAATACTACCGATACCCTCACGCGCCAGGGCCTCTTCATTAAATGCATCCATCGCGATTGGCGTGTCTTGTAAAGATTCCGCCTTTTTCTGGGCCGTAACGATGACCTCTTCTAGCATCATATTCTTTTGCTGGGCAAAGCTGGATGTCGACACTAAAGCAAACACCGAACCAAGCGCTAGTGCGCAATGAGCAAGGGACTTCATAGTTTCACTCCCATGAAATGTAGTTTTTATTAAGGTGTTAATGAGAATATTAGGGAGATAGTAAAGAAGTTACTTTCCAGCAAACACAGCAAAAACGGTCAAGCTAATGCTCATATTAATCCTAATGTGTCACCCAACTACAGGCTTATAAGTTCTGCCGCTGAGCACACACAAGTATTACCGCTTGCTATAAGCCATAGTTATTACTGACTTACAGGGTAATCGCAATAGCCTTCGGGGCCCGGCGAATAAAGTAAACGCGGGTTCATCTCAGCCAGTGACAATTCATTTGCAAAGCGATGTGGTAAATCTGGATTGGCAATAAATGCCCGCCCAAACGACACCGCCGCAATCTGCGGATCTGCCAACGCCGCTTCTGCCTCATCGCGGCTATAGCTGTCATTCACAATGAGCGGACCACTAAAATGCGCTTTCGCCAAGGCGATATTATCTTGAATTTTAGGCATGCGAATGACGTGCAAATACGCCAAGCCCATTTGGTCGACCGCATCGAGCAAGGCCGCGAATGTCGCGCAGTGATCGTCATCTTGCAGATCATTAAAGGGGTTGCCAGGGCAAATTCGCATACCAACACGATCAGCGCCGTCTACCGCCGTCATTGCCGCTAATAACTCAAGCACGAAACGTAAGCGATTTTCTAAGCAGCCGCCGTATTGGTCGCCGCGGTGATTTGTACCAGTGCTAAGAAACTGAGCGGGAAGATAGCCACTGGTGCAGTGCAATTCAACGCCATCAAATCCGGCGGCAAATGCCATCTTTGTCGCGCTTACATAATCGGCAATGGTTTGTTCAATATCGTCTAGGCTCATTGCCACCGGCATTACAAAGTCTTGCATACCGGCTTCAGTATAAATTTGACCTTGGGCTGGAATCGCCGAGGGCGCGACGGTTCTTATCCCTGCCGCTTTGTTATCGCTGTGGGCCACCCGGCCACAGTGCATTAGCTGCAGCACAATTTTGCCACCCCGCGCATGCACCGCATCGCAAACCTCCGCCCATGCCGCTTGCTGAGCCTGAGTGTACATACCTGGCGTGCGACAATAACCTTTGCCTTCCGCGCTAGGATGGCAACCCTCGGTAATAATGAGACCGGCACCAGCACGCTGGGCGTAGTAGTCCTTCATTATCTGATTAGGCATATCACCCTGCGCATCAGCGCGGGAGCGGGTCATGGGCGCCATAATCACACGATTCGCCAAACTCATTCTGCCCAGCTTTACGGGACTCAGTAATTGCATTATCTCACCCTAATTTTTGGTGCGGGACTGCCGCGGCGCATACGCGTTAAAAACTCGTCGACCGGTGCGGGCTCGGCAACCTCCGGCGCATCTACGGGGCTGTTTTGCCAGAACTCTTTCCAGCTAGGAAATAGCTCGTGAAATGCGCCGTGGTAGGGCTCTCTGCCCGGCCAGCGCATTTTCATATCGCCGATTGGCGGCTTATTCAAATCAGTGGCGTACCAGTAACAGGGCAAGCGCCGCCGAAAATACCAACGGCCGTCGATGCGCTGGTAATCATCCCAGTACAACATTTGCATGATCACCCACTCACCGCCGCACTCATGTTCATTTTTAGAGTACAAGACGCCAATGGCATTATCTGGATCTTTAAACTCGATAATGTGGTTGCCGGTGTGATGAGACGTGCCGGTAAACTGGTGGCGCAGGGTATCGTCTACCCAGGCTTTTAAATGACTGCGGCCACTGTGTTCCCTACTCACCCGAATGTCTTCGGCAAATAAATTCACGTGGGCGTCGAGATCACGCATATCCAAAGACAAAGAATACTTGGCTACCAATTGCCGAATTTCGTCTAAGGATTCCAGTCGATCAATACGCTGCTCTAGCGAAGTCGTCATCGTCAATCTCCCCAGGCCGCTGCGCCGGTATTGAGTTCAGCCATGCGACCACCGTCTACCGGAAGAACAGCACCAGTGATATAGGACGCGTCATCGCTGGCCAAGAACAGAATCGCATTCGCGCATTCGCGAGGATCGCCAATACGCTGCAGGGGAATCGTTTTTCCCGTGGCTTTTTGGCTGTCTTCATCGGGGTTTACCGATTCCAGCGACGGCGTTAAAAACGCCCCCGGCACCACCGCATTGCAGCGAATTTTGGGCGCCCATTCGATTGAGGCGTTGCGGGTCAGCGAGATCATCGCAGCTTTAGCGGCGCTGTATCCGGCGGTGCCCATGGAGCCAGCCAGACCGCATACCGACGATACATTCACCACCGCGCCACCATTGGCACGCAATTGCTTAAAGGATTCGCGCATCAAGAACATGGCGCCATCGAGGGACACCTGAAAGTTTTGATGCCAAGCCTTGGTCTTGTGATTAGCCAACATGCCCGGCACCATTAACACCGCATTGTTGACGATAATATCGATTTTGCCGAAATGGGCGACGGTATCTTCAACTAGCTTTTTGACCGCCAACTCGTCACTGACATCCACCGACAGCGGCAGGCATTCGCCGCCAGCATCTTGAATAGTTTTGGCAACGGTTTGCAGCGGCTCTATACGTCGACTGCAGATCACCACCTTTGCGCCCTCTTCAGCAAAGCGAATTGCCGTAGCCGCGCCAATGCCCTGACCGCCCCCGGTAATAATGGCAACCTTGCCCTGTAGTCTGTTCGTCATAACGGCTCCTAATACTTTATTAGCGTGATTCATTTGAAATCACGTCACATTCATTGCGGCCGCGCTGAAAATAACAGCGACCCGCAATCCAAACTTGATCTACCTTGAAGTTCAGTAAATTATCTTCGCTAGCCAAAGGGCTGCGATCTAACAGCACCAAATCAGCGAACTTGCCCACTTCGAGTGAACCAATGTCCTGCTCTTTAAAACTTTGCCAAGCGGCATCAATGGTTACCGCGCGCAGCGCTTGCAGGGTATTAATACGCTGGTCGGCACCGAGCACCTCGCCACTGCGGGTTTGCCGAGTGACACTGGTCCACAGCAATCTGGCCATGTCCATGGGTACGACCGGCGAATCCAGATGCACGGTAAAACGCAAATCTTCCGCCACCGCCTCGGCGAGTGGGCTAATACGCGCCCCGCGCTCAGGCCCGAGGAATTGATCGCGATGGCGGTCGCCCCAAAAATAGGTGTGCGCGCTAAAAAAGCTCGGGGTAATGCCCTGCTGCTTCATGCGCGTAATTTGATCCGCACGCGCCATTTGGCCATGGACTAAAATCGGTCTGGCATCAGCGCGCGGACAAGCTTGCTGAGCATATTCAATGGCCGTTAACACCATGTCGATTGCGGCATCGCCGTTACCGTGGAGCGCTAACTGGTAATTTTTGCAGTGCAGGTTTTTCACTTGTGCGTTCAATTCATCTTGCTTATAGCGAGAGAAGCCCCGATACGCGGGATCAGTGCTGCCGGTTTGCTGCTGGTAATAGGGCTCAGACAAAAATGCGGTGTAACCCTGAATACTGCCGTCGACAATGATTTTTATTGCCGAGGCCGCAAACGTATCTGACTGGAAATCGTCTAGGCTCAGCGCGCCGCTATTTAGCTCCGCTTCCACTTTGTCGGCCAAGGGCCAGACCAACACCCGTTGAGGTATACGCTGCAACTTAGAAAGCCAATACAAACCATTGAGCAAGCGCGAATCGACCCCGCCGCTCTGGATTGTGGTGACCCCCGCAGCAAGGTATTGATCCCGGGCGGCGTCCACCATGGCAAGAAAATCAAGGCCCGAGAAATCCATGGCTTGGGCAGCCACCAGATCGGTCGCGTGTTCAAGTAATAAACCGCTGGGCTGGGTGGAATTATCCTCGCGAACAATAACACCACCTTCTGGGTCGCTTGTCTCCGCGTTAATTCCGGCACGGCGCAGACCCGCCGTATTTACCACCGCCAAATGCCCAGAGCTGTGCATGAGGTAAATAGGTCGCGTCGTAGACACCGCATCGAGGTCGTGACGATTCGGGTGGCGCTTTTCTAGTAAGAGCGAATCATCGTAGCCAAAGCCAAACAGCCAATCCTCGTCCTTGCCTGTTTTTGCTGCCTCAGCTAAGTACTGTTGAATATCACTAATACTGCGAACAGCGCCCAATGGCGGGCTGCTTAAATCGCTGCCCACCGCGCTAAGGCCCGTACCGGGAAAATGCCCGTGGGCATCAATAAACCCGGGCAGTAGCGTTTTGCCCTTAAGGTCATATACAACTGTACCAGCCTGACGCAGGGCCAAAATTTCATCATTGCTGCCCAGTGCTTCAATACGCTCACCACGCACCGCCATCGCTGAGACCACGCGATTACTATTATCCATCGTTAAAATCTGACCGTGAATGAACAACTGGAGCGGCGGCAAAGCGGGCGTTGCGCCTCGTAAATAGTAATAGCCAACAGACAACACTACCGCCGCTAACAACAAGATGAAGACAAGTAAGCCCACGACAATTTTTTTCATATTAAAGCCTAATTGCGAGTTCACGGGCGGTGCGTATCGCGCCATCGATATACGTGACTTCTGCACTGTCACCAATATTATGTGCGTCGATATTGATTGCAGATAGCTGACTCAATATCGACGTATCTGGCTCTGCACCGAGCGCAATAATTACATTATCGGCCGCTATCTCGCCATGGCTTTCACCCTGCGTATAGCAGACCGAACCGGCTGTTATCTCGCTCACACTCGCCCCCCGCCGCAGATCCACACCGTGGGATTTCAAGTCGTGGAGCACGCGCCAGCGGCGCACGACACTCAGCTCGCTACCCAAGTCGCGACCCGCCTCAAGCACCGTCACCTGACGACCCCGTTCAGCCAGTAATTCCGCCACTTCTAAGCCCACTAGGCCGCCGCCGATAATGCATATTTTTTTGCCCAGCGGCATATACACATGACTAAGCTTTCTGAGCACGTCGATATTGCGGCTCAGCCCCAGCATGTGAGATAGACGCAGCATCACGCGGTGATACCAGGTTAATTTACTCGGCGCGCGGCCGGCGAATAACATATCTCGGAGCTGTTCGCCGTCCAGTACATGGGGCAAATCTTTACCTACGATAAGTGGCGCACTGCGCTTCGCGCCGGTAGCCAACACCACGGCATCGACGCGCGCCGCTTTAATACTCTCAATGCTTGCCATTTTATTTAGCGATACCGCAATCGGCAGTTCAGTAATAGCGTTTTTGAGATAGCTCAACAATTGGCCATTGGGCTCATAAGCCAACGCAGCAACCCGCAGGGTACCACCGAGCACTGAGTCCCCTTCCCAAAGTTGAACTTGATGACCACGCAAGGCGAGAACACGGGCAGCCTCCATTCCTCCCGGACCGCCACCAACCACCAAAATGCGACGCGGTGTTTCTGCTGGAACGATCTGCCCTAAGGCATTTTCATGACCAACCGCGGGGTTCACGGCGCAGCGCAACGGCTGATTTATAAAGATTTGGCTAACGCAGATATAGCAGTAAATACAGGGGCGGACATCGCTCTGGCGACCATCCCGCAACTTGTTGGGCAACTCTGGATCCGCTAATAACTTCCGACCCATGGCCAGAAAGTCAAAATCCCCTGCGGCGATATGGCGCTCAGCAACGTCGGGCTCAATACGACCAACCGCAATGACGGGAATACCTATCGCCGCCTTAACCGCTTTGGCAAAACCAATATAGCCGCCGGGCTCATGCACCAATGGCCCCTCAGTAAAGCCGATTGCGCTGTTATTTGAGTAAGCACTGACATTGATGGCGTGACAACCCGCCACCTCTAGCATCTTGGAAACTGCGACAGCATCACCAAGGGTAATACCACCTTCAGTGCGATATTCATGGGCGTCTATGCGCACCATAATCGGAAAGTCATCGCCTACGGCAACCTTGATCGCAGCAACCACCTCAAGTAATAAACGGGCGCGATTTTCCAAACTGCCGCCGTAATTATCATCACGACGGTTGGCGTAAGGCGAAAGATACGACGACAGCAAGTAGCCATGCCCAGCGTGAATTTCTACGCCATCAAAGCCCGCATCGGCAACCAAGCGCGCCGCAGAGGCAAAGCAGCCAACCACCCAGTCGATATCCTGCTGATCCATTTCCTTATAACGCGGGCCTTTACCATCTGGCCCGGCGGAGCGCACGAAATTCGCCATCTCCGCCATCGTAAGGCCTTCACCCATATCATTGGGCGCGGGTTTGGGGCGCGAGGGAACCAGTATTTCCCGCCCTTCGGCAACATCAAATGCAGACACCTTACCACTGTGATTTAGCTGCGCGGCGATGCGGCAATCATGTTTCTGCACACGCTGAGCCAGTTCGCTAAGGCCTGGCAAAAACTCATCTTTAGATAAGCCCAGCATTTTCGGCATCGACATACCAAAAGGCCAAGCGACCGAGCTGGTTTCCAGCACAATCAAGCCGACGCCACCCGCCGCGCGCGCCTCGTAATAGGCCATAGCGCGCTCGCCAATACTGCCGTCGTCGAGAATAAACTCAGTGCCCATTGCCGCCAATACGGTGCGATTACGCAACTGCATCCGCCCAATAGCGGCTTCAGACATCAACTCAGGGTGACGGCACTCGCGCAGCTCTTTAAGCTTAATCATTGCAACTATCCGCAATCAGAAACTGGCCATACCAGCGCCGAAATTTCGCAAAGGGACCGTCGCCATCGCACAGCAATGGCTTCTCTAAATACACCTTATGCGCCCAAATGATTTTGTCCTCTTCCATTTGCTGACAAATGTCATCGACAATGGCTTGGGCGACACGCCCCATGGTTTTACCGCCGCCGTCGCGCTGGATAAAAGCGTAATGGGCGCGAGAACGATGGGCGTCAATGGGCGTTATATTGGCCATGAGCACGGTGTCGCAAATACCGCTAAAACGCACAACTGACAAGCCCGGCCCCGTGCTGCTATTTTCTATACGGCCTTGAATAGTGCCCTTGGGCGTGACCATTTCAGACTCAAATAAGCCGTGGCGTAAAAACCCATCAAACTCGCTGCGAGTGGGCTCTGGAATTTCTGGGGTGCCGTGCACAAAGCAAAAATGCGCAGCGTCCACCGCGTTTTCACCGATCTCTTGCATATGGGTGTCGATGTCCCACTGGTGAATTTTGAGCTGGCCCCACTCACCGTTGTCTGCTGCCGCTTCAGAAATCACTGGCGGCTCAAAAAGCGGCTCGATATTCTCTGGGTGATACCAAACATAGATACACTGGTTCAGTTCGCGAACGTGCCAGCTGGGAATCAGCTTTTCGCAGCGCGCCACCCGCGACGGTAAATTTTTAGCGTAGGGGATGCCCGTGCATTCGCCCTCGCCGTTAAACTGCCAGCCGTGGAAGGGACACACAATACTCTCGCCTACTACGCGAGAGCCGCCGCCAGCGTTGTCGCGTATACCGTAGCCTAGGTGCGCCCCCATATGGGCGCAGTGGGCATCCAGCACTTTGGCAAGACCGGATTCAGTTCTAAAAATGACCAGTTCCCGATCAAAATAAGATAGCGGCAGCGAAGTGCCAACCGCCAATTCATGGGAATACAAAACCTGAAACCAACCAAAGGGCATGGGCAAATTAACTCGCTGTGCTTGGCGAGTGTGAGACTTTGCTATGGTGTCGTTTGTCTTATTCATCATTATCCCCGCACCGCGCCGCCGCCATCTACCGACAGTAATTGACCGGTGATAAACGACGCTCGCTCAGACAGTAAAAAGGCAACCGCATGAGCGATTTCCGATGGTTCACCCAGACGTTGCATGGGCGCAACTTTGCGCAGCTGATCTTCCATTTTAGGCTGCTCTTCAAAGTACTTTTCTAAACCTGGCGTGCGAATAACACCAGGGGAGACTGCGTTGATGCGAATACCTTTGCTGGCATACTCGGTAGACGCGCTCTTGGTGAGAATATTTACCCCCCCTTTTGCCGCCGCGTAAGCGGTATTAAAGGCTTGGCCGCGCAGCGAGGCATTTGACGAGATATTCACAATGCTGCCGCCACCCGTGGCCAACATCGTCTCTATCTCGTATTTCATACACAGCCACGTATTCGTTAAGCACAATTCCAAGGTTTGATCGAAAACCTCACGAGTAAACTGGTGTATTGGGCCACTACCACGGCTCACCGCCGCATTGTTACAGGCGATATCCAAGCGACCGTAGCGCTCCACAACCGCAGCAACCATGGCGCGAACCTGATCTTCATTACTGACATCACAAGCGATAAAGCATGCTTCAATACCACTTTCCTGTAGCTGAGCTACGCACTCCTCGCCAGCCTCGCGATTAAAATCCACTACCGCAACACTTGCCCCCTCTGCGCCTAACTGCTGGCAAATTGCGCGACCAATACCCGCTGCGCCACCGGTGATTAATGCAACTTTATCTTTTAACATCTGATTCACGACTCCTTTACGCCCATTACCGGCTGACTGCGCACCGGGTAAAGCGCCATGTACACAATGGGCATAACAACCAGCCCCGCTAACACCCCGGTAAACAATGATTTGCTCAACACATACTGCACTCGACTCAGCCCGTCGACGTCAAAAGCAATAAACACCAAAAAAACGATGGGCAGGGCAATTACACCTGCATAAATCGCTAACATTAGGGCTTTAATCGAATTACGACGAATGGCAATATGAGAAAATATTTTCAGAAAAATTAGTGGCGGTTCTGCCCCAACCGTGACCTTTTTCATGGCATGTTTCTGCTGCAATGGCAGTACAATTAAACTAAGAACAAATACGAGAATTACTGCGGTGGCAATGAAGTCTGCCAATACACCTTCACCACCCAGAATAGGCAGACGATCCCGCCCGGCACTCAGATACCACGCAAACCCGCCATTAATAACAGCATTGCTCAAGCCACTGACGAGGGACTCCCGCAATAAATAGCTCCGTATTGACTGCATCTGCCCTACTCCTTATGCGTAATTGACATTGTTATTGCTGTACCGTCATATTAGGCCAAACAATAATTCGCTAAAGCACATAATCTTTCATAAGCGTCGACATTTAGCGTCACGCACAGTAGTTCTAAGAGAGAAGGTATGACGGACATCAATAGATTGCATGACATCCCGGTCAAGAAATTCCAACGACTATTGGACTACCTTGAGCATGTCGGCATTGACTCTAAGACAATTGCCCAGCAAGCGGGGCTCGATGCCAAAAAGCTATTATCAGCTCCCGAGCAAGGCACGCTGCCAGGCTACAAGTACTCTGCCCTTTACGAAAATGCGGCAGAAGCCATGCAGGAAATGGATATTGCGGTGCCGTGGGGAGCGGGAATCGGCAGTGATGTATTTCGGTTTATGTGTTACAGCATCATCAATTGCCAAAATTTAGAAGAGGCCTTAAATCGCGCCGCTCGTTACCAAAAAATGCTCTACCCCATCACCGGCTACAAAATTACGGTAAACACCAGCGCAGACATCACCGAGCTGCGCTACGAATTTAATAGCGATTTTTCAAAAAGCCAATTTACCCCAAAATCCTGGGATCGCAATGAACATTCCGACGCGGTCGCGAAGGCCTCTGGGCTACGAGTTTGGTTTGCTTTTATCGGCTGGCTAACAGCAAGAGAACTGCAACTAACAGGCCTTACTATATCTGCCCCAGCAGTATCCGAGGCTTACACCACGAGCATGGCGTCTCTGTTAGGAATTACCCCTAAATTTAATGCAGAACACACCGCATTATTTTTCAACAGCAGTGCCTTACGCGCCAGAACAGTACACACGCCGACGTCACTGGAAGCTTTTCTACAACACGCGGTTTATTCTCTCATTACCCAAGACTCACGGCCTGCTAGTACTAGTGCCGCAATACGCTCCCTGCTTGCCAATAGCGGCACAGGCAGCTTGCCGAGCTTTGAGGCAATGGCCGAGGATTTGCACATGTCGCCCTCCAGCTTACGGCGCAGGCTACATAGCGAAGACACCAGCTACCAAGAACTAAAAGACCAATATCGCTGCGATATCGCAATGCGCCAACTGCGCAACCCTATGCTAAAAATACACGAAATCGGCGAGCAATTAGGATTTTTAGAATCCAGCTCGTTTATCCGCTCTTTCCGAAATTGGGCTGGCCTAACGCCAAAACAATTTCGTGATCAGTTAGATGACATTGATCAAGCTAAGTCCACAACGAGCGACTAAACGTCTAAAACACGACAAATGGCCGAAAGTGCCGGACATAAACATCGATTTTATAAATAATATTCCCTAAGTATAAATGCTAACGCCCCACACAATATTATCCACACACAAAAATCAGACCGCCCCATACTGGCTTGACAAAAAATAAATCGATGGGATACTTGCTTACTATGAGCAAAAAAAATCACCCACGTTCTCCTCTCTTTCAGGCTATTCTGCCTGTGGTCTTTTGTGCCCGACATGTTGTCGGCGCTTGAGCTAAAAAAGCCTTAAGCGCCTAAAATTTTTTACCAGACAATATTCTAGTCACCGCGAGTTAACTCCCTCGTGGAGGCGTTTTGCTGCGGGTAAGATATATGGTTTTAGACAATACCGACGACATCGTCGTAAAAAGAAGTGATTACAAGCGAATTGTACAATTGATAATGAGCTCGTCTCTTGACGTGCGCGACAGCCTGGAAAATGAAATGGCGCGGGCCCTGGTGTACAACGATGATGAATACCCTAAGGATGCCGTATGCATAGGCTCTGTTGTTGAATTTACTGATTTAACGACCAAAGAAGAAGGCCGAATTACCATTGTTCTGCCTAGCGAAGCGGATGTTAAAGAGATGAAGGTGTCGGTACTTTCGCCCTTAGGCGCAGCCTTAATCGGGCTTAAAAATGGCAAAACCATACATTGGCTTATGCCCGGCGCTAGGCTCACCGAAATAAAAGTAAACAACGTTCTGCACCCAGAAGCGGAACTCGACCAATAAAACCAAATGACCGCTAAAATGCATCTATATAAGGCTAGGTCCTAATAATGCAGCGGCCAATACACACTTTCTTTTAAAGCATCCGACTTATATGTAAGGCATTGATCTATGAAACCGCAGCTCGATGAAAAACTGCAGAGCATTCTCCAAGATGTGCTGTACCGAAACCCAGGTGAGGCAGAATTTCATCAGGCCGTGCGTGAAGTCTTAGAGACCTTAGGTCCAGTGCTGGCGAAATATCCGGAGTTTGCGGATAAAAAAATTATTCAACGAATTTGTGAGCCTGAGCGTCAAATTATATTTCGCGTACCATGGCGCGACGACAAAGGCGAGATCCATATAAATCGTGCATTCCGCGTAGAATTTAATAGTGCGCTAGGGCCATTTAAAGGCGGCATGCGTTTTCACCCATCGGTGTATCTCGGTATTATTAAGTTTCTTGGCTTCGAACAGATTTTCAAAAACGCGCTGACGGGCTTGCCTATAGGCGGCGGCAAAGGTGGCAGCGACTTTAATCCCAAAGGCCGATCAGACAGCGAAATAGAAAGCTTTTGTCAAAGCCTTATGCTTGAGCTATATCGTCATATAGGAGAGTACACCGATGTACCCGCTGGCGACATTGGCGTCGGCAGCCGCGAGATCGGTTACTTGTTTGGGCAGTACAAGCGGATCACCAACCGTTATGAATCGGGTGTAATAACGGGAAAAGGCCTTGGCTGGGGCGGAAGTCGCGCGCGAAAAGAGGCCACCGGCTATGGGGTGGTGCTATTTGCTCAAGAAATGCTTAAATTCCAGCGGCAATCCCTAGATGGCATGAAGGTCGTTGTGTCAGGCTCGGGTAATGTTGCTATTTACGCTATGGAGAAGGCCCAGGAACTAGGCGCAATTGTTGTGGCCTGCTCAGATTCAAGTGGCTATATTTATGATGAAAACGGAATCGATATCGCGACCGTAAAGCGTATAAAGGAGTTGGAACGTCGGCGAATCGCTACTTATTTAGATTCGCACTCATCGGCGCGCTACATTGAAGGTTCCTCTATTTGGTCGGTGCCATGTGACGTCGCTTTGCCCTGCGCAACCCAGAACGAACTGACCGCGCGAGATGCCAAGACTTTAGTAGAGAATAACTGCAAGATAGTCGCTGAAGGCGCAAATATGCCCACAACACCAGAGGGCATTCAACTGTTTCAGTCTGCAGGGGTTTACTTCGCACCAGGCAAGGCCGCAAACGCTGGCGGGGTAGCTACTTCCGCACTTGAAATGCAGCAAAATGCCAGTCGCGATTCTTGGTCATCTGAATACACCCAAAAGCGTCTTCAAGACATTATGGTTGACATACACGCTTCGTGTTATGAAACAGCAGCTGAATTTGGTGCGGGAGGTAACTATGTTACCGGCGCCAATATTGCCGGTTTCATTAAGGTAGCGGGAGCGATGACGGCGATGGGTGTCATTTAAAATGAAATTAGAAATTTCGCTGTGTATAGCAAGGCTATATAAGTCATTAAATTATATTAATAGCCTTGTTATAAATACAGCACGAGGTAAACTCTTTAGTTAATATTCAAATAGGACCTTGGTTTTATTATGAAAAATTTACCCCTCCCCAATGTGATTCCGCCCCAGGCCTTCCTCATTTAACCGGATGTGACACTCAGTCACATCCGGGAAAAATACTTTTAAAAAACTATATTTTTGTACTTCTGGCGCCAGCCAAAAGTAGATATATTGCTATGGGTGAGGTTTTGTGAATACCGATTTTTTTATAGATGTCCGTCAATTTATCTCGTCACTTAAAGATGACTTTGAAAGGATTGTCGCGTTCCGTCCTATTACGCTGAGGCCGGTTGAGCTCGCAGGCTTACTGGAAAAATTGCAAGGCATTTATGACCTACCAACAAGAAAAATAAGCGATTGCACAGTATTGCTCGGCTCTAAGGTTGGCTTGATGAGCATGCACGATTTCACTGAGCTATCCATCGTGGTAACACTTCCACAACACAGCGACCCCGCGCTGGGAAAAATTAGCGTCCTGTCGCCATTGGGCTCGGCTCTATTGGGTTTAAAAAGAGGCGAGATTGTAAGATTGTTTTTCGGAAACACAGAAAGCCTATTCTGCTTAATTTCAGTGGATCAAAATCCATAAAGGGGAATAAGGAGGGTTAGCACCTTGAAGTCTCTAATTTGCCACTATAAGCGTGATCATTTCACATCAAAAATTCACTAAAAAGTGGCTTAGTGAAGCTTATTTAATAAATCAATAATCGAAAGGTGATTAAATGAAAAAGGATAAGTTAAAAGTTTCTGACAAAAAAGCCCCACTTAAGAGCTTGAAGGAAAAGCGAAGAGACAAAAAGGAGAAAAGAAGTAAAATTGGGATTTCGATTTCTTAAAATTAAAAACACGATGTAGGTAATTTTGCCAGCAGCGTTAAGCTGCTGGCAAATCCAAATCAATAGCGGTAGCGAATATCCATACCAAAGGTGCGTGGTGCACCATACTGCTCACTAATCAAACCCAAGCCCTGAAAGTTAACGCCATAAGACGGATAGTCATCATCGGTAAGATTATTCACCCACAACGACACCATCAAATCGCCAGTAGTAACAGGAATCTTACTTAGGCTGAGGCGCGCGTTAACGACCGTTCGTGCGTCCATTGAGCTATTCGTGTACAAAAATGGCGTATTAGCAACCACCGAGGGCGACAGCGCAACCTGCTCCCAGGTGTCCTGCCAACTGGCATCAGCAAACACATTGAAATCGCCAATCGCGGTACTCGCAAAGGTATAGTCCACACTGGCGTTGACCTTATTGCTTGGTGAGTTACCTCGTTTAGCTTCCTTTGTGCCATCAATACACTGGTTATTAGCGCAGGTGTCTGGGTACTTTTCAAAATCACCATTGATGTAGGTATGTGCCAAACTCACTATCATATCTTCAATCGGTGCTACAGATACCTCTAACTCGCTACCCCAACGATCTGCCTTACCGGCATTAATGGTCGAGGATGTTACGCCACCACCAGAGCTTTCTAACACGCTCGTTTGCAGGTCGTCGTACTGGTAAGTATAGAGACCAGCGTTCACACGCAAGCGATTATTCCACCAGTCGGACTTAACACCTATTTCCAGCTGTTCAATAATTTCTTCATCAAAACTATTATTAAAAACTTCGCCATTAAAGCCACCCGAGCGGTAGCCGGTTGCATAGCGAATAAAGCTGTTAATATCGTCACTGATATCGTATGCCACAGTTACGTTGTAGCTAAAATTGTAAAAATTCTCATCGCGCGATAGGGCTTGCGCTGGCTTATTACCAAATGGCGTAGCCACCGCACCGAAGTCATAGGCAATTGCCTTTTCCTCCTCGGTATAGCGCATCCCTAGCGTCAAGGCGAGACGATCTTCTAATTGAGCAAAGCGGTAAGTACCTTGCCCATATATGGCCAAGGCCTCGGTTTCCAGTGTATATCGCTGGGCATCGCGCCCCGCGAGTGGCATTGAAAAGGCAGCGCGGCGGTCGTAGTTTGCTTCATCTTCAAACCAGTACAAACCTAGGGCGTAATCAAACTGTTGGGTTGCACCGACAACTTGGAACTCCTGGGAGAGCTGCTCATATTCCGAGAGCGTATCTTGCATGCTGTGACCAGCGCCAAGCTGGTCTACCGCCGTCCAGAGCGCATCTACACCCGGGAATGAAGCACCGCTGCTGCCACCGTAATACTGAAGTAAAACGGCGTGTAAACCGTCGTTATAAACACCAATACCATTGGCATCTAAGCTACTATCGATATCATCGAGATCGCCAGCAACATAGGTTTCGGTCTCGCGTTGCGCAGTGATTGATTTAAGCGTGACGTCACCCAAGGCGCCACGTTCACCTAGCTGCCACTCGGCCGTTAACGCGTGCCCGTCGACCTCACTTTGCGTCGTCGGCGTGACCTCTACCCCGCCACCGCTTGGCCGGCCTTCACCGGCAGCCAATATCCGTTCATAGGCGTCAATCGTTTTCTGAATTGAAGGTAACCAACGAGCGCTGATACGCGGGTCAGCGCCCGGCGCCGAAGCCAAGCCGGTGGCCGCAGGCAACACCGTGTTACGCAGGAAGCTTAGTCGATCACCACCAAGCGTCGGCCCTTCAGTAAAGCCAACCGTTTTTTGCAGCGTATTCACCTCATCCAACTCGCTGTGGTCATACACATAATCAACGGTAAGTGCCTCGCTAGGCTGCCAACGTAGTGCGGCACGCCAGGCTTGACGGTCGATGGTGTCGAAGTCTTCGCCACCGGAATAATTTTTATAGAAGCCATCGCGTTCTTTGCTTAAAAAGCTCACAGCCGCATTCAACTTACCGGCACCCTCACCAATTTGGCCAATCGAATCAAAATCAATATTGGTCTTCAGGCTTTGCTGACCGTAATTGCCAATACCCGCCGTTACGTCTACCGCGAACTCACCCAGCGGCTTTCTTGAAATAATATTCATTGCACCAGCCGTGGCATTGCGGCCGTACAAAGTGCCCTGGGGACCTCGCAAGACCTCTATTCGTTCAATCTGCGCGAGATCTAAGGCAGAGCCGAGCATCTTGCCAACATAAACGCCGTCCAGATACATGCCCACCGCAGGATCAAGCGAGATATTCGCTGGCGAGCCACCAGATATACCGCGGATACTAAGACTGGTAATACCCCGCGAGCCAGGCGCTGAATAACCACCCATGCCAGGCAATGAGGCAAACATATCGTCGGTATTACTAATACCACGCTTTTCTATGTTGTCACTGGTCATTGCCGTCATCGCAATCGGGGTATCTTGTAAAGATTCAACCCGGCGCTCGGCCGTCACCAGGACCTCTTCTAAAACTTGAGCTGAAGCAACGGGCACAAATAGCGGTGCACTCATCAGTGAAACTGCCAGGGGAAGCGCCTTCAACTTAAAGTCACCAGTAGATGAATATCTCTTCATGCCATAACTCCAATTTCATTAATATTATATTGTTAGCAGATCACTAATACGGACCTTTTTATAATGCGGTTCCGCTGCTTAGTGATACGGTAATCACAGTACTCTGAAGGCACAAATTAGGTAGAACATAATCGTTCACAATAATGCGCATAAGTGGTCAGGGCGGCGTCTGTCGAGTAAGCGCACACTACGTATCAGCCAACACCTGTCTGTGCAACAGTGACTCTGGAGGCGGTTCGGCCAAACCGAGGACGCCATGCACGCCATTAACCATTGTTTGCACCGCGATCACAGCCTCACGAGGCATGTAAAACTGGGTATACCACTTGCGCCCAAGAGAAAATGGGCCATCGGTTTTAAGCTGTAAAACCCTAAATGCCGGCTTTTTGTGTTTCCAAATACCAAAATCCGCAGCCAAAGACGCCAGCGCGCCGGCCTGCAGTTCCCGCGCCCGGTCGACATCCGCCATGGTCGGATTCTCCTTGCCACTATTGACCATTAAGCCATGCCATAATTTTACGCAGCCATCTTCCACCGGCGTGTTGGCGATCATTTCGATACTCTCGATGTCACCAAAAATCTGATGCGAAAGCAGGATCCCAGGCCCCTCGTACCAGGTGGTGGTGCGCAGCATCGCTTGGTACTCCTGATGCAAGCCGCCCTGACGCTGAATATAAACATGATCCTTAAATTCGTTTTCAAAATATTCACACGGCGCGCCATGGGTTGGCCCTAAATGACGGGCATCAGCCATATTGTCGAT
Source organism: Zhongshania aliphaticivorans (assembly GCF_001586255.1). Taxonomy (NCBI): domain Bacteria; kingdom Pseudomonadati; phylum Pseudomonadota; class Gammaproteobacteria; order Cellvibrionales; family Spongiibacteraceae; genus Zhongshania; species Zhongshania aliphaticivorans. The sequence goes on from NZ_CP014544.1 coordinate 2,900,890, forward strand.
GATTTCCTGAGGGTGGACTTCTAACTCACCCAAATGATCCAGCTGCCATTTTACCCAGCTCGTATTCTGCCAGTGCGGCAAATCTGGCACCGGGTAATCCGGTTCCTTGCCATCGGGGTCATGCCACATCCATATGCAGCCTAGTCGCTCTTCCACCAGATAACTTTCCAGCTTGGCCGAACGGGGCTTGGGGCCGTCAAAATACGGTATATCGTCGCAGCTACCATCGGCAGCAAATCGCCAGCCGTGATAGGGGCAACGAATAGAATCACCTTCAATTTGCGCGCCCTCACGGGCGATAATCGCGCTATCAGCGGCGAGGTGACACTGCATATGTGGGCAGTGTGCGTCGAGTAAAACCGGCTTGCCGCTCTGCCCTCGGTATAACGCAAAATCCTTGGCAAAGAATTTCAACGCCAGTGGCTTTTCTTGCAACTCACTCGCCTCAGCAATAACAAACCAGCCACGGGGAAATTGATGGGGCCCAAGCCCATATTCTTTCGCTGTTGCCATTATCTATTCCTATATTGCGTTGGGGCGAAACATGGCGTCATGACCACCATCCACATAAAGTAGCGAACCGCTAACAAAGCTCGCCTCTGAACAAAGCAGGAAACCGATGACATTTGCGATTTCACTCACATTACCGGCACGGCCCAGAGGGATTGTCGCTAAAAAGTCTTTAATCGCGGCGCTGTAGTTTGGATCGTTTTCCGTGGCCTCAGTCATTGCCGTCCGGGTATAGCCCGGCGCAACCGCATTTAAGCGCACTCCGGAGCGAGCATACTCAGGGGCATTTTTCCGCATCCAAAGGGCAATGGCTTGCTTAGAACCACTGTAAGCTGCGTGACCAGAGATATTCGCTAAACTCACTTGCAGCTGCTCTTGATCATCTGCAAGCAAGGCACTGACGTAATCGGGATCTGTATCTTGCGGCGCCGAATTTGACGACACCAACACCGCCGATCCGCGCCGCGCGGCTAATGCATCTTTTAAGCCGCGTAACAATTCGACCGAACCGAAAAAATTAACTTGTGGAATCATGGCCACATCTGGACTAGTGCTACCAATACCAGCACAGCAAACAAGACCATCTAAACCGTCTTTGCAAAGCGCTAAGCAAGCCTGCAACGCGGCTCGGCGCCCTGTTGCTGTCGCAAGGTCTGCGACGATATCAGCGTTGTGGCGATCGACTTTAATCACCATTTCGCCATCATCTTCAAGTCGTGAACAGACTGCGGCACCAATACCCGAGGCGGAGCCGGTTACAATGAATTTCCCCATAGCTGTTCTCCTTGTTGAAACACAAATAAAGTGCACGGTGGACTCAAAGACCATTCAATACTGCTGCCAACGGCAAGATAACTGATCTGCAGAATTTCAGGCTATGCACATGTTTCAAGCATGGTATCGCCTGCCTCCTATGGTTCCGCCGACAAAAACATCTAATTTTATATACATTTCTTCACCCCCGCCGCGCAGCTAAATTTTCGGAAATGACCGAAAAATATTGCCCAGACCAGCGGCGAGACATATTGCTACGGTGTATTTCGTTATTAAATTTGAACGTATTTGTTCTAAGCAAGCTGAAGCGGGATCTTTACTATAAGAACCTGACTTTAGAACGAAGCAGCCAACGGGCTGTAGACGACGAGATAAATAAAATGAAATTTAGCTATAACCCAAGTATGTGTCCTCCAGAGCAATATGTAGCCCTAGCCTTAGCGGCAGAAGAGCTCGGCTTCAATAGCATGGCTTTTCCCGACAGCCTCTGCTACCCAGAACACTCATCGGCAAACTACCCCTACAACGGCGACGGTTCGCGGGAGTTCTTAAAAGATATGCCCTTTGTTGAACCCTTGGTGACGATTCCATTTTTGGCGGGACAAACAAAACGGCTACGCTTTAACACCTCGGTGTACAAGCTCGCAGTTCGCCAGCCGCTGGTTGTCGCTAAACAGCTGGCGACACTGGCAGCCCTGTGCGGAGATCGCTTTGATTTCGGTGTGGGAATCAGCCCGTGGCCCGAAGACTTTGAAGGTTGCCATGTGCCATGGGAGGCACGTGGCCAGCGCCTTGACGACCAGATAGCAATCATACGAGGTCTACTGAGCGGTGAGTTTTTTAGCTATAGCGGCAAGCAGCTATCAATAGCAAGTATGCAACTTTGCCCAAGCCCGGCAACACCCATCCCTATTCTTATTGGCGGACACTCAGACGCGGCATTAAAACGCGCTGCGCGCCTTGGCGACGGTTGGATTGGCGCCGGTGCGAGCATAGAAGAATACGGCGTTTTGATAGGTAAATTAAATGAATTTCGCAAACAGTATCAGCGCGACCACCTTCCCTTCGTTATTCATGTTAGTTCCGCCGATGCTTACTCCACAGCTGGGCAAGATACGCTAGCCAAACTCGGCATTAACGAATGCCACATCGCCTTCCGCAACGCCTACGATGGCACACCAGACACCCTCAGTACGGAGCAAAAAATTGAGCAAATGCATAAGTTCGCGAGCAAATTCATAAAGTCTTAATCACAATATTTACACGCGAAAGCAAATTAATTGACCACAAACTTAGACCAATTTTTAAAGGATATTACAATGAGAAGACTTGAAGGCAAAGTTGCGATCGTTACCGGCGCGGGTCAGGGTGTAGGGCAAGGTATTGCCTTCGCATTGGCCGCCGAAGGTGCCAAAGTGGTGGTAACGGGGCGAACCTTTAAGAAACTTGAATCAAGCTGCGCAGAGATCACCAAGCGGGGCGGCGACGCCTTAGCCGTAGAGTGCGACATCAAAGATCGCAATGCGCTGGAATCATTGGTGTCTACCACCGTTGCCCATTATGGCGGCATTCAGATTTTGGTAAACAATGCCCAAGAAGTCCCCTTAGGCAGCCTGCACGAAATAGAAGACGAAACATTGAGTGCTGGCTTTGAATCCGGACCAATCGCCACCTTCCGTCTAATGAAGCTTTGTTTCCCGCACCTAAAAGGCGATGGTTGTATCATCAACCTAGCTAGCAGTGCCGGAAAACGCTGGGACATGTCGGGTTATGGCGGCTATGCAGCGACCAAGGAAGCAATTCGCTCACTGTCGAGAGCAGCAGCTTGTGAATGGGGTAAAGACGGTATCCGCACGAATGTCATTCTTCCCCACGCCTTATCGCCGGGCCTTGAATGGTGGATAAAAGACAGGCCCGAAGAAGCCGCTGCGTACTTAGCGAGTATTCCAATGCAGCGTCTTGGCGATTGCGAAGACGATATCGGCAAGTTCGTAGTGAGCTTGTGCTCGGATGATAGCCGCTATGTAAATGGACAGAGCATCGCTCTGGACGGCGGCCAGGCATTTTTAGGCTAAATAGCAGCAGTGAAAATGTGTAGAAGTCCAGAATCTAAAGTGCCCTCGTCTGTACTTCTACGCCCCTATTCGTCATTTTTAGAACAAATATTTTTTATCGGAATATACCATCACTAAATGTTAGTGGTGCGGTACCACTCGGATCGGGCAGCGCTCGACTAAACCTATCGACAAGAGTCACCAACACATACTCTTCAAAGTCTTCGCTGGGATCAAAGCGACCACGATACATCTCTGTAAATGTGTTCAACACCTCGTCAAGACATACCTCACGTTTACCCGCATCAATACCCGCCAAGCTGTCGATTAACTCCACAGCATTATTCCAGAATGCCAAATTATGCATTGGACAATTCCTTTGGCACCGCGCGCAACACCTTTTCTATTTTCAGGCTCACCGAACTGCTGTTCAGTAACGGCCAATCAATTATCGCCCCCACCCGCGCACCGATAAGTGCTATTCCGACCGGTGACAGAATGGATATGCGCATTTCCGTGATACTGGACTCCCAGGGCATAACGATTGTCACGACACGCTTCGCCCCCGTTTTAACATCTTTGAAATGTGTTTTACTGTATAGCGAAACGACATCGGCGGGCATGAGTGCATCGGGGCAAACATCCGCTTTCATAAGCTCAGCATCAAGGGCGACGGTCGCCTCTGATCGACTGACTTTAATTAACCGAGACAATTTTTCGTAGTCAGATTCAGAAATAATCAATTCATTTTCAATAGGCATAACAAACCCTCACCTAGCAAAAGCAGTGCATATAGAAATAAGGCTCGAGCATTGACAATACTCCGAGCTAGTCGCTTGTATGGCAGATTATTTTCGGGCGATTAAGACAATACTGCGCTTAACCGCCAATAGGGAGGAAGGCACTAACGGGATAGAGTTCCCGTGCGCCAAAGGAGATTTGCTGAATAGAGTAAGATCGTTTGTCCATGCTAGGAGATTACTACGTTTAACAACTTTAGCAAGTGATATTGGTAGCGATATTTTTACCTATTTCTGCAATGCCTTGCAATATTAGTCATAAAGTTAAATTCACTCCTAACAAAAAATTAAAACTAAGCAGTTAGGATTATATCTAAATCTCCCCTCTCAGGTATCTTAAGGCCTGTTTATTAAGATCACTTTATCAATAGCACCTCTGTGCATTCCCCGCGAGGAGATTAATCATGCAGGTTTTCGATAAGCGGTTTCATAACAAAGTCGCCTTAATCACCGGCGCTGCGTCAGGCATCGGTCGAGCAACCGCACTGCGACTTTCCGCCGAAGGTGCGGTATTGATGCTGGCTGATATTGATGAGGCCGGCTTACAGCAAACTATTGAACTACTTACAAATTCGGAAAGCGCCGCTTTTATCAAGTTGGATGTGAGCAGCTCTGAACAGTGCCGCGCCGCCGTTACTGCAACCGTAGAGAGGTGGGGCAAGCTTGATGTTCTGTGCAATATCGCGGGGATTGCCGTTGCTAAACACCTAGCGGAGGTAAGCGAAGAAGACTGGCTACGCATGATGGGCATCAATTTAAACAGCGTGTTTTTCCTCAGCCAAGCGGCGATGCCACATTTAATTGCGACAAAGGGCAATATCGTTAATATGGCCTCATCCGCTGCCTTGGTTGGCCAAATTTATAACGCCGCGTATTGCGCCAGCAAAGGCGCTGTAGTGATGCTCAGCAAGTCAATGGCAGTTGAGTTTGCCGACAGAGGCGTTCGTGTTAACGCGATTTGTCCCGGAGCAGTGAAAACGGCATTAACTGAGAAATTTACCATGCCCGATAACGCGAATATGGATATGTTTATGCGTTTAATGCCCTTGATGGACATGGCGGAGGCCGACGAAATTGCGGCATCAGTGGCTTATTTGGCATCAGCCGAAGCTCGGTATATAACCGGCACAACATTGGCGATTGATGGCGGGCAGACCGCAAACTGACACTGTTACTGCAGCGGACCAATGATAAACGGTGTTTATTGCGACTCCACACCGCCGAATAGCGTCAATACCCGCAACATCAGCGGCCGACTATCATAATCCGGGTTTGCGACAAGCATTAGTGCCGCCTCAGAAAAGCAGCCAATTAACATTCGCTGCAGTAGCACGACGTCATTTTCGGACAAGGGCTTGGTTAAACTGCCGCTCTCGTATAAGAGCGACAATTGGTCTTGGAATATTCTGGATACGGCCTGAACAACGCTGGTATCTTCCCAGCGCTCACGACCTAGAATAATCGGCGCATCACGCAATACAATTCGGACAAAATTCGGGCGCTGAGTCATTTCGATCAGCATATCCCAAATTTCGATGAGATCTATTTTTTCAGAACTAAAGGAAAATCCCTCGATCTGCTGGGTGAACTCAAGCTCCATCGCCTCAGTAACCGCCAGAAAAAGTGCCTGTTTATTGCCAAAATAATGATAGATCGGCGTAATGGTAAGCCCTAGATCCTCAGCTATATCTTTGAGAGACGTATCAGCGAAGCCTTTTTCACCAAAAATTCGACAAGCACTTTCCAGCACCATGGCTTGAGTAGCTTCGCGGCGTTCTGCTTGGGTCTGTCGCTTTGGCTTAGCGGCCGCCGCACTGGCACCGAGCTTTTTTGGACTTGCGGCGTTTTTTCCCAAGATAACTTCCACTTCAAATGAACCAGCGCAAAGTATACAGATTGGCTTTTGCACATTCCATATAATTGACTTATATAATACGACTATATAACATGCAATTTTAGTATTGTGCGGGGCCGCCGGCGCCACACCACCAGTAATAATAAGACCAGAGGCTCTATGTCAGACAGCAGCAACACCGCGCTTAGTAATGCGAGCCTGAACGGGCTTAAGCTGAAGAACCGGCTTATTAAGGCCGGTACCTTTGAAAACCGAAGCCCTAACGGTATTCCTAGCCAAAGCCTGATCGATTTTCACACGCAATTCGCGCGTGGCGGTATCGCCATGACAACCATCGGCTATTGCGCGGTAGAAAACGCCGGACGCCTGAATGCCGACATGCTCACCATGCATGAGGATTTCCGCAGTGACATAACTCGGCTCGTACAAGAGATTAAAAAACACGACTGCAAAGTGGCTGGGCAAATGGGCCATTGCGGCGCGTTCTCCAAAAATCACACGCTGAAAGGCCGCCCTAAAGGGCCCAGTGGTGGCGTAAATCTACTGGGTTTTGCCGAGGGTATGTGGTTTTGCGACACCATGACACTGAGCGACATTGACCACATGGTAGAGGCCTATAGAGAGGCTGCAAAATTCATGAAGTCGGTAGGTTTTGAAGCTTTAGAAATTCACTTCGGCCATGGCTACGGCCTCTGCCAGTTTCTTAGTCCGCTCACTAATCGTCGTAAAGACAATTATGGCGGCAGTTTAGAAAACCGTCTACGACTCCCCCTGCGGGTGCTTGCGGCGGTTAGGGCCGCGGTCGGCGACGACTTCCCTATTCTCGCGAAGATAACCATGTCAGAGGGGCGCCGAGGTGGTCTTCACTACGACGACTCGCTAGCAATCTGCAAAGCACTTGATGCGGCTGGTATTGACGCCATCATCCCCAGCAACGGCACCAGCACCATGAACCCAATGCTGATGTTTCGCGGTGACAGCATTCTACCCGCGCTATTACGCTATGAACGCAATCGAATCATGCGATTCTTACTGCGGCTCATGGGTAAGAAAATGTTCCCAAGCCTGCCCTTCTACGACATGTATCTACTAGAGCACGCCAAACGCATTCGCAATGTGGTGAAGTGCAAGCTTGTCTATATTGGCGGCGCCACGAGCGGCGAAAACTTTAGCGAAATACTGAACGCCGGTTTCGATTTCATCCAATTAGGTCGCACGCTTCTAGCCGACCCCGACCTGCCGCAAAAACTCGCAGCCGAGCCAAGTTTTAAAAGTCGCTGCACCCACTGCAATCTGTGCGTAGGCACAATTGAAAGCCCCCAAGGCATCCACTGCCCTCAATTTACAGATGCCTCAGTACTATGAATATTCTTATTACCGGCGCCTTTGGTAATCTCGGCCAGATGTGTATTGAAGAGGCCCTAAAGCAGGGCCATCAACTGCGCTGTTTCGATCTGGACAACGCTAATAACCAAAAATTAAAACGCCGTTACCACAATCGCTGTGAAGTTATCTTAGGTGATATTTGCGACACGACGCTGCACCCAAAGTTGTTGGAGGGTGTCGACGCCGTCATCCACAACGCCTCACTACTTCCGCCACTATCGGAGAACCAGCCCGAACTGGCTGAAGCGATTAACGTCGTTGCGACCCAAAACCTGATAAAAAGCATGGAAGCCAGCTCGACATCACCACGTCTAATTTTCCCCTCCTCAGTGACCGTATTCGGGAAATCGCTGCCTGGGGAAGCCGCCAAATGTATTTCAGACCGTGTAACAGCGAGCGACAATTACACTCGTCACAAGCTAATAATCGAGAAAACATTAAAAGGTTCGCCTCTGTCATGGGTGATTTTGCGAGTAGGTGTTTCTGTAGATGCACGCACGCTAAAAGCTGACCGCGCCACGCTACATGAATTACTTAACATTAATCCCGAATCGCCAATAGAATTTGTACACCCCAAGGACGTCGCGCTGGCGATGTGCAACGCCGCGCAATCAGCGGCAGCTAACCGAAAAGTGCTGTTAATTGGCGGTGGTAAGTACTGCCAAATCAATCACTACCGTTTTATAAAAACGGCATTCAGCGCGCTGTCTTTGACCCTGCCCTACAACGACAAGGGCACCGGCATTTACTACACCCACTGGATGGACTCCACGGAAGCGCAGCGCCTTCTACAGTTTCAGCGCCATTCATTTGAAGATTACGAGCGGGAAATGGCGTGCCGTATGCGGCCCGTACGCATTGGACTTACGCCACTACGCCCACTCTTAAATCGCCTATTGCCCTATGCATTGGCAAAAATATAATTACTCGCAACAATAGGACTGCTGCAATATGAACAACAATAAATTACTGGCACTCTCGTTAGCACTTTCAGCTAGCGCTATTCCCAGCTATGCGCAGGATGACAGTGGCCGTGAAGAAGCAACGTCAAGGCGCCAAATCGAAGAAGTGATCGTCACGGCTCGAAAGCGTTCTGAAAATATTCAAGAGACGCCTGTCGCGGTTACGGCCTTCAGCGGCGATGCCCTTCGCGAGCAAGGCATTATGAGCACCCAGGAGCTCAGCAAATCGGTACCAAGCCTGCAAATTAACGACAGCACCTCACCGCAAATATTCATCCGCGGCATTGGCCAACGCGCACACATGGCGCGTTTCGACCCATCCGTGAGTGTGTATATCGACGGTATTTTTATTCCCCGCCCAGATGGCCAGCTGCTGGATACCATCGATATTGAAAGCGTTCAAGTCTTGCGCGGTCCTCAAGGCACACTGTTTGGCAAAAATAATACTGGCGGTGCATTGGTCTTTAATTTGACTAAGCCCGGCGACACCGTCGGTGGTTTTGTCGAAGGGCTAATGGGGAATTACAATGAACAAAGTGTTCGCGCTGCAGTTGATGTACCGATTTCGGACACCCTACTAAGCCGAGTCTCTGTAAGCAGCCGCCGCCGAGACGGCTTCCTACAAAACCTAGGCTCAGACAGCAACCAAAGTATCGACCGACTTTCTGCGATTGGCCAAATTCGCTGGGAAGCCGCCGACAATTTGACTGTTGACGGTCTCGCCTTTTATGGCAAAGTTCGCGAGAAATACCCCTCTTACCACTGCGAGCTCATTAACGAGGATGCGCTATTTGTAAATGGTCTTGGCGTACTCTGGGCTGGCGATACCGACCCAAGTAACCCCACCGCCTACCGCGACAACTGCGCCGCTAATAATCGTAAAAATCTGCCGGATCTCACCACCAATCAAGGTGACAGTTTCCGCGCCGTCAAAGCGCAGGACATTCTGCTCTTGGGCACGACACTAGAATGGCAGATCAGCGAAAACAACACCCTGAAAACCATTATTGGCTATCGAGATGCCACTAAGTTTGGCCCCCAAAGCGCGGCGGATGAAGGTGGCCCGCAGCCCTTCCTGCGCGCACTCGTACTTGACGATAGTATTCAGGAATCGCTAACCCTAGAATTCCAACTTAATGGCAGCGCCTTCGACGGCAGCGTTGACTATACCGCCGGCTTTTTCTGGCAGGACGAGTACAAGTCTGAGCGCTTTCTTACCAGTAACCCGCTGGTCGGCGCGGAGTCATCAACCTTGATCGCATTGGCCGCGGGCCAGTCGGGATTAAATCTGCCTAACCTTGGCACCCTAATACCTGGCGGAACATTACCGTTGATTGCGGGTATACTTCCGTTAGCCACCTTGCAAGATTTCGACATTAACGGCCAAACCTACGCCGCGTTCACCCAAGCGACCTGGCATCTCACCGATAATATTGAATGGACTTTGGGTGGGCGCTACACCGAAGAAATTCGTGAATCTGACCTAGTGACGCTTTCAGCCGATCTCGGCGCGATGCTAAGCATCTTGAACAGTATCGACCCGCGCTTCATACCCGTTGTTCCAGACATGGGTGTTGCTGCTTATGCCGGCACCTGGAGCGAGGACCCGATTCAAATCGCAAATGATGCACTTAATAGCTATTTCCCTGGGGAGATAAAGACGCCCCTCGGCGCGCCACAATACGACAGCAGAGACAGCACCTTCCGACAATTTACACCCATGACCTCCGCGGCCTGGATAATGCCTGAACAGTGGTTCGACGACGGTTTGCTAAGTTCAGCAATGGTCTATGGTACCTGGAGCTTTGGCTTTAAATCCGGCTTCCATGAGCCCAGCGGGGTAGACGGTTTAACAGAAGTAGCACCAGAGGAATTGGAAAACCGCGAAATTGGCATAAAAATCGATGCACTAGAACGCTCACTGCGTATGAACATTGCGCTGTACTCTATGAGCTTCACCAATATGCAGTTGATCACCGTCAACGTCGACTCCGCGAACTCCTTGGTTGTTACCTCGCAGAATGCCGGTGAGTCGACCATCGATGGCGGCGAGCTCGAAGTGTTATGGCTGCCTAGTGAAAATATGATGCTCAGTTTTACCTATAGTAATAATAATTATAAATACGATGAGTTTATGGATAACGACTTGGCGGCCCTTGCACTGCGCGGTGAATTTGTTCCCGTTGACCGTTCTAAAGAAGACTTTGCAGTATCACCCGAAACCTCGGCATCATTTGGCGCGCAATACACCATCGTTACTGACTATGGCCTATTTACGCCGCGCATCGATGTTAGCTATAAAAGTGAAGTCTATATGGGGCTAGACGCCGGCTCTTGGCAAGTTGCACAAACCAATCCCGAGTTAATTTATGCAGAAGCCTATAGCCTGGTAGACGCACGTTTGAGCTGGAATGACCCAATGAGCGATCTGCGCGTATCGGCCTACGTTAAAAACCTAGCTGACAAACGTTACGACATTGGCGCGGTCGGTACAGCTGAATCCCTCGGTACCTTTACCCGCGCTTTAGGCGACCCACGCACCTTTGGTATAGAGCTGCGCAAGGAATTTTAAAATGCCTAAGGTTCACAGCAAATATAACGATCAAGTCGCGCTCATTACCGGCGCCTGCGGAGGCCTGGGTTCAGCCCTGGCCAAAGCCCTTGCAAAGTCCGGGTGTCATTTAGCGCTCGTCGACATCAACGATGAAAAGCTCAACGGACTTGCTCAGGAACTAAAGTCCCACCCAGTTAATGTCAGCATTCATAATTGTGACATAGGCGATTTAGAGGCCGTTCAAAGTTTAGCGACGGAAGTGTCGGCCCACCATGGCAAGCTGAACCTGCTGATTAACAATGCTGGTATTACTCTGCAAAAAAGCGCGGCAAACCACAGCCACGCAGACTGGCAGCGAGTATTCAATGTTAACTGGTGGGGCACGGTAAATTGCTGCAGTGTATTTCTACCGTTACTAAAACAATCCGACAAAGCCCAGATCGTCAATTTATCGAGCATGGCAGCCTACTATGGACTGCCAAGTCAGGCCTCATACAGTTCAAGTAAAGCAGCCGTACTGGCTTACAGTGAAGCGCTCCGTGCCGAACTGGCAGCAGATGGCATTGGTGTTACCACCATTCACCCCGGTGCAATAAAGACCGAGATGATGACAGCGACCCTACAAGAATCTGACAATATGGACCAAGCTCGAAAAAACTACGCGCTGGCGACTCGCTGGGGTGTAGAAGCCGACATGGTTGCAGGCAAAATATTGCATGCAGCGCGTAAAAATCGTAAGCAACTACGAGTAGGAATAGACGCTCACATTCTTTACTATGTCGCGCGCACAATGCCGAACATTTTAGGCTCTCTGCTCGCCAAAACGTTCAAAAAGTCTGCATTATAAACAAGCTCACGCAACGCCATACCAGCAAAAGGCGACGCTCACTGTTGCTCAGTTAGTCCTTGCTGGCTGTCATTTTGAGCGCCCTTATGAATCCTTTTTGAGGCTGCGCTTTTCGCCTTTCTTGGCGCGCCGGACTTATTCAGCTTTGGCGTTTGCTTCGCCTCTTGTCTTGCGGCGTCAAGCAATGTCGCTAATGAGTCGCGTAGACATTGCGCGTACATTTCAGGGTCGGGCAGCATCTCTCGGCAAGCCGTAAATGTAATTGTAAACTCATCGCAATAACTGGATATCGCTTGAAACAAGCCCACGCTATCAATTGCTGGTCCGGTCGGAAAACTAACCAACATTTTTGCCCCACAAAAATACAGTGGTATGCGCGGCCCGGGCACATTGGTAACAACGCAGTTATAAAATGGGCTTATTCGGTTAGCCAAACTCAATGAACTTGATAGCCGCGCAGCAGAAGCGGTTAAGGTCGACGGCGTAAACTGCAGGTAATCCGTCATGGTCTTAGCGCCAATGGCATTGGTTAATTCTTTGGCATTACGTGTGCTTTCATTGACGGCAAGTAAACGCTCTCTAGGGTCTGCAATATCTGTACGTAACTGAACAGTCATTTGCGAGACTTCATTACCAGCCGCGCCCTGCTTATCTGCCGTGCGGATATTAATTGGCGCCAAGGCTGCTAGCGATGATTCAGGCAATTCATTTTTAGCCAGTAAATACTGGCGCAATGCACCGCCCACTATTGTCAGCGCCACATCGTTAATTGTCACTGGAGCATAGGCCGCTTTAATACTTCGAATATCTTCAAAGCTTACCCGCAAGGCATCAACGACCCTATGAGGCGATACATTCCTATTGAATCGCGTGCGCGGAATACCGCTGACGCGCTTGAGTTTTCCGCTAATTATTCCTTTGGCCGCTTGATATAAACTCGGCGCGGCGTCTTTAGTAAGCCCAACAAACCGAAATGGCAGCTTTAATGTGTTCTTTTGCGCCTGCCACAACATGTCAGTTTTCTTCGGTGATTGTTCGACGAACGGCTCAGCCTCGGTATCCACATTGGTGGCAAAATCAGCCGACAGGTCATGCAATACACTGTTTATTTCGACGCCCGAGGCGCCATCGATCGCCGCGTGATGCATTTTTGTATAAAGAGCGAAACAGCCTTTTGGAAACCCAGCCACATCGTCTAGACCCTCAATAACGTAAGCTTCCCAAAGTGGCCTACTGCGATCAAGCGGCCGGGCGTGAATGCGGGAAATTAAAATACAGAGCTGACGCCAGTCGCCGGGCTTCGGTAAGGCAATATGGCGAACATGAAATTCCGGATCAAAATCACCGTCAGCTACCCAATAGGGGTGATCAAGGCTAAAAGGCACTGTCTTCAGTCGGCTGGTCATCGCGGGTACCCGGCGCGCCCGGCGGTGCATATGTTCCACTATCTGCTTAAAGCGAACCTTGCCACCAGGCGCAGTGCTTGGGTCATAAATAGTGAAGCCACCGATATGCATAGGTGAATTAGCGGTTTCAAGGTAAAGAAAAGAGGCATCAAGACCTGTTAATTGTCGCACACCTTACTCCTAGGCTTAGGTAAATTAATTTTGCTCCGAAACCGCTGGAGCTTCGGGCCGTGCTCCACACAGTTTAAGTAGCAAGTCTAGACCAGAGTAGCCTTGCTTGCCCGCAGACACCGATACTTTAGATATGCTTATTATTTACAGCGCGCTTTTATAATGAACGCCGCGCTGTATGGGAGTTATTTGTCAGAAATAGCGTTCATTCCTGTGAATTAGCGGGCAATGTACTTATTGCCCAAGCAGAAGCGCTTTCCCATCTAAATAGTCTTGCTCAATTGCCCAATCGAGTTCTTTTAGCAACGTTGCGCGAGACTTCAGTTTAGTGCCCTTATGCGCCGGCATATTTAAGCCTGACAAACGCAAAGCGAGTGCCTGCGCCTCCGACATCAATGCATCTGCAGGCACTATTTTATCGAGTAAGCCAGCGGTAACCGCCGTTGCGGGGTCGTATATTTCAGCGCTGATGACCGAACGATCAAAAAATGTCTTACTTAGGCGTGCGCGCGATAGCATGATACCAACGTGATGCATTGTCATCCCGATTTGAACCTCATTCAGGCCAAGATTAAATGGACCATCAATGCCAATGCGGTAATCGCAAGCCATAAGAGTAAAGCAACCCTGGGCTATAGCATGACCAGTACACACCCCAATAATGGGATAGGGAAATGCCAACATTCGCCGACACAAGGACGATCCGGCTTTTATCATTTCAACCGCTTCCACGGGGTCACGCTGAATAGTCGACAAATCAAAACCGGCAGAGAAAATACCGTCTTTGCCAACCAGCATAACCACCGCCTTATCTGCTTCAGCTTGGTCTAAAGCAGCCCCAATTGCCTGAATATGCGGCAGCGACATGGCATTCACTTTGCCATTTTGCATAGTGATGGTAGCGATGCCATCAGAGAAGGAATAATTTACTAAGTCGGCCATAATCTTACTCTCTTAGAAGCGTTACGTGCTTGGGACCTTAATAAACATAAAAATAGCAGGTTCACTGCCGCTTTATGATTCAGTAAGGCAAAACACCTGAATATAGCAAATGAGAATATCACTGAAGGTCGCTGCTATACAGTCCACGTCATACGAGCAGCCCGATAAGATCAGGCAGCAACTGCGTTTACCATTAATTCCTTGCGACGCCCCTCCGTATTAAAGACATGTCATCAATTAGCGAGGCTTGAGTGTTTAATGATCGACCGATACTATTCGGTATGTAAAATAGTCCGGTGTTCAAGAAATTATGATCGTAAAGCGTCATTCGACAACACAAGCGTTAATACCGCTGCCCATCGAGTGCTGCTATATGGCGACTACGACGCCTTCAACGAGACAAGTCTACCGCTTGGCTTACTAAACTATATTCGATCAGCGGCACGATCGACCTACCCATAACGGTTGCACCATGAAGTATTTTTTACCCGTCATTATCGCCGTCAGTTATGTCGCATTGTCCGCATGCAACGGTGGCGGAAGCCCCTATGCGGCAAGTCGCACGGCCGCTCAGGATATTTGCCTAGACTGCGGCACACCACGCCAACTGGTGAATCTACCCCAACTGGAAAATAGCTTATTCACCTCCAATGGCCGTCTATTCGTCAGCGGCCAGTCGAACCTGTACGAGATACATCGCGATGGCCAAGAGTATCGTGCTGACGCCCTTCTACCCGACGGCAGCGGCTGCAGTGGCCTAACCGAAGATAAAGGCACACTCTACGCGCTCTGTTCTGGCAGCGGTGGGCCTACGGACTTTTCTGGCCTGTATACATTGTCACTGGATGACCCACTCGCCGCACCCGAATTTAGCTTCGCACTAACGGGTATGACACTCCCCAACGGGATCGTAGCGACGGCGAGCGGCTTATACGTGACCGATGGCCCAGTCGCGGTAGAACCCAAAATCGTCCATCTAGCGATCGACCCGACTGATCCGACCCTCGTTTTGTCTCAAAGCACCTGGCTGGCAACATTACCAGATTTTCCCAATGGCATAGTCCATACCGGCACAAGCCTTTACGTCACTCACTATCGTCCCGGTTTTGGCGGACAAATTACACGGGTGGCAATCAATAGTGACGGCAGCCCTGGGGTGCCAGAAAATATCACGCCGCGCGGCATCATGGATGACCTGACCGTGGTCGGAGACACGCTAGTCGTCACTGACTGGCAGAACGGCAGCCTGTTCCAAGTCGATTTAGAGGGCAGCTTGCTTCAGGAATCCGCAAGCAATATTTTCGCGCAGCCATCAAGCGTGATCATTGCTGGGGCACCGCTGTTTGACGAGGTGGCCATTCTGGTCACCGAACGCTACACTGGCGACGGACTTTGGATATTAGATTAAGAGGCCAATTCTTACCTCACATATTGAACCCTGATAAATTCAGCTTGATTTTGAAAGAACACAAAGTCTACCCAGAAAATAGCCAGGCAGCGCAAACCAGCCGACGTTACATGACTTAAAAGCCCGCTTACGCCGCCAAAGTCACAAACGAGTTCGCGTCATATAGCTAGAGAATTGCAATATTGACTAGCCGTTCAAGGCCCCTTATCCGCTACACTAGCTGGATGAAAATAAGAGCAAAATACCGCGCAATCCGTCGCTAGGGGCTAGACCAGTACCGCCATTAAAAATAAACCTGTAAAAGCCCTATCGAAGAGCTTGGTGCTGCATTATGCTCCGCACCCGATTCCCCCTGTAAATCTCTCTGATTTAACTGGGCTATCATATGAAATATGAATTAACCTGACCTAAGCTGGCTTTAATATTGTGATTACCCGAACGCGTATAACTAAGTCTTTTTTCTACCTCGTCCTAGCCACCTTGGTGGTCCTGATTTGCGTTGGTATCTTTGAATATCAAACATCCTATTTCCAGTCGCGCTATTTTGCCAAGCTGGCCGCCAGCCTCGACGTTGAATTAAAACAAGGGCCAGCTGAGGCCACGTGGTACCCAAGTCACGGCCCTTACAACATCCAAAATGGCTATACCCGCCTCCCTGAGTTTAGTGAGCGATTGCAGGCAAAAGGCTATCACATTAGCTTGCAGGCAAATTTCTCAGACCGCCTAATGCAATACAGCCGCTGGGGAGGCAATCCGCCCTACCGCGAGAAAGCCCAAACCGGGTTACGCATCATCGGCAATAGCAACACGCTGTTTTCCTCCCGGGAACCCGAGCATGTTTACGCCGCATTTAGCGATATTCCGCCGTTGTTGCTAAAGCCCCTACTCTTCATTGAAAACCGTGAGCTGCTGGTTGATCAACACCCAACCAAAAACCCCGTGGTGGAATGGGATCGCCTCGCGCAGGCCGCACTTGCACGCATACTCCACCCCGGCGAGGGCGGCCCAGGAGGCAGCACCCTTGCGACGCAGATGGAAAAATACCGCTATTCGCCCAATGGCATGACCGCTGACCACAATGACAAACTGAAGCAAATTGTCTCGGCCAGTGTGCGCCATTACCACTCTGGATTAAGCGGCCGCGACGCCCGAAAGGCAATCGCGCTGAGCTACCTAAATTCAACTCCGCTGTCTGGTCGCGCCGGTCACGGTGAGATTCACGGGGTTGGCGATGGCCTTAAGCAGTGGTACGGGATTGACTTTGCCTACGCGAATTATGCACTCACCGCCTCAAGTGACGTGGTTAGCATTGAGGAAAAGGCAAGGGTGTTTAAAGCCGCCTTAAGCCTGTTGTTATCACAGCGGCGCCCGTCTTTTTACCTCCTTGAGGGCCGGGAAGAACTGGAAGCCCTAACCACAAGTTATTTACGTATTTTGACCAGTAACGGTGTTATCAGCGAAAAATTGCGCGACGCCGCCCTAGCGCAGAAACTGCATTTCGTTGAGCGCGAACGCAGCCAAGCCACGCCATCTTTTATTTCACGAAAAGCAGTCAATAATGTCCGCAACGAGCTAATGAATCTGCTGGGTGTGCGCAGCTTGTACACCCTTGATCGTCTCGATCTCACCGTACAATCGACTATAGCTGGCGACACTCAAGTAAAAATTGCGGAATTACTCAAACAAGCCACCGATCTTGACTATGCCAAACAGTCAGGCTTACTCGGTGAAAAGCTCCTGCGTGAGGGGCAACTTAGCGCGCTCAATTACAGCGTGCTGTTATACGAACGCACACCCACAGGCAATGTGCTGCGCGTACAGACCGACAACCTCGACTTGCCCTTCGACATGAACGCTGGTTCAAAGCTCGATCTTGGCTCAACAGCGAAATTGCGGACGCTCATTTCCTACTTAGACATTATTGAAAAAGTTTACGTAAAAT
Organism: Zhongshania aliphaticivorans; assembly: GCF_001586255.1. Taxonomy (NCBI): domain Bacteria; kingdom Pseudomonadati; phylum Pseudomonadota; class Gammaproteobacteria; order Cellvibrionales; family Spongiibacteraceae; genus Zhongshania; species Zhongshania aliphaticivorans. The sequence continues at coordinate 2,918,501 of NZ_CP014544.1, forward strand.
ACCGGGCGCTATCGCCTAAGGACCTCGCTTTTGCGCGTAAAGTCGCTGAAGACCCATTGCGCCAGTGGACCCTAGACAGACTAATCGCCGACGCGAATATCCCTTTACAACAGCTACTCGACGCCGCGATGCAGCGCAGCTATTCCGCCAGCCCAGCCGAGTCCTTTTTCACGGGTGGTGGACTGCACACCTTCAGTAATTTTGACAAACAGGACAACTCCCGAGTACTGACCGTAGCAGAAGCTTTAAATCGCTCAGTTAACCTCGTGTTTATTCGTATGATGCGCGACGTCACTCGCTACTATTCTATGGAGATCCCCGGCTCGCGGGAGCTATTGCTCGATCGCACAGACCCTCGGCGCAAAGATTATTTGGGACGTTTTGCTGACCTTGAAGGTAAAATTTACCTCAATCAATTTTACAGCAAATACCGCAAGTTAAATCATCAGGAAATCATCGAGCGTCTAGCAAGTCGCACCAAGCCCTTTCCCGGCCGGTTAACAATGGCGTTCCGCTCAGTTCGCCCAGATGCCGACGAAGCGGCATTGACGGCATTCCTGCGCTCACGCCTATCCGCAGAAGCCCTTGCTGAAGTCGACGTCGCCAAACTGTATCGACAATTCGATCCCGAACGCTTCAACAGCAACGACCGAGCCTATTTGGCGCATATGCACCCATTGGAGTTGTGGTTGGTAAAATATCTACTCGAAAGCACCAATATCAACTACGACCAAATCGTTCAAGAAAGCGCACCACTGCGCCAAGATGCGTACACCTGGCTAACCAAATCCCGTAAGCAACGCGCCCAAGATAGAAGTATTCGTATACTGTTAGAGCGCGATGCATTTGTTGCCATCCATCAGCAATGGCAGCGTGTGGGCTTTCCGTTCAGCAGCCTAGTCCCCTCTTATGCAACGGCCATAGGTGCGTCGGCAGACCGCCCCACCGCACTCGCCGAATTGATGGGTATTATTCTCAATGACGGCATGAGAATCCCCTTTCGCCAGATCGATAGTTTGCATTTCGCCCAAGGTACCCCCTACGAAACCAAGTTTGAATTCACCCCGGCCGTCGGCACAAGAGTGTTGTCATCCGAAGTGAGTGCCACTGTGCGCAACGCCCTTGCCGGTGTAGTCGAGAACGGGACCGCAAGACGCCTAAAAGGCGTTTTTGTCGACGCCAGCGGCGCCCCCATTCAGGTGGGCGGAAAAACCGGTACCGGTGACCATCGCATTAAATCCTACGGCGCCGGCGGACGCCTCATCGGCAGTGAAGCGGTAAATCGAAATGCGATTTTCACCTTCTATATTGGCGACCGCTTCTTTGGTGTAATACTCGCCCACGTTGGCGGCAGCCAATCAACCGGCTTTGAATTCACCAGCGGCCTCGCCACGCAATTGTTGAAAATTATCCATCCCGTGCTGCAGCCGGAGCTAAATAAAGCCAGTCCGCCGGCAAATGCAAATATTGATATACGATAAATATCTTGACCTCAGGCTAGCCAATAAATTATCGGCAAGCCTGAGGCGACAAGCTCAACAGCACGGGCGACAAGCATCGCGTATGCTCATTACTAGCGTTGAGAATTCTACGCTAATTCACAAATAAGCCCCTAAATTACATCCGCACATCTCGCCCACTCCCGCTAAAGGAAACGCAGCCAACTGCGCTTATTAGCCGTGTCTAATACCCCTGTTTCCAATTCAGAAAAATAAGGCGCTGATCAACGATCCCCGACCTTGCTCCCTGCCAACAAGGTTGAAATCAGTCGTATCTTGACTAAGCTGAACTAAAGTCCGTATCGCTATTCAGAATTACTACGAACACGCTATTTAGTCATAACACGATTATTACTAGGCAAGCCTGACATATGAAATCAAAACTCGGCAAACTAACACGCCTTATTCAACAGCGATTGGGCAATACCCCTGACTCTGCCGCGCTAAATGCATTGGCAGCACGCTACTGGGACGTTACAGCAAGCGAGACGATTACCAAGCGCAGCGCAGCGGAACTCCTCGACATTGTTCAGTCGCACTTGGCCCTTGCCGAATCAAGACGCGCCGACAATCCAAAAATACGAATTAGTCCGCCAATCGACAGTGGTGTTCTGGTATTGGAGATGGTGGCCAAAGATCAGCCCTTCATCTTTGACACCCTATCAAGTCTAATGTACGACGCGGGTTACACCGTAATATTATCTAACCATCCCATTTTCTGGGTATGCAGAGACAAGCGCGGTAAGCTTCTAGATATCGTCGCGCTCGACCGAAAACAGCAGCAACACACAGACTATCACGCCGAATCTTTTGTGCGTTATGAACTGGAAGCTGGTCCGAGTGCAATATCGCCCAACCGTTTAAAACAGCGCATCCGCAAAGCCCTAGACACCATCGCGCTAATTGTTACGCACTGGCAGCCCATGCGTGAAAAGGCGAAATCACTGCAACAATACTACTCCCAAAGTCCCGCACCGATGAAAGCTAGGGCCCGCCGGCAAGTTTGTAATTTTCTTAGCTGGCTTACCGACAACAACCTAACCTTTCTTGCCTATGTCGAGATGCAGCTACGGCAACAGGGTGATAAATGCAGCTTACACGCAGTTGAATCATCACGGCTCGGCTTGAAACTAGAATCTACGCCGTGGGAACACATAGAATCGCCCCAGCAGCGCGAGCAGATTTTAGCGCATTATTTAAATAGTCCACGCGTGCTGACAATTACTAAATCCAGTGAATTGGCGCCGATCCGACGTTTTGTGCCCATGGACTATATCGCCATTAAGGACTATAACGCCAAGGGCGAGCTTATAGGTGAACATCGCTTTTATGGATTGATGACCCGAGCCGCTTACAACAGTCGAGCCCTAGATATCCCACTGCTAGCTGATCGCATTCATGCTGCCATGAACCTTGCTCACTTTCCGCCAGGCAGTCACAACGGCAAAGTCATGCTGCAAATACTAGAAACCTTTCCCCGAGATGAGCTATTTCAAAGCAGTGCCAAAAAATTATTTGAAATTGCCATGGGGCTTATCGCAATAGAAGAGCAAAATCGAGTGCGGGTTTTCAACCGCACCGACCCGTTTCACCGTTACTACTCAATTCTGGTCTACATTCCTCGCGAGCAATATAGCCAGCACGTTCGAGAAAAAATACAAATCTTAATCTCAGCAAAACTGAACGCGTATAGTTCCGATTTTTCGATTTACTTTACTGATAACCGAATGGCCCGCTTACACCTCATCGTTCAAGTTGGCACTGATGAGAAGAAAAATTTAGACAACGCCGCCATAGAGGAATTAATCTGCGGCGTGACTGAAAGCTGGCAAGAGAAATTAAAATCCGTACTTTATAACAACTATCCACGCAAAACAGCCCAGCAACTATTCCAGAGCTATGCCGACGCCTTTACTGCGCCCTATATTGCAAAGACTGAGATTAAAAAGGCCGCCGCGGACATAGAACAGCTGGAGCAACTGAAAAATTCCGGCAATAACTTAGCGGTAAAGATTTACCGCGACACCTCCCACCGCGACGAGCGTGTTGAATTGCGTTGCTATTTTAAACATCAACCCCTAGCACTTTCCGAAATACAACCCCGGCTCAACAATCTCGGCTTGCGCTTAATGCTGGAAGACTTATACCCAGTGAGCGTTGAGCATGATGAAACGTATTGGGTTCAAGATTTTCGCGCCCAGACAGCCGTTGATGTAAATCACGTTTTTTGGCACGACGCCAGCTATTTTGAGCAGGCCTTCATTGCCATTCACAAGGAATTATGCGACGACGATGATTTCAATCGCTTAATTATCAGCGCCGATATCAACTGGCGTGAAGTCTCGCTAATACGCGCCTACTGCCGTTACCTAAAACAACTTGGCAACTACTTCGAACAAAATTATCTCAGTAAATTATTAGTCGATAACGGCGCGATCAGCCGCTTGTTAATCGATTTATTTCATGCCCGCTTTAATCCAAATATTGCAGAACGCGACACCCTCCAACACAAGCTAAACGAGCAGTTAGATATAGCACTGGAAGCGGTGCAAAGCCTAGATGCCGACCGTCTGTGCCGCAGCTTACGCACCCTAATTATGGCGACGCTGCGCAGCAACTATTATCAAACTGAGGACGAGGAGGCGGAAAATAGCGCCATATACGCCTTTAAATTTTCGACACGGGATATATTAGAAGCGCCTGCACCACGGCCGCGATATGAAATTTGGGTGCACTCACCCAACTTTGAAGCGGTGCACCTGCGCGGCGATAAGGTCGCACGCGGCGGCTTGCGGTGGTCTGACCGACCCGAAGATTTCCGCACCGAGGTGCTTGGTTTAGTAAAAGCGCAGATGGTTAAAAATGCCGTTATTGTTCCCGTCGGTGCCAAGGGCGGATTTGTTTGTCGACGCTTACCAGAAAACGGATCTAGAGAAGCCATTCAAGCTGAAGTGATCAGTTGTTATAAAGATTTTATCCGGGCAATGCTGTCGCTAACCGATAACCTGCAGGGCGACCGTGTTATTGGCCCACTCTTATCAGTTTGTCATGACGACGACGACCCCTACCTAGTGGTTGCCGCCGACAAAGGGACGGCGGCGTTCTCAGACATTGCTAACGGTGTGTCCAACGACCGGGGCTTTTGGATTGGCGACGCCTTTGCCTCGGGTGGGTCTAATGGTTACGACCACAAAAAGATGGGCATTACCGCCAAGGGCGGCTGGGAAGCGGTCAAACGCCATTTTCGCGAGCAGAACATAGACATCCAACGCGAAGAATTCACCACCATTGGCATCGGTGATATGGCCGGTGACGTCTTTGGTAATGGCATGCTTCTGTCTAAGAAAACAGCCTTGCTAGCGGCCTTCAATCATCTCCATATTTTTCTCGACCCGACGCCCAATACCGAAGAAAGTTGGAAGGAGCGAAAACGCCTATTTAAGCTGCCGCGTTCCAACTGGAGCGATTATAACAAAGCGCTGGTATCAGCAGGTGGCGATATTTATTCCCGCGCACTAAAAAGCATCACCCCCAGCGCGCAAGCCTGCCAAGCACTGGCACTGGAACATCGCGCTTACGCTCCAGATGAATTGATCCATCATATTCTGCAAGCACCAGTGGATTTACTCTGGAACGGCGGCATTGGCACCTATGTAAAAGCAGAAGGCGAAACCCATCAACAAGCCGGTGATCGCGCCAATGACAACCTGCGCGTCAACGGCTCGCAATTGCGCTGCAAAGCTGTCGGTGAAGGTGGTAACTTAGGTTTAACCCAAGCTGGCCGTATTGAATACGCGCTGAACGGTGGCCGCTGTAACTCTGACTTTATCGACAATTCCGCCGGTGTCGACTCCTCCGACAATGAAGTAAATATAAAAATATTGCTAAACGAACTCGTCGCTAAACAAGCAATAAGCTTTGTTGACCGAAACAAGCTCTTAAAAAGTATGACCAAGGATGTAGAACAGCAAGTTCTGCGCAACAACTACCTGCAAACTCAATCTATTAGCATGGTCGCGTCTCAATCCCCAGAGCGATTAGGGGAACAGGCTGAACTGATCCGCATCTTGGAGCGAGACGCCGGATTGGATCGAAAGCTCGAGTCACTACCCGATGAAAAGACGATTCAAAGTCGCAGGACGGCCGGACTCGGGCTCACCCGTCCCGAGCTAGCATGCCTATTATCTTATTCAAAAATACATATCAAAAAAATATTACTGGATTCCACTATTCCAGAAGATCCCTACCTGGCACAGGAATTATATCGCTATTTCCCGCAGCAATTAGGTGATCGCTACCCCGACCAAATCAGTGAGCATCGTTTGCGCCGCGAAATTATTTGCACAGTAATCACCAACAGCCTGGTGAACCGCATGGGTAATGCCTTTGCCCACCGCTTAAATGACGAGCTCGGCAACAGTTTTGAGGATATAGCTCGCGCATATACCGTGGCCCGCGACCTTTTTGATATCCGTTCACTGTGGGCAGACATTGAAAAACTAGACAATAAAGTACCCGACGAACTGCAAACCCGCATGATGCTTGAAATTCGCCGTCTGATAAAACACGTCACCCTGTGGCTAATAAACAACAAAGAGCAATTAAACAATATTCAAATTTTAATCAGCCGCTATGCCGAAGATATAAAGCTACTCGCCGACGACATCCATCATTACCTATCTAAAGATGAGCTGCATCGCATTGAACATCGTATTGCGGAGTACTGTAACAGCGGCATTCCCCGGCGAGTTGCACAGCGGGTTGTTATGCTAAAAGCCCTGTTTGCCAGCCCCGATATTACATGGCTGAAGGAACGCACTGGCGCGCCTGCAAAAGTATTAAGCGAAATCTACTTCAGATTGGCCGAGGCATTACAAATAACGTGGGTGCGTCGACATATCGACAAACTCACTGCCGACTCCCGCTGGCATGCCCTAGCGCGCAATGCCTTACGTGACGACCTATATCAACGCCATCGCGAGCTATGTGCAAAAGTAGCCGACGACATAGACATTAGCGCTAATATTGTTACCGAACTCGACAACTGGCTAAACAACAACAGTGTCCAAACCGCCTACTTAAGCAATTTGATTACCGAGGTTAAAAGTACCCAGCAAGCCAACTATTTAAGTCTCTCTGTTATATTGCGGCAACTGGGAAGGCTATCTGCGTAAGCCGTATTGATAAAAATAAGGGAACTCTTACTTCGTTTTGCTGACAGAGTGTCAATATACCGTAATCATATGAATCAACGGCCTATATGGAGGACGTCATCAGTTTTACCCGCCGACAAACACCAAACCTGCACCGCCAGCGACTGAGATCGCGCCAAATATTGATCATGGTATTAACCGGATTAATACTTAGTGCAAGCCCCAGTCATGCCCAAAATAGCGCAAGCGTGGCCCCGAGTTCTTCCCAGGAAATCAGCACCAATCTAGTCTTAGCGGATTTACTCGAAAATAGCGAAAGCAGGCAAGCCTTGATCGACAAATTGCGCGCGGCAGATGACGAGCCGACCGCAAGCCCCTCTGACAAAAAGCTGTCTAACACCGAAGCGCAGCCTAAACGGGAACAGCAAAAGTCCTTTGCGCGCACAATTGCACTGACGACAAGCAATTTTGGCAGCAGCATAAAGCAGCAATTCAGCGCGCTATTCACTGCTGTTGCCGCGCTGTTTAACAGTGAAAGGGCAACTGCAGCAAACGCGGAGAGCGCCGCAATAGTCTCAACCGTTATTAATATAGCAGTATTGATTGGCGTGACCTTTGCGGTGTTTATATTTTTGCGGCTGTTTGCCCGCCGCCCTTTTAGCACTATTAACGCCTGGGCCTGCAAAGGCGCTAACAAATACGCCATGCTGCGCACCATCGGAGCGGTTACGGCGGCGGGCTTAGTCGACACCGGGGTCGTTCTAGGCGCCTACCTCATCGGCAACACAACCGCATCACTACTAAGTACACACAACGGCGCCGACGCTACCCGACTTGCATTACTATTAAATGCTTTTCTCCTTGTGGAAGGCGTTAAGCTCCTGCTACGTATGTTGTTCGCCAGCCGATTCCCAGCGCTACGCTTACTACCATTACACGAAACACAGGCGAAATACTGTAACCGCTTCTTTGCCAATTTAGTGGGCTTCACCGGCTACGGCATTATGGTGCTGGTACCTATAGTGAACAAAAACCTAACGCCTACATCGGGCGCTGCTCTAACGACGCTCCTTGTACTCTGTGCCGCCATTTACTTTAGTATTGTGGTGCTGCGCAACAAGCGCAATATAAGCCAAAGCCTAATTGCTAAAGCGAAATTGCAACAAGGCAGCAGAGCTATTGCCTTGCGCCTGCTTGCGCGCTGCTGGCATCTCTTGGCGCTTATCTACGCCACTGCAGTGACAATTAGCAGCGTCTTGTACCCAGAAACAGCTCTGCCGTTTATCGCTACCGCGAGCTTAAAAACTGGACTGTACATCGGTATTGGCGCGCTCTTGCTGACGGTTATCCGTCAACTCATCGGCAGAGAAATCAGTTTACCGACTTCGCTCACCGAACAATTACCCCAACTCCAGTCGCGAGTGAATACCTACATTCCAACCGGTTTAAAAGTGTTGGGTACGCTCGTTGCCATTATTATCAGCGTGTTCACCTTGGATGCCTGGGCGGTATTTGACTTGCATGCGTGGTATGACACTGAAACCGGTAACAGTGCGGTGTCATCACTGTTGGATTGTTTGCTGATATTAGTACTGGCCTCGGCATTTTGGATCCTGGCGGCCAGCTACATTGAGCACCGTTTGTCACCGAGCAAAAAAGTCACACCCTCGGCCGCCGCCCGCGCCGAAACCCTGTTAGGCTTATTCCGCAGCTCGCTGGCCATTGTCATTATTGTCATGACGGTGATGATTATCTTGTCAGAGATTGGCGTAGAGATTGGCCCCTTAATCGCTGGTGCCGGTGTGCTCGGTCTTGCCGTTGGTTTTGGCGCGCAAAAATTAGTGCAAGATATTATAAACGGCGTATTCATCCAGCTGGAGAACGCCATTAATACCGGCGATTATGTGAATGTTGGCAGCCATGAAGGGACCGTTGAGCGCGTCGGCATTCGCTCGGTCGCCCTCCGCGATCTCTTTGGCACCTACCATATAGTGCCGTTTTCCTCCGTTGAAGCGGTTTCAAATTTCACTCGGGACTTCGCCTTCCATCTCGGCGAATACGGCATTGCCTACCGCGAAAATATCGACCATGCGATAGAACACCTCAAGGCGGCTTTCGAAGAACTTCGTCAAGGCGCACACAAGGACGATATTTTGGAAGATTTGCAGGTTGCCGGCGTTTCGGCGCTAGCCGACAGCTCGGTAAATATACGGGTGCTCATCAAAACCGCGCCGGGAATGCAATGGGCCGTTGGTCGCGCCTACAACCGCTTGGTGAAAATGCACTTCGACAAGGCCGGTATCGAAATTCCCTTCCCCCACACCACATTGTATTTTGGGGAAGACAAAGAAGGTTTGGCACCACCAGCCTATGTGCGAGTCGACACCGACCAGCCCGAAATAGCGCCAACTGAAGCTAGCTCAACGGCATCGTAATTACGTAGATACCACCTCCGAAATCAAAACGCCCTAGATTAGGGAACTAGGGCGTTTTCACTGGGTGTCAATTTATGCCTATTACATGCCCCGTCTTAGACGCCGGCCTCCCGGCCGCTAAACGCGGCAATTAATCAATGGACGTAGCAGCATAAAATCACAACAATAAGCGCATGAATCAGATCACCTCGCACAATCGCAATTGATGAACGAGCAAGCCACTCTGTTAGCCAGCGCCCTTGCACCGGCCTCGCTCGACGACCCACTCTACTACCTAAAAAACCTTCAGGCAGTGGTGACTTGGGTAATGACCCACCATCACGACCTGCTCGACGCTGAGGAATTAACAACACTCCAACAACTCCTGCAACTTTCTATTCCCGCACAGGCCCTACTGGCCCGAATGATTATTCGCAAGGGCGAGCTATTCCGCAGTGATAAGCTCAAATACGACGAAATTCCATCAAGCGCGAACGCACTAGATGAACTAAGTAAATATGGCTTTATCAACAGTAATCCGCTGATAGCTATTGAACAAATACATAAACACTGCCGCCGCGATGAACTTCTCAATTTACTCATCGCCGCCGGTAGCGCGCTACCAAAGTCTGCCAAAAAGTCCGAGCTGCTACTCGCGCTTGAGACGCTAGATCTAGCGACAAGCGCCAGCCCCCTCCACGCCTGGTGGCCGGAGGCGCCATTTAGCTTGGTGTCACTGCAATGCATGGCACTATTTGATCGCTTGCGACTGATGTTTTTTGGCAATCTTCATCAGGACTGGTCAGAGTTTGTGTTAACTGAACTCGGCCATCAAGCTTATGAAATCGTCGCCTTCGACCCGCAGTTTCGCGCCTTTGGCGACCGCGACGATGTTAATAGCTATCTTGCCTTACACCACTGCCAAACCGCGCTGCAAGAGGCAAGCGACATCACCGCCATTTTACCGCTACTCCCTGAGCGCTTAAGCAATCCTTGGCTTGAATATCGACGCCAACGACTGGGCTTTCAAATGGCGCAACACGCTGAGCGTGCAGGCGACATTCCGCTGGCTATCGAGCTTTATACCGGCAATGTTCTGAATGAGGCCAAGGTGCGCCTGTATCGGGTGCTCGAGAAACACAGCGACGATTCGCTCGCCGTTATTCACGCCATAGAGCAAGATTTACAATCACCGCTCAGGCTAGAAACCCAAGTTCATCTCCAGCGTATTCTCCTGCGGCTTAGTCGCAAAATGGGCAAGCCGCAGCCAAGACCAAAAAGGCAAAAGCTGCCAGTTGTTGAGTTGAGCCTTAACAACAACGACCGGCGCGTGGAATTTGCCGCCCTAGACGCACTCACGGCAGAAGACCAGCAAGAAGGCTTTTATACCGAAAACTGGCTGTTCACCGGCCTCCTTGGCCTACTCTTGTGGCCAGTCCTGTTCGAGCCTTTACCCGGCGCCTTCTTTCACCCTTTTCAAGCTGGCCCAGCAGATCTTTATCGGCCAGATTTTGTAGCACGCAGAAAAGCTCAAATTGATGAGCGCCTCGCGACATTAGATTCCGGTGAATACCGCGACTTGATCAAACACTGCTGGCAGCAAAAATACGGCATCGCTTGTTCATTAGTACACTGGCCGGTGATCACAGAGGCACTATTGGATTTAGCCTTAGCGATTATTCCCGCTGCGCACTTAAAGGCGATTTTCACGCACCTATTGAGCGACCTACGTAACCATCGCCGCGGCATGCCAGACTTATGCGTGTTTGACGGTCGCCTGCAAAGTTACAAACTGGTTGAAGTCAAAGGCCCCGGCGATAGACTGCAAGACCACCAAACCCTATGGATAGAATCTATGTTAGCTGCAGGCATTCCCATTGAGGTCGCGCAAGTGCAATGGATAAGCCCACCATGATAAATGTGTCGGTGAGATCACTGTGCGAATTTGCCGCCCGCACCGGCAGCCTGGAGTTTAAATACACCCCGGCACCAAGCGCCGAAGAAGGTATTATCGGCCACATTACCGTTCAGCAACGACGCCCCGATCCCTACGTAGCCGAGTATCTAATTAAAGGCGAGTGCGAAGACGTGTTTGTGAGCGGACGTGTCGACGGTTACTACGCACTGCAACAAGACTGCTTTCTGGAAGAAATAAAGACCCATCGCGGCAATGTCGCCAGAATTGGCCCTGGCCGCCGCGCACTGCACTGGGCACAGTTAAAAGTGTATGGCGCGCTGTTTTGCCGGCGCGACAATCGCGAGTCAATCAATCTTCGCTTGACCTATTTTGAAGTGCGCAAAGAGGAAGAAACCCACGAGACGCTAGAATTTAGCGCCGACGAGCTCTGGAACTACCTCAGCACTTTATGCCGAGACTATGCTCAGTGGGCGATAAAAGAGCAGCGCCATCGCGAGCGGCGCGATCTCGCCCTCGCCGCGCTAACTTTCCCCCACGCGGATTTCCGCACAGGCCAGCACGATCTATCGCGCAATGTATATATGGCGGTTGCATCTTCAGTGCCGCTGCTCTTACAAGCCCCTACCGGCATCGGTAAAACCGTTGGGGTTTTATACCCCGCAATGAAGGCCATGCCCAAAACCGGCTTAGACCGCCTGTTCTTTTTAACCTGCCGTAATACCGGGCGCAAACTTGGGCTCGACGGCCTGGGCACCATTATTAAAGCGCAAGCTCCTGTCGACCAAGAAGCCCCACGCGGACTCGAAGCGCCCCCTATTCGCGTACTTGAGCTTTCCTCTCGCGAAGCCGCCTGCGACCACCCAGACAAAGCCTGCCATGGCGACTCCTGCCCGCTGGCTAAAAACTTTTTTGACCGTTTAAGCGACGCCCGGGAAGAAGCCATTCAGCAACGTTTTTTAGATCAGTCCGCGCTCCGCGCTATTGCCCGTAACCATTCTATTTGCCGCTACTTTCTCGCCCAAGAAATGGCGCGCTGGAGCGATATTGTGGTCGGCGATGTGAACCATTACTTTGATCAATTCGCACTGCTCCACAGCCTGACCAAGCAAAACGAATGGAAGGTTGCGCCATTGGTTGACGAAGCCCACAACCTAATCGACCGCGCCCGTGGTATGTACAGCATTGTGCTCAGCGAAGCGGAAATGCTCTACACCATCAGCAAGGCACCAACGCCGCTGCAAAAGCCGCTGGCGGATCTCGAAGAAGCATGGCAAACCCTAATAAAGCCTTTTTTAAGCGACACCCCAGCGGCAGATGTAGAACATCGTTACTTCTTAGCAGACGTACCCGAAGAGTTAAATAGCGCTTTATACAGCCTAATTGCGGCCATAACCGACTACCTAAGCGACCACCCCACTGCCGCCGACATTCAGTATGTGCTGTTTACCGCGCTCGGCTTTCTGCGCCTCGCCGACGCCTTTGCCGATCATTCACTTTGCACCTTAGAGTTTACCGTGTCGCCCCTAGCGGGCACCATTTTACGCGGCAGTGCCAAACTTAAAATCGACAACCTAATTCCCGCAGACCACTTAAAGCAGCGCTTTCTTGATGCCGACAGCTGCGTGCTATTTTCGGCAACACTGTCGCCAAACCGCTACCACCAAGACCTCTTGGGCATGCCAGCAACCAGCGTCTTCAAAGACATCGAAAGCCCCTTTCAGCGCGAGCAAATTGAGCTGCGTTTTGTGACCGACATCAGCACTCGCCGCGGCGACCGCTTTGCCTCATTAGAACCCATCAGCGCGCGCATCGCCGCCCAGTTCAAGGCGCAACCCGGTAACTACCTTGTCTACCTCAGCAGCTTCGAATACCTCAATGCGCTGTGCGCGTGTTTAAACAAACTGCAGCCAGAAATCCCTACAATTCGCCAAAGTGCGGGAATGGCGCCTTCGGCGCGGGAACAGTTTATTTTAGATGCCAGCGACACCACTCCCAGCGTTGGCTTTGCAGTATTAGGCGGCGTGTTTTCTGAAGGTATCGACCTGCCCGGTGACAAACTGATTGGGGTTTTTGTTGCCACCTTAGGCCTACCACCCCACGACGAATTGCACGAGGTATTACGCACGCGATTGGAAGCACGCTATGGCGACGGCTACCGCTACACCTACCTCTACCCCGGCATGCAAAAAGTCATACAAGCGGCTGGTCGTTTAATACGCACCCCCGAAGATCGCGGCGTGATTGAACTCATCGACGACCGTTTTCTACGTGAGGATATCAAAGCGATGCTGCCCAAATGGTGGTTGCACTGAGAGAAATAAAGACCGGAACTTGAAAGCGAATAGGCCAGCTAGCACTGACCTATTCGCTAGAGTATTACCTTAGACGTTTACAGGCTATCTAGCGGCAAACATTGGCCACCAAGCACCGGCACTTCGCCCGGTAGACAAAGTTCCAAATCAGAGCCACTGCCACTACTGGTGCCGCAGGCATCTGCATTGTCGTAGGTGTCGTTGACGACTTCATTGATCCATTTTGTTACTAGATCAAATGCCCCAGCGTGCACCGTACTCCGCGCTATCGGCGGCATCCGTGCAGCCAAGGTTGTAGCTTCGGGCCCTAGGCGGTAGGGAAGAATAGACTCAGCAGCATTACCGGGAACAATGTCATACTCACGACCGCCGCGACCTTCGGTGCCACTGGCAGTTGGCCCTTTGCATATACCAAAGGTATCGTTCACCGCACGGAATACATCGAGGTAGAAGCCAGTGTTCTGCGCCAAACCACGAGGATTATGGCAGTGGGCACAGTTCACTTCGAGATAGGAACGTACGCGCGCTTCAACATCTTTGTCGCTGTTTGAATCAAAGCCTGAGTCACCCGGTATATTAAAGATTGGGTTGCGTTCAACAGCCTTCAGATACTGTGTATTTGAATCGACTGCCATATTGCTTGGGCAGTTTTTCATTAGGCCAGTTTCACACCAAAACACCAATTGGTTTCTGCCGTTAACCGCGTGCGCATCCATACCCGAGGCAAGAGGCGACTCGCTGCTATACGGACGGTTAAGATTCCGCGCCTTGGGACCAATGGGCGCAGAGCCTGTTTCGGCATCGTCGTTAGCATGACAACTTTGACACTGGTTAGCGTTTGGTAAGACATAGGCGTCCGTTGAGCCTTGGTAGTGATCACCGCTATTCACGTCGCTGTAATCCCAGCTTGCGCTCATCACCCCACCCTGCTGGGTCAAGTACGCTACCTTCTTACCATTTTCTTCTTTCCAAATATACTCTAGGCCATCCCAGTAATACTGACCGCCACTGGTTTGCCGTTTAATGATCAACCTCGTTTCTGCCGCAACTTCGGTTTGATTCGTTTCATTCGTAAAGGAGAAAGTCTTAGCGAGAATCGTTCCGACGGGGAATAAAATTGCAGCATTGGCGTTGTCATTACCATCGCGATAAATAGCCTGTTCGCCTTTAGGAATATAGGCCACGCGATATTTGGTGGCGTAATCCGAAAACAACTTGGTATTCAGCACAAAGGGCACACCCTGACCATTGGGTAGACTAGTGGGGTCCTCCGCATCGGCAAATAAATGGTACTGATCAAGCCGTGGGCAGTTAACCGTATAGGCCGCCGCATTGATCTCACCGGCAGGGACAGAGGCATTACAAAGCTGGTCAACCAATGCATCTGACGGAGCGGGATCAATTGTGCCAGAAGGTTCAAACGCTGGGATCACTATCGGCGGTAGCGGCGCCATATTGCTGCCATAAGTCTCGTCGCAGAGGTGCGGCGTGATATCGGTATCCACAGGGAAGTTCGGCAGACTAGTCACAATGTCTATGAGGTCTTCTGGGCCTTGCGGTGGCAGGTATAACAGCGCTTCTAGGCCTTCGGTGCCGTGAAAATTGGCGAAAGTAGCGCTGTCGCTGTCAAAGTTATTGCTGGGGTCTATACAGGAATACCACCACTGCGGCTTCTTGCGTTCGCCCGCTTCATTAAACTTGTAAGCATTATATCGGCAAGAGGGATTGGGGTACTGGTTACCTGAGATGGGCTTGCCTTCAGCATCTGCAGGTACTGGGTCGCCCTTACTGTCGGTTGGGTAAGGGCAGTCGGCGTTGTATTCGTCTTCATAGCCATCCCATGCGATGTGCGCGCCGCGGTATTCACCGGTGCCAGCCACCATTTTCAAACCAATTAACATAGGAAATGCGGAGGTGACCTGCTCACCACCAGTATCGATAATAGAGGCAAAATCAGGGCTTGGTAGATCGTTACCGTTATTTTTAAAGGTGTTATTCCAAATGTGAACACCTTCGCTGTATAAATCCATACGGCGATCGCCAGGCACACCAAATAGCTTGTAGCTCGTGTGCACAATACCGGCAGTGCCATTGTCTTCAAAAGTGTTATCAAAAATATCGATCTTGTCGTAACCCATGGTCAACATACCGGTACCGCGAGGTACGTTAGATACGATGCTGCCGGGTTCGGCAAAGTTGTAAGTGTTATTGTTACGCGAGGTGTTACGGTACATACGGGTACGGCTACCGTAACGCGTTAAGCCGTCTAAGTCATAAACCAAGAAACCGCCGGTATTACATTCCGACAAATTGTCGACATACTCACCGCCGCGCACATTCTCAATTTCAAAACCAAAGACGTTAAACGCAGCGCGGCTGTTGCGAATAATCGCGTTATCGGTTTGACCTACATAAATACCGGCGTCAGATGCACCTACCGACTCCACATACTCAACCAAGATATTCCGCGAGTTTACTGGGTAAACCCCATAGCGGCCCGACAACTTACTGACATTGTAATCTGGTGACGTCGTGTCCATTTCAAGGGGATTGGGATTGTCGGGGTTGTGTCGCGCTGGATCGGTACAGGCAACCTGCAACTTAGTTTTATAATTTGCCGCCGTTATGGTGTCTTCGTTGGCCGTGTTGCGCCCGCTAGACCAAAATGCACGAACCCGGCGTAGAGTCCCGTGATCAACACCCTGTAGCTTGAAAGCATCACCCGGCGAATCCAGCACCGTCAAATCTTCAACGGTAATGCCGCGCACCGTAGTCGCAAGAAAGCCTTCCTGCGAGCCGCTATTTTTGAACGAGAGTACCGTTTTATCCATACCCTGGCCTTTAACGAGGATATCTTCTGTACCGGATATCTGGATGCCTGAGGTCAGTTCATAATAGCCCTCACCAAATTCAATGACATCCTTGGGTTTGGCGCTGATCATCGCCAACACCATCTCAGTGGTCGCATTCGGCCCGTTTGCGATGAAGAAAGTACGTCCCTGCCCGTCCTCGACACCGGGGTTACCGCCCGTGTCTGGATTACCCGGATTCGAGCCAGTGTTCGATTTAGCGCTATTACCGCCACCACAAGCTGCAAGGATTAGCACCAGCAGTAATAGTAAATAGTGAGATAAGGGTCTTTGCTTGAATTTCAACATAACATTCCATCTGCGACGTCTGTGAACTATTGAGCGGCCTGCCGCTATCAAGCAATTATGCTACCTTGTAAAGAATTAGGTACAATGCGGAAACGTGTCTTAAACGGGTTAATTTGTGACAAACAGCGCATTAGCTATCACCGCCCACGCTCAGTGGGCCAACATGGTCGCCAATGTTACCGCTGCGGCCTGCGGCTTTGATCGCGAGCAGTTATTCAAGGAAGCGGGCATTCCGTTATCCGCCTGGGACTCAGTGAGCCGGGTGAACCAAGAGGAACTCACTGCGCTGTGGAAGTTAGCACAGCGATTAACTGGCCGGGTCGATCTTGGTCTCGATGTATTAGAACACTTCCACTTTAGAACCATTGGCTCGCTGGCTTTTAAGATGATGGTCGCCAAGACATTTCGGCAATCCATTCTAGAAGCACTCGATCAAATATCTTTGGTCAGCGAAGTGTGGAAGTTTTCGCTTACGGAAGAACGCGGTTTAGGCGTAATGCGATTTCGCCTTGCAAACCCCAGTTTAGAGGTTACCCATTACTCGTATGATGCATTTATCTGTGCCTGTGTTCGGGTTTTGCAAGACTGCTTCCCAAACAACACCTATAAATATGCCGAAATCTGGTTTGCGCACCCAGACTTTGGCCTAAAAGATATATACGAGGCCAAGCTTAGCTCGCATTGTCGGTTTAACTGTAAGGAATACGCACTATGCCTAGACGCAAAACTGCTAGACCTTCCCCTGCAATCAGCTGACCCTCAGCTCTACGAATCCCTTGATACCAGCCTTGACTATCAAGTTAGGACACTCAACAGCCAAAGTGCCATTATCGAAAAAGCCATACTAAAATTGATCGACGAAGGCGTGGCGCCATCGCGTCAAACAGTATCCGCTAAACTGGAGATAGGTGAACGCACACTACTGCGCAGACTGAAAGATGAAAACCTCACTTACAAAGAGGTCCAAGAACAAGTCTTTGAAAAGTTCACCCTCCGCCAACTGCAGCGCGGTGAATCTATGGAGGCGATTGCCGAAAAACTGGGCTATTCCGATGCCAAATCCCTAGGAAAAATGCTCAAGCGACGCACTGGCTTAGGAATTCGCCAACTAAGGGCTGGCACTTAAACAAAGCACCGCCCGCTAACGGCAGCAAAGCAGAAATCGCCACGGTTCCCTATAATTATCTAGCCTACCTATTAAAGGCCAAGAGGAGGACCTTAATGGGATAGAATTGCCGTTACCTAGCCAGACTACAAAGAACTAGCCCAATACACCGCAAGTGATGAGCACCTAACCGACAAATGATTGAACACACCTACCAACTTGTATTTATCGGCGCCGCACTGTTCTTGTTTGCGGTGTTTGCCAGCATCATCTCCCGTCGCCTAGGGGCTCCCCTATTACTGATATTCCTGCTGCTCGGCATGCTAGCTGGTGAAGACGGCATCGGCGGCATCCACTTTGATGATATCGACACCGCGTTTTTAATTGGCAACCTCGCACTCGCCATTATCATTTTTGATGGCGGACTTGGCACGCGTATGGATACTTTTCGCAGCAGCTTACGGCCTGCGCTCTCCTTAGCCACTGTGGGCGTATTTCTCACCGCGGGAATAACCGGCGCAGCCGCCTGTTATATCCTTGACCTACCTTGGCAAGAGGGCTTATTGATCGGCGCGATCGTCGGCTCAACAGATGCGGCGGCGGTATTCGGCCTTATCAAAAATGCTGGGCTAAACCTAAAGGATCGAACCGGTGCCACCCTAGAAATTGAATCTGGCTCCAACGACCCTATGGCCATTTTCTTGACGATCACACTCGTTGAAGCCCTGAGCAGCCCTGCCGGATTAAGTGGCTGGCTGCTGCTAGCCGAGCTTGCCAAGCAAATGGGTCTAGGCCTTCTCTTCGGGGTGCTGGGCGGCTACGCCATCCCAGCAGCGCTGGGCAAAATAACATTGCCGGTGTCCTTATACCCATTAATGGTCTTTGCCGCCGCGCTCACCTTATTTGGCGGCACCAGCTTTAGCGGGGGCAGTGGTTTTCTCGCCATTTACATCGCTGGCGTGATGACCGGCACCACGTCATCTTTGTATATGATTGACATACGACGCTTTCACGATGGCATCGCCTGGTTGAGCCAGATTGGCATGTTCTTAATGCTAGGCCTCTTGGTAACGCCGAGTCTGCTGCCACCCATCATCATTCCGGCGCTAATTATCGCCGGTATACTGATATTCATCGCGCGGCCACTGGCGGTAGCGGTATCACTGCTGCCGTTCAGGTTTCCCGTGCGCGATCAAGTTTTTGTAAGCTGGTGCGGATTACGCGGTGCGGTACCGATCATCCTCGCTCTATTCCCCTCCCTCGCAGGCTTAGAGAACGCGCGCATTTACTTTGAATTGGTGTTCTTCGTGGTATTAACCTCGCTGGTCATCCAGGGCTGGACCATTGCACCAATGGCCCGCTGGTTAAAAGTCGACTTGCCCGTGACACTGAAATTGCCGAGTTTTAAAAGTACCCACTTGCCCAGCAATCCCCACAAGGA